>NZ_JBQQBQ010000004.1:0-418393 GCF_052245915.1 Nonomuraea sp. 10N515B
AGCGAAGACGTTCTTGGCCATGGGTGAAAAATGCTCCTAGCTTCCATGCCGCCTACCGGGTTAGCTGACGGGTTCGGGCGTGGAAGTGCCCTACGGGGCGCTCGTGTCGAGCGCGCCGATTCACCCCGGATGAAGTGGGTCCCCGGTTCCGCAGATCGCGAATTCGGCGGCCGCGTCATAGTCGCGGACTCGAAGGTCCGTGCTGATGAGACGCGGTCTCGGCAATACGGAGAGCGTTACGCGGCATGAAATGCTGCCAGGCGTACGCCCTGAGTCCTCTAACGTAAGCGAACGGCATAGAAAGATGCAAACCCCGATGGGGAGCAGGCAACAGAATGCCCTACGAGATAGGCGATCGGGGCGAAATTCTTTACCTACTCCCACCCATCGCCGGGGTTTGTCAGAGCGCTTTCACTCGGGCGCGTCGAAGGAGGCCGCGCTCCGCTCGACCAGCATGGCGCGGCCCTTGATCTCGGCGGTGACCTCGGATCCCACGATGCCGTCGTGGCCGGGCAGCTGGCCCGCGCCGCCCTCCGGCCCGAGCGGGACAAGGATCATGGCCGGTTGCGGCTCGTACGGGACAGGCTCACCGTCCCCGGTGATGTGCGCACGGATGTGCCCTCATGCCGGTACTGGACGAGATCGCCCGATGGGCACAGGAGCACCTGCCTGAAGAGTGAGTCCCCTCTGATGCGATCTTGGCCCACGTGACCGGCCGTTTCGCCGTCGCTGCAGAGCGCCGTGCAGGACCAGGGCGCGCCCGGCCTCCGCTCACCGCACCGGGCGGGCGTCAGCGGTTCGTGTTCCGGGCGATGACCGGCGTGCTCGCCGGCGGGCCACCATGCCCGGGCCGCCGGCCCAGCGGGGCCAGGCCCGCGAGGTTGAGCAGGGCGCTGAGCGGGAGGAGATCCTTGCCGGCGACCACGACGCCGACGCCGAGCACGACGAGCGCCGGGCCCGTAGGCGCCGTCGAGTCCGTCGAGTCCGTCGAGTCCGTCGAGTCCGTCGAGTCCGTCGAGGATGCGGACCAGGCCGTAGACCAGGGCGAGGACGGGAGCGAGGACGAATGACGTCGCACGCAGCTCGCCCCGTTCACCTCGGCCGAGCGGGAGTGGCCGATCGCGCTCCTGCTGCCCGTGTTCGCGGCCACGCTGCCGATCCTGCTGCGGCGCCGGTTTCCGCTGACGGTGGTGTTCGCCGTCATGATCGCGATCCCCTTCTACGACCTCGTGGGGAACGGGCCGAACCAGCCGATCTGGTATGGATGGCTGATCGCCGTCTACACCGTCGCCTACGCCTCGCCGCCCTCCTATCGGATGGTCGTCATCGTGGTCACGGCGGTGGGCACGCTGGTGTCATCGGGTCGGTGGACACGTACGTGCGGGGGCTGGCGACCTGGGTGGCGGCCTACGCCCTGGGCCGGGTGGCGGCCTTGACCCGGCAGCAGTCGTTCGCGCTGCGGGAGCGGGCGATGCGGCCGCCGTACGCACCCGGCCGGAGCGTGCGGAGGCGGCTTTCGAGGCGATCGCCGCCAGCGGCAGAGACGCCATGGGACTGCGCAGGATGCTGGGGCTGCTCAAGGACTCGGAGGGGTCGAGCTGTCGCACGACGTCGAGGTCGCCGCGTACCGGATCATCCAGGAGTCGCTCACCAACGTCGTCAAGCACGCCGGCGCCGGCTCGGCGGAGGTCCATCTCGCGTGGGAGCGCGACGCGCTGCGGGTCACCGTCACCGATGACGGCCACGGCCCCGGGGCCCGCCGACGCGGGCGGCCAAGGGCTGATCGGCATCAGGGAGCGGGCGGCGGCGTGCGGCGGGGACGCCACGTTCGGGCTGCGCCTTCGGGCCGGGGTTTCCAGGTCTCGGTACGGCTCCCGCGCGGACGGGCGACGGCCTCGCGGCGATCAACGCGGTACGCGCGCACCGGCCCCAGGTGCTCCTCCTGGACGTCCGGATGCCGCATATGGACGGCATCGACGCCGCCCGGGTCGTGTGCGCGGAGACGGACACGCGCGTCCTGATGCTGACCACTTTCGACGAGGACGACTACATCTACGACGCGCTCCACGCCGGGGCGAGCGGCTTTCTGCTGAAGGACGTGCGCAGGGACGACCTGGTGCATGCCGTCCGGGTGGTGGCCGCCGGGGAGTCGCTGCTCGCACCGGCCGTGACCCGGCGGCTGATCGACGACATGGTGTCCAAGAGGCCCAGGAGACGACCCGTCGGGCTCGACCTCTTCACCACCCGGGAGCGGGAGACGCTGATGTTGCTCGGTCGCGGCCTGTCCAACGCGGAGATCGCCGCGGCGTTCGTCGTCAGCGAGCACACGGTGAAGACCCACGTCAGCAACGTGTTCGCCAAGCTCGCGGTCAGGGATCGGGTGCAGGCGGTCATAGCGGCGTACGAGTCGGGCCTGATCCAGCCGGGCGGCTGAGCCCCGGACACGCCTCGGCTCCCGGCTGGTACGAATCGACCGGCCGGGAGCCGAGGCGGCAGCGGAGAATCTCAGGAGATTCTCACGTAGAACGCGGTGTCGGCCGCGTATCCGTAGCCGCCGTGGCTGCGGACGGCGATGGTGTCGTGCCAGTCACCGCCGCACGCACGGGACCCGCGCTGCACGGACAGCGAGCGGGGGGACCAGTGTCGGCCCACGGCCCGGGCATAGAGCTCCTCCGCACCGTCCAGGTCGACGTTGGGCTCCACGACGACACAGTAGGTTCCCGGGTACGCTCGCCAGACATCGGCGATGTTCCTGCTCCTTATGATCGACCCGTCCGCCGCCACCATGGCCGAGGCCTGGGGGAAGCCGTGGGGGTGGCCGTGGCCGTCCGGGGTGTGCGCGAAGGCGGGGGCCGGCGCCAGGATGGCGGTCGCGGCGAGCGTGAGTGCGCAGACGCGCTTGATGCTTTTCATCTCGGTGTTCCTTTCTAGTCAGGCGATGACGAGGTCGAAGCCGCCGTCGGCGAGATGGCCGGTGCTGGGGTTGTAGACGTTGACGGTGACGGTGTTGTGCTGGCCGCAGGTCGCCCACGGGCTGCTGTAGACCGGCGACGGGTGACGGTGGCCCGGCCATCCGTGCTTGTGCCACCCGTTGCGATGGCCCGGGTTCCTGTAGACCGGCGACCCGTTCCGGTGGCCCGGCGACGGGTTCCGGTAGACCGGCGAATCGTTCCTGTAGTCGGCCGAATTGCTCCTCTGGTCTGCCGAAGTGTTCCGGTAGACCGGCGAATCGTTCCGGTAGATCGGCGACGGGCTCCCGTAGACGACGTGGGCGAGCCGCAGCGCCTGGCGGGAGGAGACCTGCAACTGCGCGTCGTTCACGTCCACCCGGTGGGAGACCTGGACGCAGTACCGCCCGAGGCCGGCCCGCCATGACCTGATGACGTTCCTGCCGCTGATGAGCGTGCCGCCGGCGTCGACGGTCGCCAGGGCTCGCGCGTACGGGGCCCTGTGGTCGGCCTGAGCGGCTGGGCCGACGGCCATGACGAGACTGGTAGCGGCCAGCGTGAGACCGGCCGCGAGCATGCCACGAAGCATGGAAGTTCCTCTCGATCACATAGGGATAAGAGCCACGACAGAAAGTAAGGTCGTGGAGGCCTCCGAGACGCGAGCCACCCCGCATCGGACGATCCAAAGATTCTTGGCCGATCGCTTCCGAACCAGTGGCCCGTATCGGGCGTCGCGACCGGCTCTTTCCCCTCCGCTTGGCCCGCCGTTCCGGGGCCTTGGCTGTTGGGGCGCGCTTTACCCCGGGCGACAGAGCGGGCACATTCGAGCACGGTTCCTCGGCATTCTCAACGGCCGGGACTCGCGGGATATACGCCAATAAATGTTGACCTGTGCACTTTCCTGATGGTTAATCAGGAAGAGTGTGCCGCTTTCAACGGGGGAAGCGGCGGTTCATGGCCATGGGGGAAACATGACCAAGCGTCTTGTCGGCGTGCTCTTAGCGGCTACCGTCGCGACCGGGGTCCTCGCGACGCCGGCGGCGGCCTCGGCGTCCGAGACGGGGACGACGGCTCGTCCGCATCTGCTCGACTACAAGATCTACTTCGGTAAATGCGAGGACACCTGCCGCATCAAGGTGCGGATCAAGAACGTCTCCCGCACAAGGCTCTATGACGTCAGCCTGAACGCCCGGCTCTGGGTCAACGGCACCAAGGTCGGAGCCTGCTACGACTACGTCGGCAGCATCCGTCCCAAGGCAGTCCGGTGGGCCGGGTGCACCGTACGGTCGGCGAAACTTGCCCGGCTGTGGACCCGCTACCTCGACGGCGGGATCGACTTCAACACCAAGACCAGGACCAACGTCCACTACGAGTACTACTCGTGACCAGCGAGCCAGGGGCCGATCTCCCCGGCCCCTGGCCGCCAGGAACGAAGACACATCCGACGTATCGCGGACCTCGCCACGTTTCATGCAAAGGTCGTTCCCGGCCTTAGGCGGTTGACAGTCCCGACATTCTGTGGGATCACCATCAAAAGATCCCACCTTTGAGTGGAGTGCTCGACCCCCGAGGAGCACCATGCGTCAGGACCTTGCCAAGCTGAGCCGCCGGACGCTCGTCGGCGGCGCGGCGGCGGCCATCGCCGCGCCCGCGCTCGCGCTCGCGAGCGGAGCCGTGGCGGCCGCCGGACCCGCCCGAGCGTCGGGCCGGCCCGCGGATGCGGCGTCGGCCGCCCTGCTGGACCAGTGGGCGCAGGCGCCCGGATCCCACCCGCTGATTCCCGACATCTCCCGCGCCGGTTACCGCCTCGGAGCCCGTCCGCCGCGGCCGGACGTGGTGACCAGGGTGACCGACCACGGCGCTCGCGCGGACGGGACGACGGATTGCGCCCCGGCCTTCAACGCGGCGCTGCGCGCGGCCGGGGAACGGGGCGGCGGTGTGGTGCTGGTGCCCCGCGGCACCTACCTGCTGTCATCGCCGGTTTTCGTGCATTGGTCCAACGTCGTCCTGCGCGGCGCCGGGCGTGCGGCCACCGTGCTGCACTTCACGCGGACGCTGGACGACGGCTACCGGCCGGCCCGGCAGTCCAATGGCAACAGCCGCTGGTCGTGGACCGGCGGGCAGGTGTGGTTCATGGCGGCCGAGCGGCGGGCCCGTTCGGAGGCCGAGGACTTCGCCGGCACCGAGGGCTGGCTGCTCGGCGACACCCCCCTCGCGGAGGTCGGCGCCGCCTCTCGCGGCCAGCGCACGCTCCTGGTCTCCGGCACCGGAGGGCTGCGTGCGGGCGACATGGTGATGCTCGAGTGCGCCAACCCGCCGGACGCGAGCCTGCTGACGCATCTGGCCGGGGAGGTGCCCGGCGCCCGATCGTACGACTGGCCGCGCAGAGCGCCGCAGCTCGTCACCGGCTCCGGCGGGCAATACATCCAGTACGCCTCCCTCCAGTGGCCCGTCCGCATCGAGGCGATCCTCGGCGACCGCCTCGTCCTCCTGGCCCAGCCGCTCAAGTACGACCTGCGCCCCGGCTGGCCGGCCCGGCTGCGCGCGCTCGGCCCGACCGTGCACGACAGCGGCGTCGAGCAGCTCACCATCCGCAACGAACCGGTCGCGATGACCGCGCACAACAAACACCCCGGCTCGAACGGGGTGTGCTTCCAGGCCGTGCACGACTGCTGGGCGAGCGATGTCCGCGTGGAGAACTGCGACCTCGGCTTCGGCTTCACCTACGCCAAGTCGACCACGCTCTCCCGAGTCGCCGTAGGCGGCCGGGCCGCCCACCACAGCTTCGCCTGCCGAATGCAGTCGCACGACAACCTCGTCGACGACTTCGAGATCGAGGCGTTCACCGTCCCGGTGCCGTCCGGCGCCGTCCATCACGGACTCAACGTGGAGGGCCTGTCGTCGGGCAACGTGTGGCGGCGGGGCCGGATGGCCGAGGGCACCTTCGACACCCACCGGGCGCTCCCGTTCGAGAACGCCCGGACCGACATCACCCTGGTGAACAACGGCCGCGTCGGCGGCTCGGCGGCGTCCGGGCCGCTGTTCGGGGCGCGGATCGCGCATTGGAACGTCCGGGTCACGAGCGGCAGCGCGTACGCCGTGACGATCGCCGACGTCGCGCCCCGCAGCGTGACGGTGGGTGTCCAGGGCACCAACGGCACCGCAAGCGAGCTGCCTCCGGACTTCGCCGGCGACCTGGAGAACCTCCTGGTCGAGCATGGCTCACGTCCCGGCGTCACCGACCTGTACGCCGCCCAGCGTGACCGCACGCCGGAAAACGACTAGACGGACGACAGCACGGTCCGGTCAGGTCCCGGACGGAAGAGTCCAGTTCCGCAGGAAGGTCCGGACCGTGTACGCGCGTGCCTCGTCGTCGGTGAGCTGCGGCCGGTCCGCCGTGACGGCCGCGCCGGGGCCGGTGTTGCGGTATTCGGCGAAACGGCCCTCGCCCTCCCAGGGGTCGTCCTTGACGTGCGCGCCCAGCCAGGAGTCGCGGACGACAACCTGAGCGCCGTCACCGGACCGTCCCAGGGAGACGGCCTTCGCCACGTCGCCTTCCAGCCGGCTGCCGGCGATGAGGACGGCGCCGCCCGCGGCCACGGTCCCGGCGCCCAGCGACGTGATCACGCAGCGGTCCAGGACGGCCGTGCCGGGGCCGCGGACGATGTCCACGTCGCCCTCCACGTAGCAGTCCCGCAGGTAGGCCCGGCCGTCCGCCTGGAAGGTGCCCTCGTTGCCGAGGAACCGGGTGCCCTTGAAGGTGATCCGGTCACCGGCGCTCTGCACGGCGGGCGCCGGGCCGGCGGCGAGGGACTCGTCGTAGGCGTTGCGCAGCGTGACGCCCTCGACCGTGATGTCGTTGCCGAGCACGCCGAAGGTGGCGCTGCCGGCCGGTCCCCACGTGCCGCCGTAGAACTTCTGCCCGTTCGCGGGCAGCTCGTAGGTGATGACCACGTCGTCGGGGTCGCCGGTGGCACCCTTGATCGTGAGGTCCCTGCGGCCCGCCCACACCCGGACCATCTCGCGGTAGACGCCCGGCTTGACCGTGATCACCGCGCCGCGCGGGGCCGCGCCGACGGCCGCCTGCACGCTGCCGAAGTCGCCGGTGCCGTCGAGCGCGACGGTGATCCGCTGCGGAGCGGGCCGCTCCCCGCCGAGCGGACCGGCGCCGCGGCCGACGATGGCGGGCACCCGATCGGCGGGGTCGAGCGTGTAGGCGTAGTAGGCGGATGGATCGAAGGCCGCGCCCACGTTGTCGGTGCGGCCCTCGCTGCCGTCGAACACGTTGCCGCGCTGGACCACCTGGGAGGCGGGGTCCTTGGCCACGATCGGGTCGGGCACCGACCGGTAGTAGCTGTTCTCGACGACCAGCTTGCCGCTGCCGCGGATCATGGTCCCGTAGATCGCGGTGTCCTGGACGTAGTTGTTGTACCAGTGCGCGGCCAGGGTGTTGTCGATGCTGGCGTTGCGCTGGTGGGTGCCGCGGATCCAGTTGTGGTGCATGGTCACCTTGGTCACCACGTTCGGGGTCCAGCCGACGCCGACGGCCTTGTTGTGGTCGCTGAACACGTTCCAGGAGACGGTGACGTAGTCGCTGTCCTTGCGGATGTCGAGCAGGCCGTCGCCGGTCCTGGTGAAGTGGTTGTGGTCGATCCACACGTGGTGGGCGCCGTCCATCTGGACGCCGTCGTAGTCCTTGCTCTTGCCGTCCCAGTCGCCGGCGACGTAGGAGTCGCGGATGGTCAGGTTGCGGATGATGACGTTGTGCACCTGGTTGAGGAAGAATCCGCCCTGGACGATCTCGGCGCCGGCGCCCTCGCCGACGATGCTCTTGTCGGAGGCGACCGCGATCTCCTTGCCGTAGGGCTCTATCCTGATCGGGCCCCTCACCTTGATCACGTACGGCTCCGCCGCCGTGGCGTACCGCTCCAGATCGGCCTGGTTGTCCACGGTCACGGTGGGGCCGGCGGCGCCACCTGTGGTGCCGTCCACGCCGAGGGCGCTCAGCCCGGCGAACCCGTCGGCGCGTCCGGACCACGGCGTGTCCGCCGTCGCCGGGGACGGGACGGCCGCCATCAGCGCCACCGCGAGCACGACGAGCAGGGTGGGGCGTTTCATCAGGTGCCTCCGGCTGAGGGGTGCGGTCGGAGGAAACGTTGCGGTAGCCCGAACGCAACGTCAACGGCATGAAACGCCTCCGAGCCCCGCTAGCAGGCAGAATTCCCGCAATTTCGAAATTTTCGCGGCTGAGCAGCGAAAAGGCCGACAGCGCCCGCCGGACGCCCACCACGGGCGTTCGCATGAAAGTTTCATCCGCGACCATGGTTTTTCGGCCCGATCGCGGTGGTTCAGTTGACAGATCTCTTACGTGTGCTTCTTCCTCAGTGGCTACGAGGAAGGAGCACATGAGATGTTCGTGCGCAAGCACGCGGCAGGCGTCGCCCTGCTGACGGTGATCGCCTGGGGACTGGCCCCACCTGCGGCTCAGGCGGATGTGCCCGTGCCAGGCGGGGTCTACCAGCTCAAGGTGACCAAGAGCGGCATGTGCCTGGACGTGGTGAGCGGCTCGCTGGACAACGGCGCGTTGTTGCAGCAGTGGGGGTGCTCGGGCGCCGCCTGGCAGCAGTTCACGGTCGTCTCCGCGGGGTCGGGGGTCTACACGATCCGCAATGTGAACAGCGGCCGGTGCGTCGATGTGCCGAACGGGTCGGCCACCTCCGGGCTGCGGCTGCAGCAGTGGGGGTGCGGTGACGGCACCAAGAGCAACCAGTTGTGGCGCTTCGTCGCCTCAGGCACCGGTACCTATCAGGTCGTCAGCGCCGCCACCGGGCTGTGCATGAGCGACCAGGGCGCCTCCACCACCTCAGGAGCCGCGATCATCCAGGAGACCTGCACGGCCAACACCAACAAACAATGGTTGTTCACCCCCGTGTCCAAGCCCACGGTCGCGGCCGACGGCTCCGGCACATATCGGACGATCCAGGCCGCGGTCGACGCCGTGCCGTCGGGGAACGCGAGCCGGGTCACGATCACCATCGCACCCGGGACGTACCGGGAGATCGTCCGGGTTCCGTCGACCAAGCCGTACGTCACGCTGCAGGGCCTCGGCTCTTCGGCGGCCCAGACTGTTATCGTTAACAACCACTATGCGGGCGAATACGGGACATCCGGCAGCGCGACCGCGTTCGTCGACGGCCACGACTTCGTCGCCACCAACCTGACGATCTCCAACGACTTCAACGAGGACCCGGCCGTCTCCGGGCATCAGGCGGTGGCGCTCAACCTGAACGCCGACCGCGCCCGCCTGTCCAACGTGCGCCTGCTCGGCGACCAGGACACGTTCCTGGTCAACAACTCCGCCCGGGCCTACGTCTCGAACTCGTACGTGGAGGGCACCGTCGACTTCATCTTCGGCGGCGGCACCATCGTCTTCGACTCCTGCGACATCCACGAAAAGCGCAGCACCGGCGCTCCGCTGACCGCGGCGAGCACGGACGCCGCGAAGACCTACGGCTTCCTGTTCTACAAGTCCAGGATCAGCGGGGCGGCCTCGGCCGGCACCACCAGCCTGGGCCGCCCGTGGCGCCCCGACGCCCAGGTGCTCTACCGGGAGTCCACGCTCGGATCCCTCATCAACACCGCTCAACCGTGGACCGACATGTCCGCCAACTCCTGGAGGAACGCCCGCTTCTTCGAATACCGGAACACCGGGGCGGGAGCCGGGACGAACGCCAACCGGCCCCAGCTCAGCGACACCCAGGCCGCGAACTACACCCCGCAGAAGTACCTCGCCGGGTCCGACGGCTGGAACCCCATCGGCTGACCATCTCCGGAGGAGATCATGAACATCCGCGCTCGCGCGGCATTCACCGTCCTGGCCGTCCTGACCTCGCTCGGGGTCGTGCCCGCACCCGCCCAGGCGGACACACCCGTGGCAGGCGGCGTCTATCAACTCAAGGTGACCAAGAGCGGCATGTGCCTGGACGTGGTGAGCGGCTCGCTGGACAACGGCGCGTTGTTGCAGCAGTGGGGGTGCTCGGGCGCCGCCTGGCAGCAGTTCACTCTCCGCTCGGCGGGATCGGGCGTCTACAACCTGGTCAACGTCCACAGCGGACGCTGCGTGGACGTCCCCAGCGGTTCCACCACCTCAGGGGTACGCCTGCAGCAGTGGGGATGCGGCGACGGCACCAAGCCCAACCAGCAGTGGCGCCTGACCCCGTCCGGCACCGGCACGTACCAGATCATCAGCGTCGCCAGCGGCCTGTGCCTGAGCGATCAGGGCGCCTCCACCGCCTCAGGAGCCGCGATCATCCAGGAGACCTGCACCGCCAACACCAACAAACAATGGTTGTTCAGCTCGGCCGGCGGACGCACCTGGTCCAACAACGCCGACGGCTTCGCCGCCACCAGCGGCAACGGCCTGACGACCACCACGGGCGGCGCGGGCGGCGCCACGGTCACCGTCACCACCTACGCCGACCTGGTCAGGTACGCCACCGCCAGCGCCCCCTACGTCATCAGGGTCGGTGGCCCGATCACCGTCACGCCGTACGGCACCGAGATCAGGGTCGCCTCGAACAAGACCATCGTCGGCGTCGGCACCAGCGGCCACATCGTCAACGGCGGCTTCTTCCTCGGCGCGGGCGTCAGCAACGTCATCATCAGGAACCTGGCCATCCGCGACACCCGGATGGCCGACGACGACCCCGGCGACGACACCTACGACTACGACGGCATCCAGATGGACACCGCCCACCACATCTGGATCGACCACAACCACATCACCCGCATGAACGACGGCCTGATCGACAGCCGCAGGGACAACAGCTACCTGACCGTGTCCTGGAACGTCCTGGCCGACAACAACAAGACCTTCGGCATCGGCTGGACGGAGAACGTGACGGCGCGGATGACGATCCACCACAACTGGTTCCGGGGCACCAACTCCCGCAACCCCAGCACCGACAACGTCGCCTACGCGCACCTCTACAACAACTACCTGCAGAACGTGACCGGCTACGGCAACTACGCGCGTGGCGCCACCAAGATGGTGATCGAGAACAGCTACTACGACACGGTCAAGGACCCGTACTACAAGGACGACGCCGCCCAGTTGCGTCAGTCCGGCAGCATCGTGGTCAACTCCTCCGGGCAGCAGGAGACCGGCGGCTCGGCCTTCACCCCGAGCTCGTTCTACTCCTACACCCTCGACCCCGCCGCCAACGTGCCGTCACTGCTCAGGACGTACGCGGGGCCGCAGGCCACCATCGGCGCCTGACCCTCATCGGCGGGGCAGGCGGGTGATCAGCCCGGTGACGACGAGCCCGGCGGCGCACATGCCGGACAGGGCCCACAGGCCGGCGTCGAAGGAGCCGGTCGCGTCCTTGAAGGCGCCCAGCCCGTAGGCGAAGGCCACTCCCCCGAGGTTGGCGCAGAAGTTGCTGAACCCGGTGACCAGGCCCGCGTTCGCCGTGCCGACATGCTGCAACGGCACGGCGAACAGCGGCCCGAAGTAGAGCTGGAGGAACACCGAGTTCACCGCGATCACCGCGATCAGCGCCGGCAGGGCGTCCACGAACGGAATGAGGAAGATCGTGACGGCCAGCATGGCCAGGGACACGCCGACCACGGCCAGCGGCCGTCCGAGCCGGTCGGACAGCCAGCCGCCGAGGAAGTTCGCCGGAGCCGTGACCGCCGCGCCGATGGCCACGACCGCACCGGCCACGCCGAGCGAGAAACCCTTGTCCTCCACGATGAGGCTCGGCAGCCAGAACCCGATCCCGGTGACCACCGCGAGCCGGACGAACTGGATGAAGCCGGCCAGCCACACGGCCCGGTGCGACAGGATCTCGCGGGCCTCCGCCCAGGTCGGTGGCTTCGCATCAACCTTGTGCGGGGCGGAGTCGCCGAGCCTGGCGAAGGCCAGCAGCACCAGCAGGCCGCTGGCGGCGAACAGGATCATCAGCCAGCGCCAGCCCAGCGGGCCGACCAGCACCGGGCCGAGCGCGTTGAGCAGGATGTTGGAGGAGAAGCCGCCGGCGACGTAGAGCCCCATGGCCGTCGCCCTGCGGTCCGCCGGGAACTGCCGGCTGATCAGCAGCAGCCCCGGCGCGAACACCAGCGCCCGGAAGACGCCCGAGACCGCCTGATTGACCACCAGCCAGGCGAAGGAGTCCAATGACGCGAACGTGATCGACAGCAGGTTGGTGCCGATCAGCCCCACCACGAACAGCCGCTTGGTGTCGAACCGGTCAGACAGGTATCCGGACGGGATCTGCATGAGCGCGTACGTGAACGTGCCCGCCGCGGCCAGCAGCCCCGCCTGTGACGGGCTGATCCCTACGTCCTGCCTGATGAGCGGGAGGAACAATGCGACGCCGCCGAAGCAGAGGGCCTGCATGCTCTGACACACGACGATCAACGTGCGATTGAGCACCGGGCCCCAGCTGCGTAACGGAGATTTCACGGCCTCCGTCGCCGCGCCCCCCATCAGAGGGCGCCGTCATCCATGCATGCGTATGTCATCGGCCTCACTCTAGGATCCGCCGGCAGGCCCGCCCACGCCCGGGGTCAGCTGTCCGGCACCTGGCCGAGGTCCATGTCGGTCCTGGTCACCCACGCGGGCTCGGCCACCAGGAGGCTGAGCTGAGCGTCGGCCAGGTCCACGTCGACGACGTACCGGAAGCCGGCGGACTCCGCGGCGGCGATCCGGGCCAGATCGCCTTCCGGGACGGCGTACACCACGCGGCGGCAGCGCGGGTCGGCCACGCTCACGGAGTCGACCAGCGCCCGGAGCAGCTCGGTCCCTGCCTCGTCCACCTGGAGTTCGATGTCGTGGGCGGCCACGGGGTAGGCCTCGCGGAGCCGCCCGGCGGCACAGCGCTCCAGCCGGACGCGAGCACCCTGGAAAGCCGGGGCGAGGTCGGGCAGGAGAGGCACCGTGATCATGTCAGCCGTCCTCCTCGACCATGCGTCGGATGGCGATCTTCTCCAGTTTGCCGGAGGCGTTGCGCGGCACGTTCCGCACGACCTTGAGCAGCCTGGGCAGCTTGTATCTGGCCAGGTGCGCGGAGGCGTACTCCCGGACGTCGTCCAGCGTGAGGGTCACGCCCTCGGCCGGGGACACCACTGCGACGACGGTCTCGCCCCACTGCTCGTCGGGCGCGCCGACGACGGCCACGTCCACGACCCCCGGCATCGTGGCCAGCACCCGCTCCACCTCGGCCGGGTAGACGTTCTCACCACCACTGATGATCATGTCCTTGAGCCGGTCGACGATGTACATGCAGCCGTCCTCGTCGAAGTAGCCGATGTCGCCGGAGTGGAACCAGCCCTCCTCGTCGAACGCGGCGGCGGTGGCCTCGGGGTTCTCCCAGTAGCCGGGAGTGACGTTGGGGCCGCGGACCACGAGCTCGCCCACCTCGCCCGGCTTCAGCGGCTGGTTGGTGTGCGCGTCGACGACGCGTACCTCGGTGTACGGCATGGGGATGCCGGCGGAGCCGGCCTTCGTCAGGGTGTGCTCGGCGGGCAGGTGGGTGGCGAACGGCGCGGTCTCGGTCAGCCCCCACGCCTGCTGCAGCAGCACGCCGTGCGCGGCGTACAGCTCGATGAGCGCGGGCGGCACCGGCGCGCCGGCGACCACGATGGAGCGCAGCGGGGTGAAGTCCATGTCGAAGACGCCCGGGACCCGGCTGAGCGCGGCGAACATCGCGGCCACGCCGAACATCGAGTTGATCCGGTACGTGGCCAGGTCGTCGAGGAACCCGACCGGGTCGAAGGCGCGGCGGACGAGCACAGTGCCGCCGCGTGCGAGGGCGCGCAGCGCGAAGCTGTTGAGCGCCCCGATGTGGAACAGCGGCGCGCCCGCGTACGTGACGTCGCCGCGCCGGGTGTCGAGCACGGAGTCCACGTTGACGGCGTTCCACCAGGCGTTGCCGTAGGTGAGGATGACTCCCTTGGGCAGCCCGGTGGTGCCGGAGGTGAAGATCAGGATCGCCGGCTCGTCGAAGGTCCTGCGGACCACCGCCGGCGTCGGCGCGGCCGCGGCCATCGGTCCTGACCAGGGCTCCCACCCGGGGACGCCGCAGGTGGCGGGCACCGCCGGGTCGTCGTCCACCAGGAGGAACCGGGTCAGCGCGGTGCCGCCACGGACATGGTCCACGTGTGGGCGGTGTCCCTCCTCGCAGACGATGGTCCGGGCGCCGCTCTTGTCGAGCACCCGCTCCAGCTCCGGTTCGGCGAGCCGGAAGTTGACCGGGACGAAGATGGCGCCGATCCGGAAGACGGCCAGCATGGTGAGGAGGAACGAGGCGCTGTTGAGTCCGAGGTAGGCGACGCGGTCTCCGGCCGCGACACCGCCGTCGGACAGGACGGTCGCCAGCCGCGCCGCCTTGTCGTCGAGCTGGGCGTAGGTGAGGTCGCCGCCCGGGTAACGGACGGCGACGACGTCCGCGCGGTAGCGGGCGTTCCGTGCGACCGCCGAGGCGGGGTTGACGTCGACTGCGCGAGGGATTGGGGGGTGGGTCACGATCGGCTCCTCAGAGGTGGTCGCCGCCGGCGGCGCGGGCAAAACCCCGGACGCCGATGCCGCCGTCGGCCGAGATCGCGTGTCCGGTGATGGGACCGCTCTGCTCCCGGGCCGCGAGCAGGACGTACGGGGCGGTGAAGTCGCGCGGGTCGGTGCTGGAGTCGTGCAGCGGGATGGGCGGGCTGTCCCCTCTCTTGGCGAACGACGCCGCAATCGAGCGGTCCCCGAGCGCCAGCGTCTCGGGACCGCGCAGGTCGGTGTTCATGCCGCCGCAGGCGACGCCGTTCACCCGGACCTTGGGGGCGAGCTCGTAGGCGAGCTCACGCATGAGGCCGAGGCAGGCGTGCTTGCTGGCGGTGTAGAGAGGACCGCCGCCGTTGACGTGGAACGACGCGTTGGACAGCGTCATGACGATGCTGCCGCGGGTCTTGACCAGCTCCGGCCAGGCGGCCTCGGCGGCCAGCAGGTAGCCCTTGACGTTGATGGAGAAGACCTCGTCGAAGGCGGCGTCGATCTCTTTGCCGGACAGGCGGGTGAGCTGGCGCTGGTAGTCCCACACGCCGGCGTTCGCGACGAGGGTGTCGAGCCTGCCGAAACGCTCGACCGTCTCGGCGACGGCGGCGTGCAGGGCCTCGGAGTCGCGGACGTCGGCGGTGACGGCGTGCATTCTCGCCGGGTCGGGCGCGGCGCCGATGACCTCGTCGAGCTGTGCCTGGTCGCGGCCGAGGATGGTCACGCACGCGCCCTCGGCGAGGAAACGCTCGGCGACGGCGCGGCCGATGCCGGAGCCGCCGCCGGTGATCAGGGTGGCGTACCCGTCGAGCCAGCCGCTCATGTCAGGAACCCGGTGACGAGGTCCTCGAACTCTTGCTGCCGCTCCAGCTGCACCCAGTGGCCGCACCGCCCGAACACGTGCAACTGCACGTCGCGGATCTGCTTGAGCATGAGCTGGGCGCCGTCGAGGGTGATCGTGCGGTCGTCGCGGCCCCACAGCAGCAGCGTCGGTGCCTTGATCTTGTGCAGGTCCTTCCACAGCGGGTCCATGCCGCCGCGTTTGGCGAAGGCGGCGTTGTAGCGGTGGTAGAAGGCGACGTGGCTCTCGTCGAGTGAGGCCTCGTAGCGGCTCTTGACGACGTCCTCGCCGAACTGGCGGTGGTCGAAGACCATGGCGCGGATGAACGCGGCCATCTTCTTCTCGCTCGGCCCGCCGCCGTTGTAGTAGCGGAACATCTCCTTCTGCCCCTCGGTGGGCGTGGGCCCGGACGGCAGCCACCCGCCGCCGGGTGCCATGAGCACCAGCCGGGTGACCCGGTCGGGGCGCTCCTGCGCCATCGCGATCGCGGCGGCGCCGCCCAAGCTGTTGCCCAGCAGGTGGAAGGTGCCGATGCCGAGGGCGTCGAGCGCCTGGAACAGCGCATCCACGGTGATCTCCGTGATGGACCGCTTGTCCAGGTCCTCCTCGGTGGGGCGGTAGCTGCCGCCGAAACCGGGCTGGTCGGGCAGCACGACGCGGAAGTGGCGGGCCAGCGCCGGGAGGTTCTGGTGATAGTTGCTGACGCCGGAGGCGCCCGGGCCGCCGCCGTGCAGCATCACCAGCACGGGGCCCTCGCCGGTCTCGGCGACGGCGATCTCGCCGAGCGTGGTGGTCACGCTGTGGTGCTTCACAGGGGCTCCCATCAGAAGAAGGTCGAGATGTTCTTCGCGAGAAGGATGTTCTGGTCGAGCAGGATGGCCCGGCGGGCGACTTGGAAGCCGGCTCCGACGCGGCGCAGCACGTCGGTGCGGCTGCCGGCGAAGACGCTCTCCTCGCGCTCCAAACGGTTGCGGTAGACCAGGAATGCCGAGCGTACGTGCAGGTCATCGGTGGTGAAACCGGGGTGCTCGGCGGGGTCGGCGTGCCGGACCATCACGTTCGTCACCAGGTGGCGGGTGCGCGAGGGCGGGTCCTCCGCCCAGGCCATGCCGGAGTCGAAGCGGCGGATGCGCCAGGCCAGGCTCTCCTTGCTCTCGTCGTAGTAGGCGGCCTCACCGCGCGCGGCCACCGACAGCGCCTGCTGGCGGCGCAGCCGGTTGGTGCGGGTGGGCATCCAGTAGTCGAGGTCGTCGGCGAGCAGGTCCAGCCAATCGGCGTAGCGGCCGGCGTCGAGGAGGTCGGCCTCCTCGTAGTAGAACTGCTCGACCTCGAAGTGGGTGTCGCGGTCGGCACGCAGCCCGGCCCGCGCGTCGGTGGCGGTGCTCACGGTGTCATTCGATCCCTTCTGGAGGGTGGTGGGGAACGGGGTGTGCCGCAGGGTGGCACGTCAGCCGCGCAGCAGCGTGCGCAGGCTCGTGGACGGGTCGGACAGCCGCACCGGGTCGGCCGGGACCCGGCGGTCGATCATGCGGCGGGCGGCCCGCACGGCGGTGGAGTCGTCGACCGCGGCGGCCGCGACGACCAGCCCGTCCCGCAGGCCGAAGACGGAGAAGCACGGGTCGTCGAACGAGCCGCGGACGATGACCTCGTCGGCCGTCTCCATGTGGCCGGCGACCTCGACGTGGCGGCCATGCCGGTCCGTCCAGAACCACGGCGCGGTGGGCGCGGGGACGCGGGCGCCGAGGATGGTGGCCGCCGCGCGGGCGCCGTCGTGCCGGGCCGCCTCCCAGTGCTCGACCCGCGGCCCTTGACGGGTCCGCGCGCCGTCGCCCACCGCGAGCACGGCCGGGTTCGAGGTGATCTGTCCGGCGTCCACGAGGACACCGCGATCGACGTCGAGTCCGGCAGACTCGGCGAGAGCGGTCCGCGGTGTCATGCCGACGCCGAGCACGACCGCGTCGAACACCCGCGACGGCTCCGCAGCCACCCCGGGCCCGGCCACGTCGAACGTCCGCGGCTCGACGCCGCCCGCGAAGCTCGCCTCGATGCCGTCCGTGGTCTCGGCGAAGGACGCGACGCCGGCCCGCACGGTGGTGATGCCGCGCCGCGCGTGCAGTCCGTGCAGCCAGGCGGCGAGGTCCTCGCCGAGAGCGGCGGCGAGCGGCGTGGCCACGGGGTCGGCCAGGACGACGTCGCAGCCGAGGCCGACAGCGGTGGAGGCGACTTCGGCGCCGATCAGGCCGGCGCCGACCACAAGGACGCGGGCGCCGGGCGTGAGCGCCGCCCGCAGCCGGTCGGCGTCCTCCGCCGTGCGCAGCACGTGCACGCGGTCGCTGCCCACGCCGGGGATCGGGGGGCGGGCCGCGCCGCCGCCGGTGGCCAGCACCACCCGGTCGGCGCGCAGCAGCAGGCCGCCCGCCAGTTCCACCGTGCCGTCGGCCGGGTGCAGGGCGGTGACCGTGCACTCGTTGATCAGCCGTACCCCCTGCTCCTCGTACCAGTGCGGGGACTGCAGGGCGATCTGCTTGAGCTCCCTCGATCCGGCCAGGTACTCCTTCGACAGCGGCGGGCGGTCATACGGGAACTCGCCCGCGTCGACCAGCGTGAGATCGCCGTCGAAGCCGCCCGCGCGCAGGGCCGCGACCGTGCTGACGCCGGCGACGCCGCCGCCGGCCACCACGATCCTCATGGCGCTTGGTTCGGGAAGAGGTAGACCTCGCCGTCGCGGACCTCGACCCGGTGCGGGCAGGTGCTCCGGGTGGCGGGCAGGCCCTGAACCTCGCCGTTCTTCAGGCAGAACTTGCTGGAGTGCAGCGGGCACTCGACGTAGCCGTCCTCGACCCAGCCGTCGGCCAGCGAGGCGTCCTCGTGCGTGCAGGTGTCGTCGAGCGCCCACACGCTGCCGTCGGTGTCGCGCAGCAGCGCGATGTCGTCGGCGGTGCCGGTGATCGCCTTGTCGATGGCGACGCCCTCGCCCTCGGGGATGTCGTCCAGCGCCGCGACCCGGATTCCTTGAGTCATTTGTCCTCCTCGTGCCAGGCCGGGGTGTTCATGAGCTCGCGCCAGCGCGCGTAGAAGGCCCGGCCGGCGGCGTCGCTGTAGAGCTCGCTGGTCGTGCCGGGGTGACGGCCGTCCTCGCGTTCGGAGCCGAGGCCCATCTGGTAGTTGAGCGGCACGTTGTTGGTGATGAACCCGTGCGAGACGGCCTGCACCTCGCTCCAGTTCTCGCCGTCGTCCTGCTCGAAGATGCCGCTCGGGCCGAACGTGCGCAGGTTGTACAGGCGTTGCGCCTCGCGGACCTCGTGCGGCATGGACTTGTCGACGATCGTCCACGCCCACACCTCCATCCGGTCCGGGCCCTTGGGGTGCCAGATCCGGATGGAGCCGTTGACCGGCAGGTAGGAGAAGTTGGGGAAGACGGTGGCGTGCCCGTTGGTCAGCGGGCCCTCGACGCGGGCGTCGCCGAGCCGCTCGCGCAGCGCTTGATAGTCGGTCCACTGGTGGACGGTTCTCGCGTCGAAGCGGTTCTTCGGGTGCACCGGGAAGCCGGCGCCGTGACCGTTCCGGCCGGCGTACTGGCGCCCGGTGCGGTGCACGATCTCGTCCTTGGGGCCCTTGCCGGTGGGCGAGAGCAGCATGAGCGCCGAGGCGTGGCTCATGTTGACGTGGTACCAGTCGGTGGCGAACTGCTCGGCCGCCAGCTTCCAGTTGCCCTCCAGCACCCACTTGTGCACGCCGCCCACGACCACCGTGCCCTCGTCGTCGTGGTCGAGCATCGCGTCCATGTACCAGGCCATGTCGCCGAGCGACTCGCGCAGCGGCACCGGGTCCGGGTTCCAGGTGCCGAAGATCAGGCCGCGGTAGTTCTCGACGTGGGGCACCTCGACCAGGCCCCACTCGCCCGTCTCGAACGACTCCGGGTAGCCCGCCTTGTTCGGCACGCTGACCAGCTTGCCTTCGAGGTCGTACGACCAGCCGTGGTAGGTGCAGGTGAAGTTGCGCGTGGCGCCGTAGTCGGCGCGGCAGACGCGGGCGCCGCGGTGGCGGCAGGAGTTGAGGTAGGCGCGGACGCGCCGGTTGCGGTCGAGGGTGACGATGACCGGGTCCTCGCCCATGTAGGTGGTGAAGAAGTCGCCGGGCTTGTGGAACTGGTCGGCGTGCGCGAGGAACAGCCAGCTCGGCGCGAACACGCGACGCAGCTCCTGCTGGTAGATCTGCTGGTCGGTGAAGATGGCACGATCCACCAGCCCGCCCTCGGCATCGACGAGCCCGGAGACGTCGATGGTCCGCGCCAGCTCGGCCGGGCGTCGCAGGGCACCGCGCGGGGGTTCGATGGTCATGGGGCCAGATAACAGCCACGGACCCGCCGCTTTCCAACCCTTGTTCCGTACGGCGGCACACGCGCTGTTCCCCGGCGATGACCGTCGGACAGCGTGGGGGCATGCTTGCCGCCACCGCCGTCTCCCAGAGCGCGACCGACCCGCTGGCCGGGCTCGTCCTGGGCGACGTACCCAGGCCCGAACCCCGGCCCGGCTGGTCGATCGTCCGGGTCGTCTCGTCCTCGCTCAACATGCATGACCTGTGGACGCTGCGCGGCGTCGGCCACCCGCCCGACCGGCTGCCGATCGTCCTCGGCTGCGACGCCGCCGGGTACGACGAGGACGGCAACGAGGTCATCGTGCACCCGGTCATCGCCGACCCGGACGCCGGCCGGGGCGACGAGACCCTCGATCCGAACCGGGCCCTGCTGTCCGAGCGGCACGACGGCGCCTTCGCCGAGTACCTGACGGTGCCCGCCCGCAACCTGATCCCCAAGCCGTCGTGGTTGTCGTTCGACGAGGCCGCGTGCCTGCCGGTCGCCTGGACGACCGCGTACCGGATGTTGTTCACCCAGGCGCGGATCACCGCCGGCGACCGGGTGCTGGTGCAGGGCGCGGGCGGCGGGGTCGCCTCGGCCGCGATCAAACTGGCCGTCGCCGCCGGCGCCGTGGTGTACGCGACCAGCCGCAGCGAGGACAAGCGGATCCAGGCTCTCGCCTGGGGAGCCCGCGCCGCGGTGCCGACCGGCGAGCGGCTGCCCGAGCACGTGGACGTCGTCATCGAGACGGTCGGCGAGGCGACCTGGTCGCACTCGCTGAAGTCGCTGCGTCCCGGCGGCACGATCGTCATCGCGGGCGCGACCAGCGGCACGAACCCGCCCGCCGACCTCGGCCGGATCTTCTACCTGCAGCAGCGCATCCTCGGCTCCACCGGCTGCACCCGCGGCGAGCTCGTCGCCCTGCTCAGGATGATGGACGCCACGGGCCTGCGCCCGGTGATCGACCGCACGCTGCCGCTCGACGAGATCCACAAGGGCTTCCAGCTCATGATCGACGGGCGGCTCACCGGCAAGCTCGTCATTAAGGAGATCGCCTCATGAAAGCCGCAGCCGTCGGCTTGTCCCACTCCCCGCTCATCGGCAAGAACGACCCGGCGCCCGAGGTCATCGCGGCGGTGGACGCCGCCGTGGACGAGGCCCGGGCCTTCGTCCGCGCGTTCGACCCCGAGCTGGTCGTGCTGTACGCCCCCGACCATTACAACGGCTTCTTCTACAAGGAGATGCCGCCCTTCTGCCTGGCCACCGAGGCCGGCGCGGTCGGCGACTTCGGCTCGGCCGCGGGAGCGCTGTCGGTGGACGCCGGCGCCGCCCGCGCCATCGCGAGCGGTGTGCTCGATCGCGGCGTCGACCTCACGATCTCGGCGCGGATGACCGTGGACCACGGGTTCGTGCAGCCGCTGGAGGTGCTGTTCGGCGGCATCGCGAACGTGCCTGTCGTGCCCGTCTTCGTCAACGGGGTGGCCACCCCGCTCGGCCCGGTCAGCCGCATCCGCGCCCTCGGCACCGCCATCGGCGAGGCCGCCGCCGAGCTGGACCGGCGGGTGCTGTTCCTCGGCTCCGGCGGGCTCTCCCACGATCCGCCCGTCCCGGTGCTCGACGGCGCCCCGCCGCGGGTGGCCGACGCGCTCATCGAGGGCCACCCGCCCACGCCCGAGCAGCGTGCACGCGGTGAGCAGCGCGTGATCCAGGCCGGCCGCGACTACGCCGCCGGCTCCACAGCGATGATCCCCATCAACCCGACCTGGGACAACCTGGTCCTGGACACGCTCGCGAGCGGCCGCCTTTCCGACGTGGACGGCTGGAGCGTGGAGTGGATGGGAGAGCAGGGCGGCGGATCGGCGCACGAGGTGCGGACGTGGATCGCCGCGTTCGCCTCGCTCGCCGCCACCGGCAAGTACCGGATGACCTCCCGCTTCTACCGCGCGATCCCCGAATGGATCGCCGGCTTCGCGGTCGCGACGGCGGAGGCCGCGCGATGAGCGCCATAGACGAGGCCGTGGACCGGCTGGCGGACGCGGCTCTCACCGGCAAGCCGTGCCGGCCGGTCCGCGACCTCATCACCGACGTCGCCGCCGCCTACGAGGTGCAACGCCGCCTCAACGCCCGCCGGGCCGGCGCTGTCACCGGCCGGAAGATCGGCCTCACCTCCCCGGCCGTGCAGCGGCAGCTCGGCGTGGATCAGCCCGACTTCGGCGTGCTGTTCGCCGACATGGAAGTGTCCGGCACCGCTGCCGTGGAACGCCTCCTGCAGCCGAAGGTCGAGGCCGAGATCGCCTTCGTCCTGGCCCGCGACCTCTCCGAGGACCTCGACCTGGCGGCCGTCCGGGCGGCGGTGGACTACGCGACGCCCGCGCTGGAGATCGTGGACAGCCGCATCGCGAACTGGGACATCACGATCACCGACACCGTCGCCGACAACGCCTCCAGCGGCCTGTACGTGCTGGGCTCGGAGCGGCTGCCGCTGAGCGCGTTCGAACCCGTCGAGGCGACGATGCGCATGGACGCGGGCGGCCGGATCGTTTCCGAAGGCAACGGGGCCGCCTGCCTCGGCGACCCGCTGAACGCGCTGCTGTGGCTGGCACGCACCGCCCGGGACTTCGGCGATCCGCTGCGCGCAGGCCAGGTGATCCTTTCCGGCGCTCTGGGACCGATGGTTCCCATCTCCCCCGGTGTCACCGTACGAGCCGAAATTTCCGGACTCGGGGCGGTGGCCGTGACCTTCGAGGACGCGTCATGAACAAGACCAAGGTGGCCGTGATCGGCTCCGGCAACATCGGCACCGACCTGATGATCAAAGTGCTCCGCCTCTCCGGCACCCTGGAGATGGGCGCCATGGTCGGCATCGACCCCGACTCCGACGGCCTCGCCCGCGCCCGCCGCCTGAAGGTCCCCACCACCCACGAGGGCGTGGACGGCCTGATCGCCATGGACGGCTTCGCCGGCATCGACATCGTCTTCGACGCGACCTCCGCCAAGGCCCACCTCGCCAACGCCGCCAAGCTGGAGCCCTACGGCAAGACGCTCATCGACCTCACCCCGGCCGCCATCGGCCCGTTCGTCGTCCCGCCGGTCAACCTCGACGCCCACCTCGGCGCACGCAACGTGAACATGGTGACGTGCGGCGGTCAGGCCACCATCCCGATCGTGCACGCCGTCTCCCGCATCACCCCCGTCGCCTACGCCGAGATCGTCGCCTCCATCGCCGCCAAGTCGGCCGGCCCCGGCACCCGCGCCAACATCGACGAGTTCACCGAGACCACGGCCGCCGCCATCGCATCGGTCGGCGGCGCCGCCCGCGGCAAAGCGATCATCGTCCTCAACCCCGCCGACCCGCCGCTCATCATGCGCGACACCGTCTTCTGCCTGATCGGCGACGCCGGCCACGACGCCATCCGAGCCTCCATCGAGGAGATGGTCGCCGAGGTCGCCAAGTACGTCCCCGGCTACCGGCTCAAACAGGACGTGCAGTTCACCCCCATCGACGAGCCGGTGACCACGCTCACCCCCGAGCCGGTGACCACCCGGGTGTCGGTGTTCCTGGAGGTGGAGGGCGCCGCCCACTACCTGCCCGCCTACGCCGGCAACCTCGACATCATGACCTCGGCCGCCCTGCGCGTCGCCGAACGCATCGCCATCGCAGGAGCGACCGCATGAGCCTCTACATCCAGGACGTGACCCTCCGGGACGGCATGCACGCCGTACGGCACCGCATCACCCCGCACGATGTGGGCCGCATCGTCGCCGCCCTGGACGCGGCCGGCGTGGACGCCATCGAGGTCGCCCACGGCGACGGCCTGGCCGGCGCCTCCGTCAACTACGGCCCCGGCAGCAACACCGACTGGGAATGGATCGAGGCGGCCGCCGAGGCGGCGAACCGGGCCACGCTCACCACCCTGCTGCTGCCCGGCATCGGCACCATCGCCGAGCTCAAGCACGCCTACTCCCTCGGCGTGCGCTCCATCCGCATCGCCACCCACTGCACCGAAGCCGACGTCGCCGCCCAGCACATCACCACCGCCCGCGAGATCGGCATGGACGTCGCCGGCTTCCTCATGCTCAGCCACATGGCAGCCCCCGCCGAACTCGCGCGCCAGGCCAAACTCATGGAGTCGTACGGCGCCCACTGCGTGTACGTCACCGACTCCGGCGGTCGCCTCACCATGGACGGCGTCCGGGAACGCATCCGCGCCTACCGCGACGTCCTCGACCCCGGCACGCAGCTCGGCATCCACGCCCACCAGAACCTCTCCCTCGCCGTGGCCAACTCCGTCGTCGCCGTCGAGGAAGGCGTCACCCGCGTGGACGCCTCTCTGGCCGGGCACGGCGCGGGCGCCGGCAACTGCCCCATCGAACCCTTCATCGCCGTCGCCAACCTCAACGAATGGACCCATGGCTGCGACCTGTTCGCCCTGCAGGACGCCGCCGACGACCTCGTCCGCCCGCTGCAGGACCGCCCCGTCCAGGTGGACCGCGAAACCCTCACCCTCGGCTACGCCGGCGCCTACTCCAGCTTCCTGCGCCACGCCGAGGCCGCCTCCCGCCAGTACGGCATCGACGTACGGACCATCCTGCTCGAAGTGGGCCGGCGCCGCCTGGTCGGCGGCCAGGAGGACATGATCGTCGACATCGCCCTCGACCTGCTCAAGACCTGAACCCGTGGCTTCCAAGTCGCTCACAAGTATGGGGGCCTATCTCTAGGAGTGTCCGATTCACGCGTCATTCCGGAGTCCCCTCATGCGTCTGCTCACCCTCCTCACCGCCGCCATCCTTCCGCTGGGCGTGGCCGTCCCCGCCGCGGCCACGCCCGCCATCTGGAAGTGGCGCCCCGTCCATTCCGCCGACGGCATGGCCAGCGCCTGGGGCAAGGTGGCCATCAGCCAGTTCGGCCATGTCGTGTACGGCAACCTGGAGGACACCCGCGGCAAGGGTTGCGCCTGGGCCGTACTGCGCGCCCAGGACGCCCGCAACGGCCGGTGGAAGGTCTACGGCTTCTACAACTGCACGCCCGGCACCGGGACCTTCCGCAAGAACTACGGCAGCGTCCTGCAGATCAAGGTCCAGGTCTGCCGCGGCACCTCCAAGCGCCCCACCGGCGAGTGCTCCAAGCAGAAGACCATCATGACCCAGGGCGGTTAGGCCCCCGCCCGCGCTCGTGCACGGCGACGTTCCACCCTTTGGCCAGCAGCCAGATCATGAGCACGGGCTCGCCGACGAACGTGACCATGGCCACTTCGAGCGAATAGCCCGGCACGAGGAGCACGCCAAGGCTGTCCACGAGATAGCCGAGCCCCGCGATCACGAGGAGGACACCCACCCACCTGGGCACATAGCGCGACTTGTACGCCAGGTATCCCAGGAGTGCCAGGTGAAGCGCGAAGAGGCTGAGGCCGGCCTTCCAGATGTCATCGAATGCGTTGATCTTCGACAGCACCTCGGCGGGTAAGACGCCGGTGGCGCCGAGGAGGGACGGCACCGCGGCGAGCTGGGCGATCGCAACGATGAACACGCCCCCATACACCGCCCTGCACCAGGCCGCGAGTGTGGCGACGCTTTCGTTCACCGGCTTGAAGTAGACCAGCAGCGGCCAGGCCACGACCACGTCGAGAAGGGCGGCCAGGAGGAAGCCGGTCACGCCGTAGCGGAACAGGCCCTCCGCCTCGCGCAGGTCCCGCACGGTCCGCTCCGCGTCGCCTTCGGTGACGAGGTTCTCCAGGACGCCGAAGTTGGCCAGGCCTGCCACGACGGCGATCGCGAGCAGCGCGATTCCCGCGATCAGGCCGGCCCGGCGTATCGGCTGATGGGTTGTTTCCGACGCGGTCATGCTCTCTCCCCCTTCGATGATGTAAAGCATCTTTGACATCCCTAACGTAACGAATCTTTGACGTCATGTCCAAAATCTTTTACATCATCGGGGACGCGATCCCCCTCGGTCGCCCTTTTGCCGACACCGGACCGTCACCGTCCGTGTGAACGCGGCGTCAGGGGGTTATCTCTTCACGAAGAAGACCGCTTGCCGAAACCGTCCGATGGGGCACGTCGTCACGCCGCCCTGACCCGAGGAGCCTTATGCCGATCCTCGCCCGGCTCACCACCGCCGCCCTGCTGATCACGCTCACTGCCTGCGCCAACCAACCCGCCGCACCGCCGGCGCCGCCCTCCGCGGCAACGGCGGCCCCTGCGGCGACACCGACGGCAGCGACACCGACGGCGCCCCCCACGCCGACGGTATCCACCCCCACCCCGGCTGCCAGCCCGCAAGCGGCGGCCGACGGGAACGATCTGGCTGCCTGTAGGGACGCCGACTGCGAGGTCGACATCCGGGCAGGCGACCGCCTCACCATCGACGAGCGGTTCGGCCTGCAGCGGCTCACGATCAGCTCCCTCAACGCGGACGAAGCCGTTCTCGCGCTCCTGGGTTCCACCGGCGGGCTGCGGGCCGAGGGAATGAGCGTGAGCGTCAGCGGCACCTGCGTCAACGGCCGCTGCCGCGACGAGGGCAAGCTCACCCTGACTCCGACCTCGCCCGGCCGCATCAACAGCATCCGGCTGGAACTGCCCTACCTCACCGACGACCACGCCATTCTGCGGCTTGCACGGAAATAACGACGCGGCATTTCAGGCGCATGTAAGTGGATCTCAAGTGGTCGGCAGCAGAATGAGCAAAAGCCAGAAGATCGGCCACGGAGAGCTACCATTGCCCACAAGCGGGTACGGTCCAGAACACTCCCACAGTATTGGGCGATCTTGCCGCAACAACTCAACGCAGTCACGGGCGACACAAGAGGGGGCAGTGTGTCGTTGCGCTTCGGCATTCTCGGTCCACCCGTCATCTGGCAGCATGACCAAGAGATCCGCCTGACCACCCGCCGTTCGCGTGCCGTTCTCGCGCACCTGATCCTGAGCCCGTCCTTCTCCGCGTCCGTCGACCGGCTCATCGACGTCATCTACGGCGACGCGCCCGGCAAGAGCGCACGCAACCAGGTCCATCGCGGTGTGGGCGAGCTACGCCGGCATGGCGTCACCATCGAGGTGCACGACAACGTCTACACGCTCGACGCCGACGAGGAGGCGATCGACGCGTTCGTCTTCACGCGGCTGTGCGACCGGGGGCGGGCCGCCGCGCGGGCGGGCGACCACGCCGAGGGAGCCAGGACGCTTCGGGCGGCGCTGGCTCTGTGGCGGGCGCCCGCGCTGGCCGGGCTCGACAGCACGGCGTCGCTGACGGCCGCGTCCGCCTGGAACGAGCGGCGGCTGAGCGCGATGGAAGAGCGCATCGACGCCGACCTCGCGCTCGGCAGGCACCGCGAGCTGATCGCCGAGCTGCGTGACCTGACCGACGCGCACCCCATGCGCGAGCGCTTCTACGCCCAGCTCATGCTCGCGCTGTATCGGGCGCAACGGGGCAGCGAAGCGCTGGCTGTGTTCGCCGGCCTGGAGCGGCTGCTGCGCGACGAACTGGGCACCGACCCCGACCCCGAGCTGCGCAAACTACAGCTACGCGTGCTGCGCCAGGATCCCGGGCTCGGCCGGCAGCGGCTTTCCGGGGTCAACGGGCCACGCCACGACGAGCCCGCCGCGCGGCCGCCCACCGTGCCTCGTCAGCTCCCACCGCGCCCGGGTGCGCTGGTCGGCCGCGACGGCGAGCTGGCGGAGGCCGTGTCCGCCCTGCGCGGCGGCGTGGGGCTGCTGGTGATGGCCGGACCCGGCGGGATCGGCAAGACGGCGCTCGCGCTGGAGGCCGCGCACCGGGTGGCCGGAGACTTCCCCGACGGGCAGCTCTACGCCGACGGCTCGGGCGACCCCGGCGAGACGCTGAAGGGGTTCCTGTCCGCGCTCGGTGTGCGCGAGATCCCCGACGGCGTCACCGCCCGGTCGGTGGCGCTGCGCAGCGCGCTTGCCGTCCGCCGGGTGCTGATCGTGCTGGACGGCGCGGCGGACCCGGGGATGGTCCTGCCGTTCCGGCCGGGCAGCGCGGGCAGCGCGGTCGTGGTGACCAGCCGCTCGGCACTGGCCCTGCTGCGGGACGCGCATCGGGTGACCGTGCCCGCGCTCACCGGCGCGGACGCGAGGAGACTGCTGGCCGCGACGGTCGGCGAGGAGCGGCTGGCGGCCGAGCGGGAGGCGGCCGACCGGATCGTCGAGCTGTGCGCGGGCCTGCCCGTGGCGCTGACCATCGCCGCCGCCAAGCTCGCCGCGCGCCCCCACTGGCCGCTCAAGCACCTGGCCGACCGGCTCGCCGACCCCTCGGCCATCCTGGACACGCTGCGGCACGACGGTCAGTCCGTACGGCCCACGCTGCGGCACGGCTACGCCGCCCTCTCGCCCAGGTTGCGTGCGCTGGCGCGGGCCATCGGCTGCTACGGCGTGCCGGAGATCTCCTCCTCCGTGGCCGCCGCGCTCGCCGGCCTACCCGTGGACACGGCGGAAAATCTGCTGGCGGAGCTGGCGGAGGCGCACTTCCTGGTCCCCGAGGGCCCGGCGGAAGGCGGTGGCTTCCGCTACCGCTGCCCCGAACTGCTGCTCGCCTTCACCGCCGAGCGGGCCGCCGCGGAGGACGCCGAGCCTGTGCGCCGCGCCGCGGTCGAGCGGGCGCTCGGCACCTGGCTGACCCTCGCCGACGCCGCCCACGCTCGGCTTCGCGGCAGAGACCACGCCATTCCCCGTGGCACGGCTCCGCGTCACCCCGCGGGCGGCGCCGAGCCCGGTCCCACCTGGCTGGCCGACCATCTCGACGAGCTCATGACCGGCGTACGGCGAGCCGCGGCCACCGGCCTGGCCGAGACCTGCTGGGAGCTGGCGATCGCCCCGCTGGCGCTGCTCGAGACCGGCCCGCACTTCGCCCGGTGGCTGGAGTCCCACCAGCTCGCCCTCGATTGCGTACGGCAGGCCGGCAACATCAGGGGCGAGGGGGCGTTGCTGTACTCGCTCGGCCAGCGAGCGCTGCTGGTCGGTGACTACGTCAGCGCGGGCGACCACGCCGACCGCGCGCTGGAGCTCTTCGGGAAACTGGACGACCGCCACGGCAAGGGGCTCGCTCTGCGGTTGCGAGGCGACCTCCACCAGCTCCACGAGGACCTCGCCATGGCCCGCGACGCCTACGAGGAGGCGGCGAGCCTGCTGCGGGAGAGCGGCGACCCGGTGGCGGAGGCCGACGCGCTCGGCGGGCTGGCCATGGTGTTCCACAGGACCGGTGAGCAGGAGGAGGCGCAGGTCTGCCTCGGCCGTGCGCTCGAGCTGTGCAGTGAGGGCGGCAGCCTGCGAAGCGAGGCGCAGATTCGGCGTGGCCTGGCCAAGCATGCGGTCAGGACGGGCACGCTGGAGAAGGCGAACCTGGAGTTCGAGCACGCCCTGGACATCGCCAGGCACCTCGACGACCGGGTGATGCAGTCACAGATCCTCCTCGACCTCGGCACCACCCGGATCCTGCTCGGCGATCCCGAGGCCGCCCAGCAGACCCTGGCCTGCGCGGAGGAAATGGCGCTGAGCTCGGGGCTCGGGCGGGTGGTGGCCCGCACCAGGACGGCCAGGGCCTTCCTGGCGGCCACGCCCGCTAGTCCCCCTCCGTCTTCGTGACGACCGCACTGCCGGCGATCTCCTGCAGCGCGCGCAGGTGCCGTTCGAAGGCGGCCCTGCCACCGGGGGTGAGTGACAGGTAGCTGCGGGGGCGCTTGCCCACGAACGTCTTGCGTACCTTGACGTAGCCGGCCGCCTCCAGCGTGGAGATCTGTTTCGACAGCGCGGAGTCGCTGATCTCGATGGCGTCGCGCAGGGACCTGAAGTCGGCCTGGTCCACTGCCGCGAGCGCGGCCACGATCGAGAACCGGACCGGCGCGTGAATGGTCTCGTCGAGTTCCTTGCGCGGGTGCTTCACGGCCTGCCTCTTGCCGCCTTGAGATCGAGATATCCGACCGCGAAGAAGGGCACGGCGGTGAGCAGCGCGCCGGGCAACCACCACGCCAGGGATCCGGGGAAGACCGCGGCGCCGACGACCACGACCACCGAGTAGATGCCCGCCCCCGCCGCGCCGCAGAGCTGGTAGAGGGCGGCGTAGTGGCGGGGCACCACGGGCCGCGAGCCGGTGTAGATGCCGAGCGCGATCAGCGGCAGCAGTCCCACCCCCATGATCGCGTAGCTGGCCGGAGGCGGCACGAGCACGCCGAAGACCAGCAGGATCGCCACCGCGGCCAGCCCGAGCACGAAGGACACGGCGGCGTGCAGCCGAGCTTTGGCGCGGAGCCGGGAGCCCGCGGCTCCGGCATCGGACAACGCGTGCGCCGCCTGTTCTCTATCCATGGTCCTTTACTCCTCTCCCTGATCCCATTTGAACGTCTTGACCGCCAGCCACGCCACCACCCCGGTGGTGCAGGCCACGACCAGCACCGAGAGCCAGACCGGGTGGAAGGGCCGGCCGCCCGGCAGCTGGGTGGCCATCAGGTCGGCGTAGAAGGAGCTGGGCAGCAGGCTCAGCGCGGTGCCGACGGCCTTCGGGAAGAGCCAGAGCGGCAGTGTCAGCCCGCTCATGAACAGCGCCGCGAGCTGGACGAGCGTGGCTACGTTGGTGGCGGCGTCGGGCGAGGACATGCGCCCGCCGATGAGGTAGCCGATGCCCCCGAACATGGCAAGCCCGAGCAGCGTGATGCCGAGCAGCGCGGGCACCGCCGAGAGGTCCAGCAATCCGAGTGCGAGGGCCAGCGCCAGCACCAGAACGGTCTGGACCACGACGATCGCCAGGCGGGCGGGCACGTGGGTGAGGACGAGCCTGGCCCGGGTTATCGGCGTGGTGCCGAGCAGCCGCAGCGTGCCCTTGGCGCGCATGGCCGCCAGCGGGCCCGCCGTCATGGTGAGCGCCGCGCCGGTGACGGAGAGGTAGAGCGCCATCGGGACGACGATCTGCTCGAAGTCGGGGGCGCCCTCGCCGCTGGGCATGAGCTTGGCGATGGCGAGGAAGATCCCTGCCATGCCGAAGGGGAAGACCAGGACGAAATAGAAGTATCTGCGGTCTCTGAGGAGTTCGCGGGTGTGCAAGCCCAAGAGCTCGCGGGTCGCTGAGGCCATGGTGTCATCCCTCTCCATGGATGTCGGCGAAGCTCGCGCCGGTGACGCGGCGGAAGACCGCCTCCAGCCCGGCGTCCCTGGTCTGGATCTGCCGCGCGCCCAGCCTCGTGGTGAGCACGGTGAACAGCGAGTCGGGGTCGGAGGTGCGCAGGCTCACCCTGGTGTGGCCGTTCTGCTCGTGCGCGGACAACTCCGAGACGTCGGGGCGCGACTCGAGCTCGCCCAGCGCGGTGCCGGACGCCACGGTGAACCGCAGCTCCTGATCGGGCGCGTGCTGCCGGATCAGCTCGTCGGGGGCGCCGAGGGCGACGACCTTGCCGCTGTGCAGGATGGCGACCCGGCCGCAGAGCGTCTCCGCCTCCTCCATGGAGTGAGTGGACAGCAGCACAGTGCCGCCGGAGTCCCGATGGCCGCGGACCGCCTCCCACAGGTCCTGGCGCGCGTTGGGGTCCATGCCGGTCGAGGGCTCGTCGAGCACCAACAGCCGGGGGCGGGAGATCAGCGCCGTGCCCACGAGCAGCCGCTGCTGCTGGCCTCCGGACAGTTTGGAGACTCTGACGTCACGCGAGTCGCCGAGGCCCAGCCTGCCGATGACGTCGTCGGGGTCGGCCGGGTCGGGGTAGAAGGAGGCCCACACGCGCAGCAGCTCGGCGACGGTCTGCTGCTCGAAGAGCGCGGCGTGCTGCGGCTGGACCGCGACGAGCCTGCGGATCTCGTCGCGCTGCGCGATCGGGTCGTAGCCGTAGACCAGGACCCGGCCCGAGGTGGGCCTGCGTAGCCCGACGAGTGTTTCGATGCTGGTGGTCTTGCCCGCGCCGTTGGGGCCGAGCAAGCCGAAGATCTCACCGCTCTCGATGCTCAGCGTGATCCCGTCCATCGCGGCGAGCCGGTCGTAGCGCTTCACCACGTTGTCGAAGACGACTGCCAGGTCGTTCATGGGCATGGCGAGGAACCTCTCTCGTGGCGCCTGGCTCATCGCTTTCCACGATAGAAGTTACTTTCCAATTTGGCAAGTACTTTCCATCACTGACAAGCGATGAGCCCCAGCAGGCACTCCTCGGCGGGCACGAAGCCGAGCCGGTTGAGGTCCATGTGCATGTACTGGAGCAGGAGCTCGGCCCGCGAGACGGGCACGCTCGCCGCCGCGGCGCCGTCGAGCACCGCGCGTACCGCCTCGACCTGCGCGGCCACGTCCGAAGGGCAGGCCGGGAGCGCCGAGGCGGTCTTGACGAGCAGGGCGCGGAGCCGGTCCTGGCCGGGGACCGCCAAGCGCAGCTGCCAGCCCCAATGCGCGCGGTGCGCGGCCCAGAAGCCCTTGCGCTCCGGCTCCGGCAGCGTGTTCCCCAGCTCGCGCATGTAGGCCACGGCCAGCGCCGCCCGCTCGGCCGTGCGATCCAGATCCGTGAGCCGCGCGTCGGCGTACCAGGCGCAGGACGTGGTGAACAACTCCTCGGCCAGCGCCACTCCGGCCGCGCCGCCGTACTTGCCGAGCTCGGGTGCGTACAGGCAGGCGGCGGCCGCGCGCCGGGCGGGAAGCGGGCCGGGGAAGTCGCCGGGGACCAGCCGCTCGACCGGCTCCGGCCGCAGGGCCGCGAGGAGGTCCTCCAGTTCGGGGAGGCGTTCGTGCATCCGGTCCACGCCGTCGGCCGGGCAGCTGAGTCGCAGGCGCAGGTGGTGGCCTGTCATGTCCCAATAGCGGACGAAGAACCAGCGCGCCGCGCCCTCGCGGGCCGCCTGCTCGCGCAGCCAAGGCACGAGGAGGCGGACTGCCGGGTCCATGAGCTCGGCGCCGCCGGGATAGGCACGGACGTACCACCAGTCCATACCGGTCAGCTCCCCCTGTCGCTCAGTGCCGGACAGCTCCCCGAGTCGCTCCATGCCGGTCAGCTCCCCTGTCGCGGCCAGTGCACGAGCACGGCGTGCTCTGTCGCCCTGCGCCGTCCCGCGGCATCGCGTTGCGGGTGCAGGTGGCGCTCGGGCAGTGCCTCCACGATGCGTACATGGCCGGTCTCCGGCCGCAGCCACTGCGCCAGCGTGTCGAGCGAGAGCGGCGACGACAGCGACACCCACAACGGCTTGCGTTCACCGCCCATCCGCATCGTGGTGGCGCCGAGCTGGTGGACGAACACCTCCTCCGGCATGCCGTGGACCCGGCGGAACCGGTGGGCCAGGGACGCCCGCGCGGCCTCGTCCTGCCCCGGCTCCGGCAGCGGGAGCGCCCTCACGGGCGCGATCCAGGAGGCGCGGCGGGTGACGACCCGGCCGTGTGTCTCGCGGGGCAGCGCCACCACGTCCTCACCGCAGTGGGACAGCAGGTCGAACCTGGTCAGCGTGTAGTCGGAGTACGGCGCGGCGTTGACCCATGGATCGGCCAGGACCGCGAGCAGGCGGACGTAGGACTGGAGCAGGTGCTGCGGGATCAGCCCCAGGTAGGCCAGGCCGATCGGCGCGCCCCCCGGCTCCAGCAGCGACAGTGTGTCACTGTCCCGGTCGTGCGCGAGCACCGTCGCCTCCAGCCGCAGCCCGCTGGGTGCGTCCGGCTCGCCGGGCACGAGCAGGGGCGGCAGCAGGCCGGCGCACTCGGCCTGGACGGTGTTGCACTCGGTCCACACGACCAGCTCACGGTGGCTCGCCCCGGGCCAGCAGGCGGCGACGTGACCGGCCAGCCGGGTACGCAGGTCCTCGCCCAGCAGCTCGCGGAAACGGGTGAACAGGCCACCGCTGCCGTAGCTGAAGTTGTTGACGACCATGCGATGGCGTCCGTCGGCCACGTCGGCCCAGTCGTCGGCCTCGAACTGGACCAGCAGTGCCGCGCCCGGTGGAGCGCTGGTGGGCCCGACCGGCAACCAGGCCCGCTCCCCCGGCGCGGCCCGGCTCCTCAGGTCCATGCCCACGGCCTGCTCGAGCGGCGTGTGGGAGTCGCCGTCCGTCGCGATGCGCATGAGGAACCCCAGCGGGTCGCGGCAGTGGCCGCCGCGGCCGTACTCGGCCACGAACCGATTCAGCAGCAGGTCGTAGACGTGCGAGCGGAAAACCCACGGTCTCATCCTGGCGCTGAGCGCCGCCAGGTCCTCGCGTACCGGGGTGAAAGCGCAGGGATCCGGAAGATCCGCATCGGTCTCCCGGTCCTCGTAGATCAGCCCACCGGGCCGCTCCGACCAGGCCCTGGCCAGCTCACCGACGGCCTGGGCGGCATTCAGCCTGCCCTTCACGCCTTCCCGGCAGGCCCTGGAGCCGAGGTCGCGGGCGGAGCTCAGCGCGCCCGCGCTGATCCGTGCGGCCGGCGCGCCCGGGGCCTCTGCCGCCTGCCCGCCGGGTGCCGGCGCGGCCAGTGCCATCAGCGCGCCGAACGGCTCCTCGCCGCGCCGCCACGGTGGCAGGGGGTGCAGCAGGCCGCTGTCCAGCAGCCGGACGAATCTCGTGAAGGGCCGAACCCCGCCGATCGAGGCGAGGATCTCGTCGAGGGCACGGTCCTGCGCGCCCAGCGGGTCCAGCCAGCGGCGGGCGTGATCGGCCTCGACCACCCGGTCCTGCCGCCAGATGATGCCCTCGGCCGTCGACACCTCGCTGTGCAGGAGCAGCCCGGCGGGGGCGGCCGGTCCACCCTCCACGATCGGCGCGGCCCGGTAACGCAGCAGCCCCGCGGTCCGCTCGTCGTGTGCGAGCAGCCACAGCGCCCGGTGGGCGAGCGTCGCGGTCGTACGGCTGTGCGCCCGCCCCAGCCCGGCGGTCCCGGCCAGGCCCACCGTGGTCAGGCCGGACAGCGGGCTGGTCTTGACCGCGGCGCGGGAGACGTAGGAGTAGAGGGTCTGCCTGTCGCGTGCCGAGTCGCGGCGGCCGTATCTGAGCCAGTCGGGGGCCGTGAGGGCCAGGGAGCGGGCGAAGGAGGGATCGTCCAGGCTGCCGCGCAGTCGTTCCAAGGCCGCGGCGCGGTCGGCGGCGAGCTGGCTGCCGAGCTTGGCCAGCAGGCCCGCGCGGCCGCCGGTCAGCCGGATCCAGGCGTCGAGCAGCGTCCCGTCCTCCGGGGCCAGACGCGCGTGCGCGCGGGCGGCGGTGCCGTCGTCCCACGGCAGCGCCTCGAGCTTGTTGACCGCCCGTTTGCCGGCGAGGACCCGGCGCCGCAACGGCACGTCGTCATCGAGCCGCGGCACCAGGTCGAACAGGACGTCGATCAGCCGGGGGGCGAGCCGTTCCAGCTCATCGCCCACCCGGGCGAGTTCGTCGAGCAGGTCGCGGGTCGGCGGCCCCACGATGTCCAGCGCGTCCGCGGGCAGCCCCGCGACCCTGGCGAGCACAGGACCCGACAGCCGGCCGGGCACGCCGCTCACCGGCCCGCCGCGGCCACGACGGCCTGGACCAGCATGGGCAGCGTGGAGATCATGGACAGCGCGAGCACCCCGACGTAAGCGGCACAGACGAGTCCGTAGGCCAGGTAGGCCAGCCGGGCCTTGAGTGCCAGGTTCGCCAGGTAGTTCGGCAGCGGCTTGGGCACGATCAGGGCGCCGAGCAGGGTGAAGGCGCGGCCCCGCGGGTCCACCAGGCCGGTGGCGGTCTCGATGGCGGCGTAGCCGTCGCTGGGGAGCAGTGGGTTGAGGTTGATCACCATGCCGATGAGCTGGAAGACCAGCAGGAAGGCGGCCGTGTGCTGGACGAAGCCGTCGGCGGTGAGCGCGACGACCGCGCTCACGCCGGTCAGCCAGCCGTCGCTCATCAGCCCGGCCAGCGCGAGCACGATCCGCCCGCCGCGGCCGCGCAGCCGGTAGGCGTCGGTGCGGTCGACGTAGGCGAGCGGCAGGAAGTAGAACAGCAGCGCCACCCCGAGCCCGCGGACGGGCACTTTGAGCACCTGCGCCACCAGCGCGTGCGCGCTCTCGTGCACGAGGACCGCGACGAGCTGCAGCAGCGCGGCCACGACGAACGCGGCTCCGCCGATCCGCTCGAACGAGGGCGGCGAGGTGAACACCGTGAAGGCGCCGAGCGAGAAGCCCGCGAGCGCGCCGAGCCCCGCCACCGCCACCAGCGCCCTGGCGTTCCAGCGGCGCAGCACTCTGGCGAGCGGTTCGAGCAGGGCGGGTAGCGAGCGGGTGAGGACGATCCGCGGCATGAACATGGACGTGCGGATCCGCTTGCCGCTCGCGTCCTTGTCCTGCCGCTCCGCGCCGACCAGCAGGCCGCTCTCCTCCAGCCTGGTCAGGAAGTCCTCCACCTCGTCGCGCCGGCCGCCGCCGTCGCTCAGCAGGGCGATCAGCTCTTCGCGCGATCTGGTGCCGTCCAGCTGGGTGAGGACCAGCTGAGCGGCCCGGGTGACGCGGTGGTATGCGCCGGTGACGGGGTCGTACACCAGCGGGCGGTCGTCCATCCCGGTGAGGAGCTCGAGGTCCTCGCGGAGTTTCGGTGCGCTGATCATTTCCTGCCCCTGGGTCGTTCGGTCAAGAGGCTGAGGCCGGCGCCGACCTCAGCCTGGTTTCCTGATCTGTCACCGCGTCAGGGCCCGTAGCACATCGCGGTCATGACGGATCCCGCGGTGCTCGGGCAGCTCGCCGTGCCCAGCGTGGATGTGGTGCTCAGGGTGGCCAGCGCCACGCCCTCGCGGAACTGTTCGAGCTCGAGCCCGTCGTCAGGGAGCTGAACGGCGCTCAGGTCGAGGTCCTCGTGGTACGTCATCGGTGTCCTCCCCTCACCATGAATAGGTGGAGGCCGTGGTGAAGCTCGACGCCGAGCTCGCCGGGCAGGACGCGGACGAGGCCGTGCCCGCGCAGGCGAAGCAGCCCAGGGCGTTGCCCTCGGGCAGTTCCTCGATGGCGAGCGCATCATCGAACGCGTACAGTTCGACCTGGTGTTCGTTCATGGTCATCCTCCTCATCAGCCGAAGGTGGAGGCGGTGCTGACGCTCGCGGCCGAGCTTCCCGGGCAGGAAGCGGTCGACGCCGATGACGCGCAGAACCAGCTGCCGAGCGCGTTGCCCTCGGGCAACTCCTCGATGGCGAAGCCGTCGTCGAACGCGTAGAGCTCGATCGGCTCGGAACTCATGGGAATCACTTCCAATCTGTTGATCATGTGTAGCTCGAGAACGAGCCGAAGGACGAGGCAGACGAGGCCGGGCAGGACGCGCTGGACACGGTCGAAGCGGTGGAGGCGGAGTTGATGCAGGGGCCCGCGGCGGCGGCGCCGTCCGTCAGGGACTCCAGTTCCAGCGATTCCGTTATCGCGTATAGCTCGAGCTGGTCGTTGTCCATCTTCTTTCACTCCCTTCTCTGGTCGCGGAGTTCTCGCCCGACTGCCAGGGCGAAGACGTGGTGACGGCTGGTGCCGTCGGCGCGCAGCGGCCGACGGACCGCGGCGGGGATGAAGCCGGCGAACACCGTGCCGGCCAGGCCGAGGGCGATCGCCTCGAGCCACATCGTGTAGGCGGCGGCGCCGGCGCGCCCGAGCACGAGGCGGTAGCCGTGGGCGCCGTGCGCCCGGTCGGCCTCGGTCAGGTCCACGGCGATCGAGACGATGGCCGGGGCGTGGCAGAACTCCGTCTGCAGCGTCAGGTTCTCCAGCTCGTCCGGAGGCGGCAGCGGCGCGACCGGTGAGAAGACACGCCGCCCGGCGTCGAAGCGGAACATGGCCGGCTCGACACCCGCTACGTCGAAGGCGACCACGTCGGTCTGCAGCGGTTGCTCGCCGGGCCAGGCGCCGGCGTCGTCCCTGATCCCGCTGACGATCACGTCCGCAAGCAGCTCGGCGGGGATCGGTTCCGGGGCGAAGAAGCGCTGGGAGCGCCGCCGTACCAGGGTGTCGAGCAGGTCGGCGCGGCTGCCCGCGTGTCCCCCGGCCCGTACGCCCGGCCCGATCCGCGCCGGTCCCACCGGAGCCGGGGCGACGGCCCCCATGCCGTCCGGCGGGACGCGGAATGCCTGGATGAGCTCGGTGGCGAGCGCGTGCGCGTTGGTCATCGGCTCTCCCCCAGATCCGCCACGGCGGTGATCGGCTGCACGTCCGGGTCGATCCCGAGCAGCGCCGCGACGGCGGTGTCGTCCCACCGCCCGCGCAGGCGGAAGCCGACGCCCAGGGCCCGCGCGGTGAGCCGGCCGGCGGCCTGCGCGCAGCCGCTGTCCAGCAGCACGATGCGGAGCGCGAAGGCCGCGTACTTGCGCGCGACCTTGCTGAAGTCACCGGTCAGCACCAGGCTTGCGGGGCTGTCACCGGCCGGAACCTGGTCGGACGGCACCTGGTCGGCGGGCATGTTGTCAGCAGGCAGGGTTGTGGCCGACAGCCAGGCGAGGCGATGCTCGGGCGCGACGTAGCCGTACAGGCCGGGCTCGATTCCCGGGACGTCGCGGACTGCGACATAGGCGACGACCGATCCGATATTGCCCCCGCTGGCCGTCCACCGGAACAGCCGCTCCTTGCTGTCGGCCTTGACGCCGGCCGTCACGGCCAGCAGGAGCGAGAGCCGCTCGGCGTCCAGCTTGGCCGACGCGGGCCGGGCCAGCAGCTCGAAGTCGGGCGGCGGCAGGTCGACGGGCCGGGCCGAGGGCCAGGTGCGCGCGATGCGCTGCAGCGCCATGTTGGAGGGCTTGTAGTGCATCTGGTGGGCTTTGAGGTCCGCGTGCTCCTTCGGCGGGAACGCGATCGCGGCCTCGTAGCGGGCGGCCAGCGGAGCGCGGGCGAGCGGCGTGCCGTGCTCCCGCGGCTGGGCCGAGCAGTCCGGGCATCCTGGCCTGGTCGCGGCCGACAGGTCACGCTGGGCCAGCGTCTCCAGGTCCACCGAGCGCCAGCGCATCGGCAGCGGCCCGGTGACGGCGCGCGAGACGTACGCGAACAGGTCCCTGGCCAGCAGGCCGGCCGCCAGCTCGGCGTCGCCGTTCGCGGCCTGCCTGCCGTCCGGTTCCTCTTCGGCCACGCGGCAGGTCATGCAGGCGGTCACGCGCGGGTCGACCAGCGGGCCGAGCACCGCTGTACGGCCGTGCACGCGCAGCCGCAGCAACGGCAGCCCCCGCTCCCAGCAGTCCCGCGCGGGCCCTTCGCCGCCGTCGTCCACCCACACCGCGAGGGTGGTCGCGGCGTCCGGCACAGCACCCGCGGCCAGGCTGACGCGTAGCGCGGGCATGAGCTCCTCGGCCAGCGCGGCGGCGGCCCGTCCGGTGCCGAAGACCTCGACGCGAGCCGCGGCGAGCCTGGCCGCCGCCTCCTCCCAGGCGGGGTTCGCGCCCGTGCAGTCGCCCAGCCGGGACAGGAAGTCCGCGAGGTCGGGGCTGACCTGCGGCGCCGGCCCCTCGGGCGGCGCTTCCTCGATGACCCCGCACGTCCACAGCAGCGACAGCGTCTGGAAGACCGATTCCTCCGGTATCCCCAGCTCACCGGCCAGCTCGGCGTGGCCGCGGACGCCGTCGAGCAGCGCGAGCAGGCCCGGCAGCAGCTCGGTGGCGGACCTGCCGCGCAGCAGCTGCCGCTTCGGCCCTCCGGTCACCACCACCTGATCGGCCTCATAGTCGATGGCCAGCCCGCGGCGCATCCTCGGCCTGAGCGGGACGCGGATCTGCGGGTCGAACCGGGCCGCCGCGCCCATGGCCGCTGCGGTGATCATGGACTCGCCGGTCATGCCCGCACCCTTTCGAACATGCGGCGCAGCTCCGCCGCCGCGTCCCTGTCGGCCTTGCGGCAGCGCGGGCAACGGTCCACCGCGACGACGCCGGCGCTCGCGGTCACCCCGTCGACCTGGCCGAACGTGCGTACCGTCGCGCCGATGGAGCCGGGCGCGGGGCCGCCGCGCGCCTCGTCGATCGCCTGGCGGGCGAACCCGGCGGCGATGCCTACGTGGTGCTCCGGGTAGCCGGTGACGGGGCGCTCCCCGGGGCCCGGCGGCCGCCCGTGCTGGGCGCGGCGCTTGACGTAGCAGGAGTGGCAGGCGGTGCGGCCCGGCACGACGACCGGCCCGCAGCGCACCTCGGTCGCGGTCATCGTGACCGGGAACCAGGGCACCCGCCAGGCGTGGGCCGCCCGGTCCACCGCCTCGGCCAGGCGCGGCCGTTCGTGCGCGGTGGCCAGCACGATGAGATCGGCGTACGGCCACAGGCTGGGATGCGTGCCTTCGTCGGCGGCCTGCACGGCTGTCCGGACGCCGGCGGGGCAGGTACGGCGGAGCCGCCCGGCCACGGCGTGGCCGAACGATCCCGCGGCGAGGATCAGCAAGGAGTAGCTCACAGGCACCTCACGCGAACGGCTGGGGCAGCGGGTTGACGTCGGCCTCGCCGAGCACCGGATGTCCCATCGCCGCCGGAGCGGCGTAGAGCCGGGGATGAGCGAGGTAGCGTGCCCGATGGGCGAAGGACAGCGGCATCAGCTCGGGCACCAGGACACGTACGACGCTCGCGCCGACCTGCCTGGCCTCGTCCGTGGTGAGGTCCACGGCGACGACCTCGCATCCGGCCCGGTGCAAGCGGTCGAGCAGCCACGCCAGCGGCTGCTCCCCCGGGCCCGGGCGGGGCAGGTCGGACAGCGTCCGCACCGGCCGCGGGCCTTCCAGCAGGAAGTCGAAACGGTGCCGCCGATCGAGGGGGCCGGACTCCAGCGCGCCGGCGACCACGCCGAGGACCTCGCCCGGCTGGGTCGCGCGCCTTCTCGGGCTCATCGCCCGCAGCGCGATGCGCAGCGACGCGGCCTCGCGGAACAGCTTGGCGACGGCCCGGCCCGGGTCCACGTCGCAGGTGGCGATCACGACCTGGGCGAGGTCCCGGTCGTGGTCGGCGAGTTGCACCCCGTAGACGACCGGCACACCGAGGTCGGTGGTGGCGTCGAACAGCAGCGTGCGGATGTTCTCCGAAGCGCCGCGGTCGACGTAGGCCCGGTGCTCGGGCGCGAGTTCGTCAGGGTCGAGCTCCAGCCGGGGCAGCCGCAGCCGCTGCAGCCAGGTCAGGCTGATGGAGTCGCGCTCGACGACCTCCAGCAGGCCGTTGGTGACGGCCGACAGCGGGTCGGCGTGCGCGGCGCAGCCGGTCGAGACGTTGTGCGTGTACCGCTCGGCCGCGGACTCCGGCGGGAACTTCAGGTAAACCTGGACGGCGGGCACGTAGACCGGGCGGCCTCGGGTGAAGGACCACCCGAGGACCCACCGGAGTGGGACGCGGGGGTCGCTGGGCACGAGGCCGCAGCGCGGATCGGCGAGTTCGGCCGCCGAGCAGGCCGGCCACCGCGCCGGCGGGATGGCGTCCTCACCCAGTTCTTCCGCCGTCGCCCAGACGAGCCTGTCGGGGTTCCACGCGCAGGAGGAATACCGCTCCAGGGACTCCGCGATCGCCAGGTGGGCGGCGGTCTCCCGGTCGAGGGCTCCCCCCGCCCCATCGAAGTTGCCCGACGATGGGTCGTGCTCCCATCCGGCCTGCACGCTGAGCGCGGCGCCCGGGTTGCCGAGCGCGCCTGTGTAGATCGGGAAATCGGGCTCGCCTTCAGCGCCGGGTAACCAGGTCAACCGCGACACCAGGCCGTAGGGCGAGACGAGCTTGCTCATCTCGCGTAGCGACGCCGGGACGACGTCGGCCTTCATGATTGAACCTCCCCGTAGTGTGCGAGGGGCCGTTCCCCCGAGGGGCGCCCGCGCTTGTCCCAAGTCTCACCTTTGTGCACTTCCTCCTCGCTTCCTCGCGTTTCCGCAGGTGAAGCCGGGACATGAAGAGCCGCCCCGGCCCGGCGGACCAGAGCGGCTCGTACGCGGATGTCAGGCCAGGTCTCTGCGGGAGTGCACCACACAGGCGGCGGCCACCACGACCGCCACCATCGCCGCGAAGACGGCGAGCCCCGGGAGCGGCCCGAGCACGCCGATGATGGAGGCGTTGGCGCCCACGGTCTTGAACGGCAGGTATGCCGACACCGAGCTGGGCAGCACGAACAGCAGGACCTGCTCGAAGCCGAGCGCCCAGATCAGCAGGGTCGCCACCGCCGCGGCCGTGCTCTTGAACAGCAGCCCCACCGCCACACCGAGCACGGTGGCCAGCGGGATCGCGAGCAGAATCGCGAGCAGGACCACGAAGCCGCCGCCGGACACCGGCGCGAAGGGCCCCGCAGCGCCGATGAGACCGCCGAGGTAGCCCACGACCAGCCCGGCCAGTGCCACGACCAGACCGGCCGCCGCGGCGGCGGTGAACTTGGCCGCGAGCAGCCGCCCCCGCCACGGCACCATCACGGAGGCCACGCGCAGGGTCCCGTTGCGCAGATCGGCGGTGGCGATCAGGACGCCGATGACCATCGTCACGTACAGCAGCACGTCCGACGGGATCGCGATGGCGTTGACCGAACCACCCGCAGTGGAGCCCATGTCGCCGCGGGCGATCAGCGGGATGTTCCCCTGGGCGTCGATGGAGCCGGCGATGACCAGCGCGCCCGCGCCGGTGAGCAGCATGGCCACGACCGCCGCGACGAGATAGGCGGGAATGGTACGAATCTTGATCACTTCTGCGGACACGATGTCGGCGAAGCTCATGAGCTATCCCACCTCCCCTTGGATCTCGCTCCGTTCGACCGTGGCCTTGGCGAACGCGGTCTGCAGGCTGCGCTCCTCGGCGAGGCCGAAGACCGCGACGCCCGCGTCCCTGGCCAGCTCGCCGAGCTGCTCCGCGGCCAGGCCGGTGACCTGCAGCCGCTGGCCGTCGGTGTCGAGCACCTGACCGCCCGCCTGTATCACGGCCGCGCCGAGTGCCTGCGGCTTGTCGGTCATCACCCGGATCGTCTGGGCCTGGAAGCGCTCGATGAACGCGGCGGCCGAGCCACTACCGATGATCTTGCTCTGCGCGATCACGACGAGGTCGTCGACCAGGTCTTCCAGCTCGGCCAGCAGGTGGCTGGAGACGAAGACCGTCCTGCCCTGGTCTCTGAACGTACGCAGCAACTCCTTCATCCAGGTGATGCCCTCGGGGTCGAGGCCGTTCATAGGCTCGTCGAGCATGACGATCTCGGGGTTGCCGATGAGGGCTATGGCCAGCGCCAAGCGCTGCCGCATGCCGAGGGAGAACCGCCCGGCACGCTGGCCGGCCACCTTCGTCAGGCCGACGCGGTCCAGGAGCGCCTCGGCCTGGCCGGCGGGAACCCCGGCCAGTTTGGCCGCCCACCTGACGCTGTCGATGGCGCGACGGGCCGGGTGCGCGCACTCGGTGTCCAGCGCCGCGCCGATCTTGCGGGCAGGGACCGGCCATTCGCCGATCGGCTTGCCGTCGATGAGCGCGGCTCCGGAAGTGGGGTGATCGAGCCCCAGAAACAGCCGCATAGTGGTGGATTTACCCGCGCCGTTCGGCCCGAGGAATCCGGTTATCGCCCCCGATCTAATGGCGAAGCTCGCGTTGCTTACCGCGAGGACAGGGCCATATCGCTTCGTTAAGTTCTTTGCCTGCAGCATCGGCTTCATGCTCAGCGCAACCACCACTTCCGAGTCGCACACCCCGTGAGAGATATGTCCGTTTTGTGTCGTAGATAGTGATTTGTGAGGACATGTGAAGTTGGCGGCCCAAGAGAGAACTTTCCCCCGATCTCTCGCTTGAGAAAACATGCAAACACCAGTGAATTCGCCTGTCAATCGCCGATCCGACGGCCATTGGGGCTCCAGCTCGGCCGCAAAGATCCTCTTGCAGAGGCCATGAGCTGCATGAACACCGATCGATCGGTCCGATTGCGGGCAACCCTGGAAGCTGGGGGGTTCCATCTGGTAGGGGAGGCGACCTATGATGCGGTCGTGGCCCGAGTCCTTTATGTCACCCTTATGGGCTTACTCCGGCACTAGTCTGTCTACATATTCGGCGAAATATTGGTCTTTAGTTCGCCATTGTGGCTTGCTACGCTGATAAGCATTCTGGGGGGAACTCAGGCCGCCAGCCGCTGCACGACTGAGAGCGCGAACGGGGAAGCATGCACGGCGAACCTGATGACGTGATGCGTGAATCCGCTGCCCATGAAAATGGCTTCGATCCCAGCGCGACGACGCAGTGGGTGAAGCGCAAAGCGTCGTCCGGGGCGCTCGATCCCGACCGTGAACGGGCACTCCGCTTCCCTCCACCCAACCGCCCGCCCGACGACCTCTCGGCCGCTCCCACCTCCCCGCAGTCCGACCAGCGGCCCCGCCCGCCGTCGGGAAACGGCACACCCTTCCCGCCCCAGCCACACGCCTTTACGCCTGCCGCATCGGAGCCAGAGGCGTCCGCCTGGCCGCCAGTCGCATCGGACCCGGAGGCGCACGCCTGGACACCCACCCCATCGGAACCAGAGCCGCACGCCTGGACACCCGCGGAGCCGAGCCCGCGGACACCGGCCGGCCCGGCGCAGGACGCGCCCGTCTGGGGCGGCCCGCCGGAGCCCGACGAGACCACCTCGGAGAGCCTGCGGCCCGACCGGCTGCTGCGCAACCGCAGGCGCCCGCCGACCGGCGGCTGGCGGCGGCTGGTGTACACGATCAGCGGCGGCCTCATCCACCCACGGCCCTCCAAGCAGGAACGCCATCGCCAGGAGCTGATCGAGCGCATCAGGCGGCCGGTGGCCAAGGGCCACTACAGGGTGGCGGTGATGAGCCTGAAGGGCGGAGTCGGCAAGACGACCACGACCATCGCGCTCGGCTCCACGCTGGCCGCCCAGCGCGGCGACCGGGTCATCGCCGTGGACGCCAACCCCGACAGGGGCACTCTGTCGGACAAGCTCAGGCTGGAGTCCCCTTCGACGGTCAGGCACCTGCTCAACGACCGGGCGGGCATCAAGCGCTACGCCGACGTCCGCTCGTACACGTCGCAGGCGCCGTCGCGCCTGGAGGTGCTGGCCTCCGACCGGGACCCGGCGATCTCGGAGGCGTTCGACGCGGAGGACTACGCGGCCGTCGCCGAGCTGCTCGACCAGTTCTACTCCATAGCGATCACCGACTGCGGCACCGGCATGCTGCATTCGGCGATGAGCGCGATCCTCACCATGGCCGACCAGATCGTGCTGGTCAGCCCCGTCACGGTGGACGGCGCGCGGTCGGCCTCCGCGACGCTCGACTGGCTGCAGGCCCACGGTCACCGGCCGCTGGCCGCCGAGGCCGTGGTGGTGCTGTCGGCGGTCAAGAAGACGCGCAAGAGCTCGGTGGACGTCGAGGAGCTGAAGCAGCACTTCGCCAAGCGCTGCCGGGCGGTGGTCGGCGTGCCGTTCGACCCGCACCTGGAGGAGGGCTACGAGGTGGACCTGGATCTGCTGCGGCCGGCCACCAGGGACACCTACTTGGAGCTGGCCTCCGTCATCGCGGACGGGTTCTCCAAGCGGGATCGGACATGAGCGCTCTGCTGCGGGTCGAAGCGCTGGAGGCGACGCGCGCCGGCGTCAAGGCACTGGACGGGGTGTCGTTCACGGTACGGCCCGGAGAGGTGGTCTGCGTGGTCGGCCCCGCGGGCAGTGGGAAGACGACGCTCGTGGAATGCCTGGCAGGCGAGCGTGAGCCGGATGCCGGCCAGATCGAGTACACCGGCCGCCGTGACGGCCTGGCCGCGGTCCTGCAGGACGACTGCCCGCCGGGCAGGGCGAAGGTGGGCAAGGTGATCGCGCTGTTCGCCGGCCTGTACGGCACGCGCGGGCTGTCTTCCCACCTTATCGAGCTGCTCGCCTTGGGCCCGCTGCTGACCAGGCGGTTCGCCTCGCTTACAGACAGCGAGCGGCGGCGCGCCCAGCTCGCACTGGCCCTGGCGGGCAACCCCGAGCTGGTGGTGCTGGACGAGCCGACCGCCGGCCTGCGCGACGGCGGCGGCCGGCGGGTGGAGCGCGTGATCGACGAGATGCGGACCGGGTACGGCTCGGCCTGCCTCACCATGGACGACCTGGCCCAGGCCGAACGGCTGGCCGACCGGGTCGTGCTGCTGCGCCGCGGCACCGTGCTGGCGCAGGCGGAGCCTCAGCGGCTGGTGCGGCTGCTCGGCGCCGACTGGGCGCTGCGCGTGCCGCCGCACGTGCCGGTGGGCGAGCCGCCCGACGTGCGCGTGCTCCGCTGCGCCGCCTCGACCTACCTGTACGGCGGGCGCGAGGCGCTCGAGCGGGCGGGCAGGGACCTCCCTGGCGCGTCGGGGCCGATCAGGCGGACCTCCCTGCGCGATGCCTATCTGGTGCTGTCCGCCGAGCCGGTGTCCGCGGGCCCGCCTGCGCTCACCGGCCGCCTGGTGGGTCCGCGCGAGCTGGGGGTGAGCTCATGAGGCGGTCGTTGTGGGCGCTGGTGCGCGGCGAGGCGGCGGTGCTGGCCAGGACGCCGTGGGCGTTGCTCACGGCGGTGGCCTTGCCGTTCGCCGTATGGCTGCTGGTGATGCTGTTCATCGGCTCGTCGTTCCCCGGGATGGAGTTCGGCGCCATGCCGGGGGTGCGGGTGGTGGACCGCATGGTGGCCGAGCTGGCGGTGACCGTGGCGGTCTTCGCGGGGATCGTGGTGGTCACGCTGCACGTGGCGCGGGCGCGGGCCTGTGGGATGGCACGATGGCTGCGCCGTACGCCGATGCGCGACGGCTCGTACTTCGCGGCGCAGGTGATCGTGGCGGGCGGCCTGGTGGTGGTGTCGGTCGCGGTGTTCGCGGCGGTGATGTCGGCGATCTACGGGGCTCCGGCGGGATGGCGCCCGCTGTCGTTCGCGGGGACGCTGGTCGTGGTGTGCTACTGCGCCTTCAGCGTCGGGCTGCTGCTGGGCGGGCTGCGGATGCCGCAGTCGGCCGCCCGGGTGGCGGCACCGATGATCTTCGTGGTGCTGTTCGTCACCAGCGGCATGGGGGTGCCGCGCGAGGGGTGGCGGCAGGTCGCGCCGTGGCTGTACGAGATCACCACGGTGAACCCGCTGGCGCAACTGGCCGACTTCGTCTTCGACGCCGCCTACCTGGGGAAACCGTCGGCCACGTGGCCGGCGGTCGCGGCGCTGACCGTCGCGGCGCTGGTGGTGAACGCGGGCACCCGGCGGGCCTTCGACTGGAGCGGGCGGCTGGAACCGAGCACGTGACGACTGGGGGTACGAGGGACATGCGCAAGCTGCTGTGCGTCGTGGCGGGGGCCGCGACGCTGACACTCGGCTGTGCCGAGCGCGACGCCAGGCATCCGATCGCGATCGCGATCGCGGGCAAGTCGCCGGGGGCCGCGGCCACACCGGCGGCGGCGTCCAGCGCGGTGGCCAAGCCGAAGCAGGGTGCCACGCTCAGCCCGGCCGACGCGCAGGCCCAGTTCACCCAGTGCGTACGAAAGAACGGGATCGACATGCCGGACTTCGACTCTGCTGAGGCGAGGACCTGGCGGTACACCGGTGACCAGGCCACCCTGCAGAAGGCGATCAAGGCGTGCGAGGAGTACGCCAAGCAGATCCCCAACCCCTACGACGACCCGAAGGTACGCGACCAGCTCGTCAAGTTCGCCCGGTGCATGCGCGACCAGGGCATCGACATGCCGGACCCGCCGCAGCAGAACTGGAGCCTCGACCCCAACGCTCCGGCTTTCCAGAAGGCCATGGCCGCGTGCCGGCAGCACATGCCGAGCTTCGGCGGCTCCCAGTGAACGGGCCGGTCAAGGGCGTGTTCGTGGCCGTGGCGACGGTCGCCGCCGGCGCGGCGGTGACGGCGGGCGGGGTGTTCGCCGCGGCGGCGCTCTTCGACGACGGCCCGCGCGCCACGGCGGCCGCCCCGCCCAGCCGGCCACCCGTCACGGCCACAGGGGAGATCGTCAAGGGCGACCTCGTGGACAAGGAGACCGTGGACGGCAAGCTCACCTACGGCACGGGCCGGACCATCAAGGCGGGCACGGCGGGCACGGTGACGAGCCTCCCCACGGAGGGCAAGGTGGTCGAGCGCGGCGAGCCGCTCTACCGCGTCGACCGCAAGCCGCTGATTCTCCTGTACGGCGACCTGCCCGCGTACCGGACGCTGGCCGAAGGGGTCAAGAAGGGCCCTGACGTCAGGCAGCTCGAGCGGAACCTGAAGGAGCTCGGCTTCGCCAAAGGCGTCACGGTGGACACCCGCTTCACCGAGGCGACGGCGCGTGCCGTACGGAGATGGCAGAAGCACAATGGGCTGGAGCGAACCGGCAGAACGGGCGCGCAGGAGATCGTCTTCCTGCGGGGACCCGCCCGGATCGGTGAGACGGACGTGGAGGTCGGCGACCGGGTGGCACCGCAGCGGCCGGTCCTGCGCGTGACCTCGACGGACCGGCTCGTCCGCGTCGAGCTCGACGCCGACGACCAGGATCTGGCCAAGGTCGGTGAGAAGGTCGCGGTCAAGCTGGCCGAGGGCAAGAGCGTCAAGGGATCGGTCTCGAAGGTGGCCAAAGTGGCCAAGCTCGTCAAACAATCGGGGAACGACGAGGGCCGGGCCGTGATCGAGGTGGAGATCGAGGTCCCGGCCAAGAACGCGGGCGTGCTGGACGAGGCCCCCGTGACGGTCGAGCTCCGGCGGCTGCGCGCGGAGAACGTCCTGAGCGTGCCGGTCGAGGCGCTGCTCGCGCTGCCCAGCGGCTACGGCGTGGAGGTGGTGGGCCAGGGCGGGAGCCTCACGCGGGTGCCGGTGACGACTGGGGTGTTCGGCGACGGCCGCGTGGAGGTACGCGGCGCCGGGCTCGCCGCGGGTATGAAGGTCGCGGTGCCGGGCCGATGAGGGTCCTGGAGATCCGCCGGGTGAGCAAGAGTTACGGCAACGTGCGCGCGCTGCGCGAGGTGGATCTGACCGTCCACGCGGGCGAGATGGTGGCCATCGTCGGCCCGTCGGGATCGGGCAAGTCGACGCTGCTGCAGATCGCGGGCACGCTGGACCGGCCCACCTCGGGCACGGTGCGGGTGGCCGGACACGACGTCAACGCGCTGTCGGACAACGAGCTGTCGGCGCTGCGCGCCCGCTACATCGGTTTCGTCTTCCAGCAGTTCCACCTGGCCCCGGAACTCTCGGCGCTGGACAACGTCGCCGACGGGCTGCTCTACTCCGGCCTGCCGCGGCGGCGCAGGCGTGAGCGGGCGAGAACCGCGCTGCAGCGCGTGAGGCTGGCCGACCGGCTCGAGCACCGGCCGCATCAGCTGTCCGGCGGGCAGATGCAGCGGGTGGCCGTGGCCAGGGCCGTCGCGGGTCAGCCACCGCTGCTGCTGGCCGACGAGCCGACCGGCAACCTGGACACCGAGGCGAGCGCCGAGGTGCTGTCGGTCTTCCGCGCGCTGAACGCGGCCGGCGTCACCATCGTGCTGATCACACACGACGTGGACGTGGCGGCGGCCTGCCCGCGCCGGGTCTGGGTCCGCGACGGCCGGATCACCCCGTCATGACCAGGCTCCAGCCGGTCCGGCTGCGCCCCGCCGACATGGCCAGGCTGGGGGTGTCCGGGCTGCGCGCCAGGCCGTTGCGCGCCCTGCTCGCGGCGCTGGGCATCGCGGTAGGCATCGCCACCATGGTGACGGTCGTCGGGATCTCGGCCTCCAGCCAGGAGCGGCTGCTGCGCCAGCTCGACGCGCTCGGCACGAACCTGCTGCGGGTCGAGCGCGGGGACAACCTCTTCGACGACGAGCCGGTCGATCTGCCGACAACGGCCGCCTCCGCCGTACGCAGGATCGACGGGGTGCGGAAGTCGAGCCAGACCGGCGAGACCGAGGCGACCGTGCGCCGCAACGACCTCATTCCCACGTCGGTCTCGCTCGGCATCACCGTGCGTGCCACCAGCCTCGATCTGCTCGACACGCTGGACGGCCGGGTACGCGCGGGCGCCTGGCTCAATCCGGCCACCGAACGGCACCCGGTCGTGGTGCTGGGCGCGGTCGCGGCGGAACGGCTCGGCCTCACCGCGCCCGACGCCCGGGTCTGGATCGGCAACCGGTGGTTCAGCGTCGCCGGGATCCTGGACAGGATGCCGCTGGCCGAGGAGATCGAACGCTCGGCGCTGGTGGGCTTCCCCGCGGCCAAGGAGTATCTGGACTTCGACGGCCATCCCACCACCGTCTACGAGCGCTCGGCCGACGAGTCGGTGGAAAGCGTGCGGGAGGCGCTGGCCCGCACGGTCAACCCGGAGCGGCCGGACGCGGTCAAGGTGAGCAGGCCGTCGGACGCGCTCAAGGCGAAGGCGGCGGCGGCCGGGGCGTTCACCGGTCTCATGCTCGGGCTGGGCGCGGTGGCGCTGTTCGTGGGCGCGGTCGGGGTGGCCAACACCATGGTGGTGGCGGTGCTGGAGCGGCGCAAGGAGATCGGCCTGCGCAGGTCGCTCGGCGCGACCAGGGGTCAAGTGCGGGCGCAGTTCCTGGTCGAGGCGCTGATCCTGGCGGTGTTGGGCGGGGCGGCCGGAGTGCTCGCCGGAACACTGGCCACGCTGGTCTACGCCGCGGCCAACGCACTGCCCGCGGTGGTGCCGATGTGGGCGCTGGGCGGGGCGGCGGGCACGACGGTGGCGACCGGCGCGCTGGCGGGGCTCTATCCGGCGATCAGAGCCTCCCGCGTACCCCCCACGGTCGCGCTCTCGACCCAATGACTCAGTCCGGCCGGCCTGGGGCCTCGTCCAGCGGAGTCTCCCGCGGGTCGGTGTCGTCGGCCTGCTCCCACTCGTCGAGGTTGGCCAGGAGTTGCTGGAAGTGGTCGCGCAGGGCGCCGCGGTAGTGCCGGGCGGCAGCGCGCAGCTGGGTCGCCTCCTGCTCCCACGCCTCGCCTCCCTCGCCGCTCGCGACCGCCTTGGCCAGCAGCTCCGTCCTGCGCCTGCGCGCGTCCTCGATCAGCTCGCGGCTGTACTGCCGCGCTTCCTGCATGTACTGGTCGGCCGCCTGCTGGGCCTGGGACAGGATGCTCGCGGCGTAGACGTGCGCCTCGTGCACCCGGCTCACCACGGCCTGCGCGGGCGCGTCGGAGACCCCGGCCGGCTCGGCCTGCGCGGGCGCATGACCGTTGTCGCTCCTGACCAGTTCGGGAGTGGGCTTCCTGCCGCGGATCGGCTCGGGAGCGGACCCGGTGCCGCTGATCTGCGTAGGAGCCTGGGTGCCCGTCGGCGTAGGAGCCTGGGTGCCCGCGATGAACTCGCGCAGCCGTCCGACCTCGGCGGCCAGCGCGTTCTTCTCCTGCAGCAGGAGCGTCAGCTCTTCCTCGATCCGGTCGAGGAAGCCGTTGACCTGCTGTTCGTCCAGCCCGCGCTTGCCGAACGGCGCCCTGCGGAAGGTGACCGACCGCAGCCGGGCGGGAGTGAGCCAATCGGCAGAGCGTGTGTCCTCCGCCGCCGGGCCGGCCGGACGGGGCTCGTCCCACTGCGGCTCTTCCCACGACCCGCCGGTCTCGGGAGGTCCGCCCGGCTCCTGCCACCAGCCGCCGGGTTGCCTGCCCGGTGTCTCCCGCGGCTCGCCGTTGGGCTCTCCTGCCTCGCCGGGGTCCTGCCACGGCAGGAGGTCGTCGTCATCCCCGCCCTGGCCGGAGAACTGGGCATGAAACTGCTCCACTGAGGGCTGATTCGTCATGATCTAAAACCTCTGTAGCGGGTCCGCCGCGCTCGCGAAGTGCTCGAGATGGATTCGGTTATCGGTGAAGCCGTTCCCGCGCAGGATGCCCACCACGTCGTCGACCATGGCGGGCGGTCCGCACACGTACGCCTCGTACCCTTCCCACCGTCCGTAGCGGCCGACAACCTCGCCGACCGTGCCCGACGGCGCCATGTCGGCGTCGCACACGTCGGACAGCGCGGGGGTGACGGTGAGCCAGGAGTGCCTGGCCGCCCAGGACCGCAGCACGGCCAGGTCGTAGAGCCCCTCCGGCTCGCGCGCGCCGTAGAAGAGGCTCACCCACGGCGGCACGGGCAGTCGCGTCACGTGCTCCAGAATGGCTTTTATCGGCGCGAGGCCGGTGCCACCCGCGATGAGCAGCAGATTGCGGCCGGTGACCGGATTCAGGGTGAGCGTGCCGACGGGTGCGCCGACCTTTATCGTGTCGCCTTCCTGAATCTCGGTGACGAGCGCCCGGCTGACCGCGCCACCGGCTTTCACGTGAAGGTCGATGGTGTTGTCCTGGCGCGGCAGATTCGCCATCGAGTAATAGCGCCAGGTATTCGGCCAGCGGGCCATTTCGACCGGCGCGGACTGACCGGGAACGTAGGGATAGGGCCGGTCGAGCATGAGACGCAGCACCGCGATGTCGACGGCGCGCCGTTCGTGGCTGACGACCTCCGCGGTCCAGAAGGGCGGGCGGGTCGCCGCGTCCTGCCCGGCGCCCTCGATCATGCCCTGGGTGATCTCGCCGAGGAACGCCTGCCATTCCCTTTCCAGCTCCGCGTCCCACATGGGTCCCGAGAAGCGCCGCATGGCGGCCACGAAGCTGACGCTCCAGTGCGCGTAGTGCTCGGGCTCTGCGCCGTACTTCCGGTGGCTGCGGCCGAGCCGGTGCAGATAGGGGGTGATCTCGGGGAGGTCTCCGGCGTGCTCCACGGCATGGCCGAGCGCGGTCATGAGCCTCGCCCGCTGGTTCGACATCGTGAGCGGGAACAGTTGCCGAAGCTCGGGAGCACGAAGAAACAGATCGGAGAATAAATACAGCGGTACTGCGTCCCCGTATTTCGCCACCAGCTCGAAGTTGTCTTTGATTCGCCGAAAGCCCAAAACGAGCCCCCCGGTCGAGCGAACAACAGCGCTATTGGATTACCCTAACCAGGCCCGTCTGAAATGTCCACAGTCAGGGCTCCAGGTCGCCCAGAAATAGCGATGCCGGCCGTGCCGCGGCGAGCGGGGCTCGCCGCGGACACGACCGGCACAGGGGGTCCTACAGGGAGCCGTTCTCCCACGGGCCGGTGATGGCGAAGGTGATGCCGGGCGACTGGATGTTGGCGAACAACCACCCGCCGTCCTGGCTGTCGAACACCGACCCGCACCACTCCGAACCGGTGTAGGTGCCGGGCGCCACGGACTTGCCCGGCACGCCACCGGCCGGGATGACGACCGCGTTCTCCGCGAAGGGGAAGATCTCCCCCTCCGTGGTGAGCCCGTGCAGGTACTCCACGCCGGACCCGTCCTCGCACAACACGATGCCGCCGCGCGGGCTGACGCAGATGTTGTCGGGGTTGTTCAGCACGGCCGCGTTCGGCGAGGCGAACAGCACCCGCATGGTGTTGCCGGCGAGGTCGTACTCGAACACCTGGCCCTGCCCGGCGGGGCCGCCGCTGGTGCTGACGATGTAGATCTTGCCGTCGTGGTACCAGGCGCCCTCGAGCCGACGGAACGAGGCGCCGCCCTTGGCGATGCCCTGCTGCACGACGCTGGTCTCGTTCGCGCCGGGGTCGGGGTTGTCGATGACGACCCAGCCGATCTCGGGGTAGCTGACGCCGGTCCCGTCCTGGTAGGTGGTGTACGCCGAGGCGCCGATCGTCATCATCTCCAGCACGCCGCCCTGCGCCAGGTCGCCCTTGACCTTCGGCCGGAAGCGGTAGAAGCCGCTGGGGGTGGCGTCCTCGGTCTCGTACACCCAGCCGGTCTCCGGGTCCACGGCCACCGCCTCGTGCGAGAAGCGGCCCATCTCCTTGTACGGCTTGGCGTCGCTGACCTTGTCATGCGGCACCTCGAAGATGTAGCCGTGCCGGTAGTCGCCGTTGATCTCCGTGGTCTCCTCGCACGACAGCCAGCTGCCCCACGGGGTCGGCCCGCCGGCGCAGTTGCGGATGGTGCCGCCCAGGCTGGCCCAGCTCTCGACGAACTCGCCCTTGCGCGTGTCGAAGATCAGCGACGTGGTCCCGCCGCGGGCGGCCGGGTTGTACGCCGGCTCGACGAAGGCGCCGGCGTAGCCGCTCAGCTCGTGGTTGCGTACGAGAACCGTCCAGTGGCCCTTGCCCGCGCCGCCGGCGCCACCCGCCGCTGTCCTGTCCTTGAGCGCGTCGCTGGGCTTGAACGCGGCCATGCCGTCGTGCGCGCCGGGCGTGGGACGGCCGTCGGTCATCCGGTCGCCGGTCCAGCCGTAGGTCACGTACTCGAACCCGCGGGGCAGCTTGAGCAGCTCGAGGCCGGTGGTGTGGTCCTTGACCAGGGACAGCGGCCCATAGTCGGGGCTGAAGGCCCGCTTCACCATGGTGGAGGCGTCCGCGGTGCGCGCGGACAGCGCCGCCAGCGGCCCGCCCGCCATCACACCGAGCAGTCCGGTCCGCAGGAATCCCCGCCGGTCGAAGTCGGTCATCGTCGTGCTCCTTGCTCATTACGTCGGTGCCGCTGGTGTGGACACCTCGCGAGTCACCCTCCTGCCTCCCGATGTCGGCACGGCGAAACGGGAATGTCCCGCGCCTTAACGCGACCTGGGAAGCTCGGACGGGCCCGGCGCGTGGTAAGAACGCATGGGGAGGAGTCGACGATGAGGTCCAAGGCTCGCGAGGAACGTCTGCGCCGATACTGGGACAAACATGCCCCCTCCTACGACCGGCAGATGGCGTTCTTCGACCGCAGGTTCTTCGGCGACACCCGCTCGTGGATCTGCGGGCAGGCCAGGGGCGACACGCTCGAGGTCGCCATCGGCACGGGCCTGAACCTCCCGTTCTATCCCGAAGGCGTCCGGCTGACCGGCATCGAGTGGAGCCCGGCCATGCTGGACATCGCCCGGCGCCGGGCGGCCGGCCTCGGCCTGCATCCCGACCTGCGCGAAGGGGACGCCCAGGCGCTCGATTTGCCTGATGACACCTTCGACACCGTGGTGTGCACGTTCTCCCTCTGCGGGATCCCCGACGACCGGCAGGCGATCAGTGAGATGGCACGCGTGCTCCGGCCCGGCGGGCTGCTCCTGCTCGCCGATCACGTCGCCGCGTCACCCTGGCCCGTCCGTCTGGTGCAACGCCTGCTCGAAGTGGTGACCGTCCCCATGGGCGGCGAACACTTCCTGCGCCGCCCCATCGACCTGCTTCCCGGCCACGGACTCACCATCGAGCGTCACGACCGTTTCAAGCTGGGCATCGTCGAACGCCTGGCCGCCCGCAAACCGGCGTGACCGGGGTCAGCGCTCGACGGCCAGCCGTACCCCCAGCCCGATGAAGATGCCTCCGGTGGCGATGTCGACCTTGCGGCGGGCGGCCTGCCGGCGGCGGAGCCAGCCGCCGATCCGCCCCGCCAGCACGCCCACCGTGCCGTCGACCACGAACTCCAGCGCGATGAGGATGGTGCCGAGGATCGCGAACTGCAGCCAGACCTGGCCCAGCTCCGGGTTGATGAACTGCGGGAGGAAGGCGATCGTGAAGGTGACCATCTTCGGGTTGAGCAGGTTGGTCAGCACGCCGCTGGTGAACGCTCGGCGGCCCGACAGCGCCCCCTTGCCCTCCACGGTGATTTCGCTGTCGACCCCCTTGCGGTTCCGCAACATCTGCACGCCGAGGTAGATCAAGTACGCGGCTCCGACAATGCGTACCACGGTGAAGGCCACCGGGACCGCCTCGAAGAGCGCCGCGAGCCCGACCGCCGCCACGGCGACGTGAACCGCCTCGCTCGTGGCCACCCCGGCGGTGGCGAGCAGGCCGGCCCGCGCGCCGCCGCGCATCCCGCAGCCCAGCACGAACAGCATGTCCGGCCCCGGAGTGATCATGGCGACGATTGTGGTCATGGTGAACAGCACAAGCAGCTGCGCGTCGATAGGCATGAGGGCATCGTCGCAGATTCCCCCAGGCTGACGGGTAGGAGCCGATCAGGTTGCGCGGCGAGCGGCCTCGATCGAGTCGGCCACCGCCGCGGCCCGTTGCGCGCACGCGGCGATCACCGGTTCGCCGGCCGCGTGCGCGGCGCATCTGCCGGCGATCTCCTGCAGCCGCTCGGCCAGCACCGTCCAGGCGGCCTCGCGCCAGGGGACCACGTTGTCCATCAGGTAGTACATCTCGAAGGCCGGCCCCGCGGTGCGTCCCGGATGGGCGGGGCCGACGGGCCGCCGGGTGAGCTCGGTGCCGAGCGGCCGCAGCACACCCGCCATCATCGTGATCGCCGCGTTCACCAGCGCGTCGAGCTCTTCCTCGCTCTCGTCGGTGTGGGTGAAGAAGCGCGTGAGCAACCACAGGATGGCCTCGTACGCGAGGTTGCACAGCTCGGCCAGCGCCAGCGTGCCGGGATCGCCGATCAACGGCTGCGGCGCCTGCACGTCGAAGGGCTGGCGGGTGAACGCGCCGAGCGCGGGATGGGCAGGCTCGAAGTCCGGATCGGCGGCCCGCAGCGTGGTGTATTCCTCCCAGATCTTCAGGAAGCGGCCGTAGTGCGCCTCCTGCCAGTCCCCCTGGGCGCCCTCACCCTGCTCGATGATCTCGTCGAGGGCGGCGCACGCCGACTTCAGGTCGGTCACCGCCACCATCTCGGGCCAGTGGAACAGCTCCGGCGTGGCTTGCGCCTTGGGCGAGCCGCAGAACACCTGTGCCTCGCCGACCCGGGCGACCAGTGCGGTCAAGCCGTCTCTGATGCCGCGGTAGAGATGGCCGACCGTGGCGAACTCCTGCGCCCGAGGGAAGATCTCGCCGGACACGACGGGCTCGGCCGGCGGGTCGCAGGAGATGAAACCGGCGGCGTCCTCCCGCTGCATGCCCTCGGGCCTTTCGAGGAAGAGGAAGTGCGTCAGGGCCGCCTCGCCGAAGGACAGCAGCCGCATCTGGATCGACGGCGGAAAGGGGCCGCAGGACTGCGGGAAATTGGGCCGGCCGAACGTGGGCGCGGCGCCGATGGCCGACATCAGATTGGCGACCAGGGCGAGGTGGAGCATCTCCTGTACGGCGATGCCGTGCAGTTCCTGGCGCCAGCGGTCGACCGCGGCCTGCTGCTCGCCGGTGAGCCCCTCGGTCTTGAGGCTGAACTCGGCGAACAGGTACTGGCACATGATCATGTGTTCGAGCTGGGAGGCCTGGGCGAGCAGGTACCACACGTGCTCGCGGTGCTCGATGACGATCGGAGGCTCAGACATGAATGACAGGGTTACATACGAACCCGCACCCGTCACCGTTACGCCACAGCTGACGGAGTGAGGCGGCGATAGGCGCCGGGCTCGCGGACAACAGGCCCGCGCTGGTCACGCGCCACCAGGTCAGGTACGCCATCGGCGGCTCCCCGATCGGCGTGGTGAAGCGCTGCGCGAACACCGATCGGGACAGGCCGCTGCGTGCCGCCAGCTCCGCCACGGTCCAAGGATGCCCCAGGGACGACACGATCCCGTCGCCGCCGGGGCGGGGTTTGGCGAGCTCGGCGGCGAGCAGGTCGACGAGGCGGCCGAGCTCGTCGTGCGCAGGCAGGCGCACGAGCCGGGGCAGCTCGCGCATCAGGGGGTGCGGCCGTTCGGGGGCGAAGTCCGTCAGCGGGGTGTCCGGGGCATCGGCCAGGGCGTGCGCGCTGCCCTCGCAGAGGAAGACCACGTCGCCGGGGCCGAGCGGGTGCGGCCGGTCCGCATCGCGCCGAGCGCGTCGGAAAGACGAAGGGAGAAGGCACCCCACGTGGCAGGAGGCGTTGCGGGACGTCGACGCGTTGTACGTGGTCAGCCCGTACATGTATCCGGACCGGCCTGCTCTGGTCGGCGACCTGCTGGCGGCGGCACCGCACGCGCGGCGGGTGGTGCTGCTGTCGGTGCTGGGGGTGCTGACGCTGCCGGCGGCCGACGCGGCGGTGGGCTTCGTCGACACCCGCGACGTCGCGGAGGCGGCGGCCGCCGCGCTCACCGAAGACGGCCACGCGGACCGGATCCACGTCCTCACCGGCCCGGAGGCGCTCACGTACGCGCAGGTCACGCGGGGCCTGGGCGAGGCCGCCGGCCGGGACCTGCAGTACACCGCCCTCGACGCGGACGAGCACGTGGCCGGGATGCGGGCGGCGGGCCTCGACGAACGTTCGGTCATGTGGCGGCAGGGCTTGTTCCAGCTCATCCGGGACGGCCGTAACGCCGTGGTAACCGACACGGTCGAACGCGTCACCGGTCACCCGGCACGCTAGCCGGGGTCGTACGCACGCGAGCACGCGGCCACCTGGCGTCCGGCCGTTCGGGCGGAGCGCTGACCCGGCGGCGGCAGGTGTCAGCGGGCGAGCCGGCCGCCGCAGGTGTCAGCGGGAGAGCCAGCCGCCGTCGACAGCGAGCACGTGGCCGCACACGTAGTCGGACGCGGGTGCGGCCAGGAAGACGGCCGCGCCGGCCAGATCGGCGGGCGTGCCCCACCGGCCGGCCGGGATCCGGCCGCGGATCTGCGGCTCCCGCACCGGGTCGGCGCGCAGCGCGGTCGTGTTGCCGGTGGCGATGTAGCCGGGGGCGATGGCGTTGACCTGGACACCGTCGCCCGCCCATTCGTTGGCCAGGGCGCGGGTCATGCCCACGACCGCGTGCTTGCTGGCCGTGTACGCGGCGACGTTGACGCCGCCTTGGAACGACAGCAGCGACGCGATTGAGATGATCTTGCCGCTGCGGCGGGCCAGCATCTGCCTGCCCGCGGCCCGCGTGATCGTGAACACGGCGTCGAGGTTGACGGTCATCACCGCGTCCCAGTCCTCGTCGCCCATGCTCACGGCGGGAGAGCGGCGGATGATCCCCGCATTGTTGACCAGGATGTCCACGCGGGTCTCGGCGAGCAGGCCCTCGACGTCGTCGGCGAGCCCAGGACCGTGGGAGAGGTCGCGAATCCACCGCCGGGCCGAGCGGCCATGAGCCTCGACCGCCTGCTGGGTCTCGTCGAGGTCGTCGCGGTGACCGTGGAGCACCAGGTCGGCTCCCGCCTCGGCGAGGCCGATCGCGATCGCCTGTCCGATGCCGGTGCGCGCGCCGGTGACGAGCGCCGTCCGGCCGGTCAGGTCGAACAGCGGGTTCATCGCAGCTCCGCGATCGGGTACGGCTCGACGTCGGCGTAGTCGATGTTCTCCCCGCCCATGGCCCAGACGAACGCGTAGTTGCCGGTGCCGAAGCCGCAGTGGATGGACCACGGCGGCGAGATGACGGCCTGCCGGTCGGCGACGATGAGGTTGCGGGTCTGGTCGGGGCGGCCCATCAGGTGCACGACCCGATCGCTCGGCTCGAGACCGAAGTAGAGGTAGACCTCGGTGCGCCGGTCATGGACGTGCGCGGGCATGGTGTTCCACATGCTGCCGGCGGCGAGTTCGGTGATGCCGAGGACGAGCTGGCAGCTCTGGATGCCGTCGGCGTGGATGAACTTGTAGATGGTGCGCTCGTTGGAGCTGCGCTGCTCGCCCAGGCGGATCGGGGTAGCGTCGGCCAGAGTGCCCTTACGCGTGGGGTGCGTGGCGTGCGCCGGGGTGGAGACGAGATAGAAGGCGGCTCCGCCCTCGCCGGCGTAGGAGACGTCGCGGCTGCCTCTGCCGACGTAGAGGACCTCTTTGGCCCCCAGCTTGTGGTCAGTCCCGTCGACGGTGACGGTGCCCGGATCGGTGCCGACGTTGACGACGCCGAGCTCGCGACGGGCGAGGAAGTGGTCGGCACGCAGCGGGTCGGCGGTCTCCAGCGTCACGGGCGCACCCGACGGGCGTACGCCGCCGACGACGATGCGGTCCTCGTGGCTGTAGACCATGCTGATGGCGCTGCCGAAAAGCTCCTCGACGAGGAAGCGCGAGCGTAGCGCGTCGGTGTCGAAACCCGGAATCTGGTCCGGGTCGGTGGCATGCCTGACGTTCATGACGTTCATGTCGTCTCCCGAAGTGCTGCCGCGTACGCCTGCAGGGCCAGGCCTTGGCCCCAGGGCTGGATCAGGTCGTCGCGGATGACGGAGTAGCCGAACGGGATCAGCTGCAGGACCGTGCCGGCGCTGGTGCGGGTGAGCGTGCCGTCGTCGGCGACGTAGGCGTGCACGCCGGCGAGCGCGCGCCATGCGCACGCGCGAAGGCGTTCCGGCTCGATGCCGAGGGCGGCCGCGCGGAACATGGCTGCGGCGAGGCCGGCGGCGGCGGAGGTTTCGAGGATGCCGCGGTTCTCCGGCTGCCCGTCGACCAGCACGTCCCAGATCCCGTACGCGGGCTGGAGGTCGGCCAGCGCGAGCAGCTGGCGGCGCAGCACCTCGCGTACCGGCTGGGACAGGGCTCCCCCGGCCTCCAGGTATTCGACCGACGCCAGCGCGGTCCACGCGTTGGCGCGGCCCCAGAAGTTCCAGATCGTGCGGCCCTCGTGGGAGCCGTGCGCGTACAGCCCGGTTTCGGGGTGCTGGAGGATCTCGGCGTGGGCGAGGATCTGCTCGCCCGCTTCCTCGATCAGCTCGGGCCGGCCGGTGTGCATTCCATGGTGGATGAGGAACGTGCCGCCCATGTAGACCGTGTCGGCCCAGACGCCGCCGGGCCAGTGCTCGATGGCGCCGCCGGGCGCGCGGGTCACGGCGTCGTCGTGGCGCAGCCAGTCCAGCATGCGTTCGCAGGCGTCGGCGTAGCGGCGTTCGCCGGTGGCACCGTACAGGTCGGCACAGACCGCGCCGGGCGCGAGGTTGTTGACGTGGCCGAGCTCGATGCCGTCGCGGAGATGCCCGTCGACGAACTCGGTGACGAACGGGTGCACGGGTATCAAGCGCATCATGCCCTGCAGGACAACTCCCTCACCCCAGAACCAGTGGGTGAGGCCCATGGCCACGGCTCGGTCGGCGATGCGCCCGGCGGTCTTGGCGAGCACCTCTGGGGTGAGGTCCGCCAGGTCGGCGGGGCGCCGAGGCGGCTGCGACCGGCTCGCCTGGCTGGTGTCCAGTCCACGCCCCTTACTCATGTGCTCCGGCCTTTCCGCAGGTCGATCAGGTGCGATCCGATGGACAGGGTTTCGTCGCCGAACTCGAGGCGAGCGTAGGGGTTGTCGAGCTGGGGAACCGGGGCGATCGTGCCGTCGGCGGCCAGGTCGGCCGGGCGGCCGTTGACAGTGAAGGGGCCGCGCCACGTCAGGTTCAGCTCGTCGCCCTCCGGGGTGGTGAAGGCGACGCCGTCGCGGAGGAAGCGAGGCTCGGTCAGGGACGCGACGAAGTCGGCGTGCCGTCCGACGGTGCAGATCCAGGCCGTGCCCGGTCCGCGGGGCCGAAGCTCCTGCCAGGCGTCGGGTCCGGTGGTCACGGGCTCCGCCCCGCCTTCCGTGGCAAGGGCGACGTAGCCGCCGCCCTTGCGTCCGACGGTCCACACGCCGTGCTGGGTCCACTCGTCGAACTCGGCGATGGGGAACCACGCGTGCGTGTAGCCCATGACGTCATCGCCCGGAATCCGGTACAGCGCCAGCACCGTGCCTTCGTGCTGGCGGGCCCTGGGCAGGATCCGGTTGCCGGCCCAGGCGTTGGGCCGGGCCGACGGTGAGGTGGAGGAGTTCGGCGCGTGCGTCACGAACACCTGGGTCTCCGGCCCCAGGGTGGCGCCCCAGATGTGTTCCTGGAGACCGGGCAGGCCGGGCCGGTAGTCGTTCGCGCACGAGAGCATCACGTCCGGGGTCTTGAACACCGTCACATCCGACCCGTACGGCCTGCTGAGCAGGTCGTGGGCGAAGCGGTACTCACCGCGGTAGCTCTGCCTGCCCTGCCACCGGTCCGGCAGGTCGTTCGCGGCCTGGCGGATGACCTCCGGCATGCGGTAACGGCGCGCGGTGGCGATGGCCGCGGCCGGCAGGACGGCGTCGTTGAGCGCGCCGGTGCCGAAGCAGAGCCACATGATCGGCGCGGTCTCCTCCAGCCGCGACGACCGCAGCGTGGAGACATAGGAGCGGCCGTGGGCGCATCCGTGGATGCCGCGCCAGGAGTTCGCCGCCAGGCTGAACAGCACCCGGTCCGCCACCCCCGCCGCCAGCGAGCTGATCTCGTCGTCCTCGGCGAACTCCACCAGGGAGACCAGCGCGAGCAGGTCGATCGCGAGATAGGCGTTGGAGTCGAACTCGCTGAACCCGCCGGCGAGCTTGCGGCGCATCCACTCGGCCGCCATCTCACGCCCGTGCGTGGCGTGCTGGGCCCCGGTCCAGCCGGTGCCCGAGAACGTCTCGTCGCTCAGCGCCGTACCCCACAGCAGCTCCGCGGTGTGCCAGACGAGCTGGTGGTTCTCGGTGAAGTAGCACATGGCGTCCAGGCCGGGCTGGTCGATCCAGTACTTGAAGCCGAGCATCGCTTCCCGTACGCGCTCGCGCAGGCCGGGTTCCCACGCGTGGGCCCGGTGCCAGAGATGCGCCAGACCGACCGCCTCGAAGTCGGCGCAGTCGGCCCGATTGTCGATCATCCACAGGGCGCGTTCCAGGCCGGAGACGACATACGACGGGTCCTCGACGACGCGGACCAGCTCGGCGGCCGACGTCCCTTCCATGGTCGCGGCGTGACGCAGGAACTCGGCCCGCCAGGTGGCGGGATCACCTTCCGGCGCCGAGCGGTACTCCCGGGGCAGGACGGCGACCGGGAACTCCCTGAACACCGGCGAACCATCGACGGAAACCCGCAGCACCGTCTCGCCGGTCGACAACATGGAGGCGTTCCCGACCTCGCCGCCGCCTTCGGTCTTGTCAAGTCGCAGGGTCGCCCGCCCGCCGGTCAACCGGACGAGACGCTCCTGATCCGCCCAGCGGACACGCAGCGCGGCGCCGTCCGGGCCGACGATCGGGACCGTGCCGTCGGCCGTCCCCCACCGGGTCACCCCCACGGCGTCGAGGACCCGTTCGGCGACGGCGCCGGTGTCCTCCCGGCCGCCGCCGGGCAGCACGACGCGGACGGGCAGTCCTTCCACCCGCAGCCGCAGCACCTGCCTGCACTCGCGGAAGGCGACCTGCCAGGAGGCGACGACCACCGTCGAGGTGCCGGAGGGCAGCCAGACCCGTCGCGCACGCTCGGCGGGCTCCATGTAGGTGAAGCCGTCGGACTCCTCCAGCAGCTCGCCGTTGAGGAACAACAACGTCGGCCCGGTCGAGGCCAGCCGGAGCGTGCGCCACTCGGCCTGGTCGACCTCCAGGTGGGTGGCCGCGAGCGCGACCCGGTACTCCGGCGTGAAGCAGAACGCGCTCCAGTCCACGAGCCCGTCGGCGCCGGTGTGCGTCCGGCGCCACTCCCCCGTGTGCTCCCTGTCATTGTTCGACGGGTACCCGATCGGGCCGCCCTCGACGATCGGCCCGGTCACCGGGTCGCGCGGCAACGGCCGGTGCCGGTACAGCTCCTGCTTGAACGGGGTCACGTCCGGGCCGTTGGTCAGCACCCACCGGCCCCGCCCTCCCCACGGGTCCCCATCAGCCCTCAGGTGTTTCCCGAGGTCGTCGGCGGGTTCCCGCCAGGCCGGGCTGACCAGCCAGTCCAGTACGGTGCCGCGGTCGTCGAGCGCGTGCACGGTGCGATCCATGTGAACCTCTACTTGAATCCGGTGTTGGCGATGCCGCGAACGATGTGGCGCTGCAGGATCAGGAAGATCACGACGACCGGGAGCATACTGACCACCGACATCGCCAGGATGTAGTTGAACGGCACCGACAGCTGGCTGTTGAACTGGGCCAGGGCCACCGGCAGGGTGTACTTCGCCTGGTCCTGGCTGATGATCAGCGGCCACAGGAAGTCGTTCCACCGCCACATCACCGAGAAGATCGTGACCACCGCGAGCGCCGCGCCGCACAGAGGCACCACGATCCTGGCGAAGATCCGGAACTCGCCCGCGCCGTCGATGCGGGCCGCCTCGATGAGGTCGTCGGGGATGCCCAGCATGTACTGACGCAGCAGGAACACGCCTGTCGGGGTGGCCGCGGGCGGGATGATCAACCCCCACAGCGAGTTCACCAATCCCAGCTGGGCGGCCATCTGGTAGACGGGGATGAAGATGAGCTGGAGCGGGATCATGATGGTGCCGAGCACGATCAGGAACAACACGTCACGGCCGCGGAAGTTGTATTTCGCCAGCCCGTAGGCGCACATCGTGTTGACGACCACGGTCAGCAGCGTCGCGCCGACCGTCACGATCACGCTGTTCTGCAGATAGAGACCGAAGTCGAACGAGCCGAGCGCCTCGGTGTAGTTGGCCGTCGCCAGTGATGACGGCAGCGGCGCGGGCGGGCGCTGCGCCAGCTCGCTCTGCGTCTTGAACGACGAGAGCACCGCCCACACCACCGGGGCGAGCACGACAATGCTCAATCCGATGAGGATCGCATACGTGACGACCTGTCCCACGGACGGGACGGCGCTCGCGCCGATCGAGGTCCACCGACGCCGGCTCACGTCGCCTCCTTACGCCTGCCGTACAGGAAGTTGAGCAGAGTCAGCGCGAACACCGTGATGAACAGCACCACGGACGCGGCCGCGGCCAGGCCGTACCGGATCGGGGACTCGAAGGCGTTCTCGTAGATGTACTGGACCATCAGCGTGGTCGCGCCGATGGGCCCGCCGCCGGTGAGTGTCCAGATGTAGTCGAACGCCTGGAAACCGGCGATGAGGCTGAGAATGATCACCACCATCGTGGTCGGCCGCAGCAGCGGCAGCGTGATCTTCCGCAGCTGCTGCCAGTTCGTGGCGCCGTCCATCCTCGCTGCCTCGTAGTAGGTCGGATCGATGCCCTGCAGCCCGGCCAGGATGATGAGGATGTAGAAGCCGATGTGCATCCACAACCCCACGAAGATCACAACGATCATCGCCAGGCCGCCGTCGACCAGCCACCCCGGTTGCCCCAGCCCGATCCGTCCCAGCACGGTGTTGAGCAACCCGTTGCCGCGGTCGAAGATCCACCCCCAGATCAGGCCCACCACGACCGGCGACAACACGACCGGCAGGAAGAACACCGTGCGGAAGAACGCCCGGCCCTTGATGCGCCGGTTGAGCATCAAGGCCAGCGCCACCGACAGGACCGTCGTGAGCACCACGAAGCACGTGGCGAACACCGCGGTCGCGCGGGCGGCGCTCCAGAAGGCCTCCGAGCTGAGCAGCTCCTGGTAGTTCGCGCCGCCCACGAAGGTGAAGTCGCGGCCGTTGCGGCTGTCGTACAGGCTGATGTTGAAGTTGTTGATCGCCGGGTACACGACGAACAACCCGAAGATCAGCATGTTGGGCAGGACGAACAGGTACGGCGCGAGCCGCTGGTTCCACGGTTTGGCGCGGCGTGCGTGAGAAGGGCTCACTTGGTGTCCTTGATCGCCTTCTCCGCCGCGGCCTTGATCGTTTCGACGGCCTGCTCCGGCGTCTGGCTCTTGGCCAGCACCTTGCCCAGGGCGTCGACGGTGGCCTTCGCCGTGGCGGCGAACGCCGGGCTGTAGGAGGAGGCGAAGGCCTGCGGCGGGGTCCGGCTCACGTCGGCGAGGAACACCTTCATGTCGGCGTCACGCTGCGGGTAGTCGACGCCGGAGGAGATGAGGTCCTTCCTGGTCGGCAGGAAGTTCGCCTCCTTGGCCAGGCGTTCTTGCGACTCCTTGGAGTTCATGAAGGCGATGAAGTCGGCCGCGGCCTGCTGCCGCTTGCTCTGCTTGAACGACACCATGAACTTGCCGCCGGGGAAGCCGCCGCACGTCTCCTGGCAGGGGTTCGGCGCGGCGGCCCAGGTGAACGTCGCGTCCTTGGCGAAGGCGCTGACCTGCCAGTTCCCGCTGATGTAGACCGGGGTCTGCTGGGCCAGGAAGATCTCGTTGGCGGCCTTGTACTTGGAGCCGGCCTGCAGCCACAGGTCCGCGGGCATCACGCCGGAGGCGTTCAGGTCGGCGAAGAGCTTCACCGCCGCCGTCGTCTTCTGCGTGTCCAGCCCCACCGAGGTTCCGTCCGCGCTGAAGAACGCGGTGCCGAACTGGCTCAGCATGGTGGAGAAGCGGTGCCCTGAGACGTCCATCGCGATCGCGTACTGGGTCTTGTTGGCCTTCTGCACCTTCTGGGCGGCCGCCACCATCTCCTCCCACTTCCAGGGTTTGGTGACGTCCGGCAGCGACACCCCCGCCTTCTTGAACTGGTCCACGTTGACCATGGGGCCGTTCATCGTCAGGTCGCTCGGCACCGCGAGCAACTCCCCGTTGGCTCCCTTGACGTAGGCGTTCGCGCCGTCGATGAACTGGCCGTCCAGCGCTGCCTTCTGGAACTGGTTCAGGTCCAGCAGATCGCTGCGGAAGGGCGAGATGTTCGTCAGCCGCGCGACGTCCGGCGCGTTCCCGCCGGACAGCCGCGCCTGGAGCCGCTGCTCCAGGTTGTCGAAGGGGACGATCTGGAGATCGACCTTCACGCCGCTCTTCTTCTCGTAGTCGGCGATCAGACTGCGGGTGGCCTGCTCATCAGGCCCGTCGGTGAAGTAGAGGTACGTCAGCGTCTTGTCATCGACCTGTTCGCTCCCGCCTCCGCTTGTCGTGCCCGGCGCACATGCGGCGAGCGTCACCATTGCGATGCAGGAGGCCAGGATCCGTCGCATTTTTGGGCTACCTTCCCAGATTCACAAAATTGACAGGCCCGACGAATCCGAGCCGGCGGGAGATCGCGAGTGCCACTTCGGACACTCTGCGCGGGACCACGTCCTGTTTTCCGAGCATCCGCTCACGCGGGCCCGCCACGCTGATCGCGCAGATGGGCATGCCGCGTTCGTCGCGGATCGCGGCGCCGAAGCAGAGCACGTCCGGTTCGTTCTCGCTGTTGTCGATCGAGTAGCCGCGAGCGCGGGTCTCGTCGAGCTCGGCGCGCAGCCTCGCACGGTCCGTGATCGTGGTCGGGGTGTACGGGGTCAGGTCGAGCCGGTCGATGAGGGCGTCGACCTCGTCGATCGGCAGAGCCGCGAGGTACGCCTTGCCGAGTGACGTGCTGTGCATCTGGCGGCGCACACCGAGCAACCGGCGGACCGCGATGGAGTGGTCGGTGACGTCCTCGTGGGCGACGTACACCATCTGCTCGCCGTCGCGCACCGCCATCAGAGCCGCCTCGGACAACTCCCGGGACAGATCTCGCAGATGCGCCTGGGCGGCGAGGTAGGGGTCGAAGTTGCTCAGCGCCGCCATGCCGAGGGTGACGGCACGCGGACCGAGACTCACCTGTTCGGTGCCGTCCCAGTCGACGTAACCCCGCTGGCGGAGCGTGCCCAGGATCCGGTACGTGGCGCTTCGCGACAGACCCAGCCGGTCCGCGATCTGCACCGCTGTGATCGACCGCTCCGCGGCGAGCAACTCCAGAATCGCGAAACCGCGCTCCAGAGTCCCGGCCAGACGGTCAAGCTCCGCCATAGTTCCCTCTAACGGCCCGATGAATGGGATGTGAAACCGATAACTGGGAGGGAAGCTACTGATATCGCAGCCAAGAGTCAATAGTCGGTAATGTGGTGGTTGGCCTTACCCCATGGCGGCTGCCGATCGCCGGGAAGATCTGTGCCCCTTTGACAAACGGCAGCGCCGCGTGAGCCAGTGCGCTGCCTATGTTGAAACCATGCAGGCAGACAACGCCGACGCGACGGCCAGGGCCTGGGACAACCCCCGCTACCTTCCGATCGGGGAGCACGGGCTGATCGGCGACCTGCGGACCGTCGCGCTCGTGGGCACCAACGGCACGATCGACTGGTACTGCTGTCCGAGATTCGACTCGCCCAGCGTGTTCGGCTCGATCCTGGACGCCGGCAAGGGCGGCTCGTTCGAGCTGGCGGCCGACGTGCCGGCGACCACCAAACAGTTCTACTTCCCCGACACCAACGTCCTGATCACCCGTTTCTTCGCCGAGGACGGGGTCGGCGAGATCCAGGACTTCATGCCGATCGCCGGCGACCGCCTCGAGGCCGACCGGCACCGGCTGATCCGCCGGATCTTCTGCGTACGCGGCACGATGCCGTTCCGCGCCCGGGTGGCGCCCCGGTTCGACTACGCCAGGCACCCTCACACGCTCCACCTGGACGGGTCGCGGACCACTTTTGAGTCGGAGTCGTTGTCCCTCGCCCTGTCCGCCAGCGTGCCTGTGGAGGCCGACGGTCAGGACGTCTGGAGCCGGTTCAAGCTGGCCGAGGGCGAGCACGCGGTGTTCGCCCTCGACCGCGTCGGCGCGGGGATAGCGCCTCGGGGCTGCCCGATCGAGGAGGCCGAAGCGGAGTTCTCCTCCACGGTGCGGTTCTGGCGGAAGTGGCTGTCGGCCTCCCGCTACCGGGGCCGGTGGCGGGAGGTCGTCCACCGCTCCGCCCTGACGCTGAAGCTGCTCACCTACGCCCCGACCGGCGGGATCGTCGCCGCCCCCACCACCAGCCTGCCCGAGCGGATCGGCGGCGCACGCAACTGGGACTACCGCTACGTGTGGGTGCGCGACGCCGCGTTCTGCGTCTACGCCCTGCTCAGACTCGGCTTCACCGGGGAGGCGGAGGCGTTCATGGGGTTCCTGTCCAAGCACGTCGGGAGCGACCGCGACCTCGGCACCGGCCCCTTGCAGATCATGTACGGCATCGACGGCCGCAGCGACCTTCCCGAACAGGAGCTGACCCACCTCGAGGGCTACCGGGGATCATGCCCCGCCCGCGTGGGCAACGACGCGGTTCACCAGCTCCAGCTGGACATCTACGGAGCGCTCATCGACTCCATCTACCTGTACAACAAATGGGGCACCCCGATCTCCAGCGACCGCTGGGAGGAGGTGTGCACGCTGGTGAACTGGGTCTGCGACAACTGGGACCAGCCCGACGAGGGCATCTGGGAGACCCGCGGCGGACGCAAGAACTTCGTCTATTCGCGCCTGATGTGCTGGGTGGCCATCGAACGCGCCATGCGCATGGCGGCGCAGCGCGGCCTGCCCGCCGACATACCGCGCTGGCGGGAGACCCGTGACACGATTTACCGCGACATCATGCGACACGGCTGGTCGGACAGTCTCCAGTCGTTCGTCCAGCACTTCGACGACGATGTCCTCGACGCGTCGATCCTGATGATGCCGCTGGCCAAGTTCGTCTCGCCCACCGACCCCAAATGGTTGTCCACGCTGGAGGCGCTCGGCCGCGACCTGGTCTCCGACTCGCTGGTCTACCGCTACGATCCCGAGGCCAGTCCCGACGGGCTGGTGGGCCCGGAAGGCACCTTCTCCATCTGCTCGTTCTGGTACGTCGAGGCCCTGGCCCGCGCCGGCCGCCTGGACGAGGCCCGCCTCGCCTTCGAGAAGATGCTGACCTACGCCAACCACCTCGGCCTGTACGCCGAGCAGATCGGTCACACCGGAGAGCAGCTCGGCAACTTCCCGCAGGCGTTCACCCACCTGGCGCTCATCAGCGCCGCCTTCAACCTCGACCACGCCCTCGGCTAGGCGCTTGCGCGCGGCCACTTCTGTGCCCGGTGACAGCGGTATCGGTGACCGGCTCGAAGCCGGAGGGTCGATACCGCTGTCGCGTCAGCGGAGAACTTCTTTCCTCTTCTTCCGGGCGGGTCCCGCCCGGCGCTACGTCCTGTACCGGTAGAGGATCCGGCCGCGGGTGAGGTCGTACGGGCTGAGCTCCACGAGCACCCGGTCATACGGCAAGATCTTGATGTAGTTCTTCCGTATCTTCCCGCTGATGTGCGCTAACACCTTGTGCCCGTTCTCGAGCTCCACCCTGAAGGTGGCGTTGCGCAGGCACTCGGTGACGGTGCCTTCGACTTCGATGCCGTCTGCTTTTCTTGCCATATTCTCGTGCTTCTCCGGTCGGTGACTGTGAGGCCGGTGCGGAAACGAATGTGGTGGGGTGTCAGCGGAGCACCAACTCCAGGTTGCTGCTCGCACGCCGGGCGCCGACGCCCTCGAACAGTGCCATGGCCGCGCCGTTGGATTCGTTCGCCTCGGCCGATGCCGTTTCGATCCCGCTGTGGTGCAGCGAACCCAGCACGTGGGCGAGCAGTGCCCGAGCGATGCCGCGGCGGTGGTGGCCGGACCGGACTGCGATCAGCCCGATGCGTGGCTGCCGGGGCACCGGCGCCACCCGGAGCAGTCCCACGTATTCATCGGACTGTGCCGCCACCGCGTACTTCGACGGGTCTCGCAGGGTAGCCCCGTCCAGGCGGGGCAACACCTCGGCCGGCATCTCCTGCCACCCGACGGTGGCCTCGACTTCGTCGCGAATCGCGCGGTCCAGTCGGCGTAGAGGGCCCTCCTCCGCCTCGCCGACGGCCACTATCGTCACGCCCGACGGCGGGAGCACTGAGCCGAGTCCCGTGACCCGCGGGTCGGTGGGCACGACGTACTCCCACTCGCGGCGTCGGGTCGCGAAGCCGGCTCGCTCCCAGTTACACGTCACGTCGAGGTCGGCCTCGTCGACCACCGTGTACAGCGGCCTGGGCAGGTCCGCCAGCAGGGCTTCGGCCAGTTGGTCGAAGACCGCGTCGTGCCACGCGTCGATGCTGAGGAAGATCCGCCCGTCGGGCCTGCGCGAAGCGTCGCCGCGGCCGACCACGCGGTCGTCCTCCACAGCGTGCCATTGCCTCTCCGCGACCCGCTTGATCACTACGGCATGCTCGCCCATGCCCGGAGCGACATGTGCAGAATGATGATTCATAGGTTGTTGCCTTTCGGGATGGCCTTGTCGAGGCGCTCCCGGCGACACCTATGTCAATCGCCCAACCGTGATGACGAGGGGGAGCACCCACATCGATACAGCGTTCATGGGTCTCACCTCCTTGCGGCCTGTCACGGTCCCCCGCACGCTATCAGCCCGAACATCATCCTGCCCAACCGTTTTCCTGCCGACCGTCTCGGCGGGCCGCTGCCAGGCCGAGGGCCAGGCCGGGCAGGAGTACGTCCACGCGTCGCCGCGCCGCGACGACCAGGGCGGCGACGTATCCGGGTCCGTGGCACGTTCCCAGCGCAGCAGCCACCGCAGGTCATACCCGGCGGCAGTCAGGTAGGCGAAGGAGTCGGCCCAGAACCACAGCGCCGGCCGGTAGCCGAGCATCGCCAGCCCTCGCAAGGCCAGTGCGAGCATCAGCGCGACGATGAACACCCGGTGCCGCTTTACGGGCAGCAAGCCACAGGCGTTTGGCGCCGGCAACGTGAAGAAAAAGGCGAGATGATCTTTGCATTCAGCTCATCTCGAACTCAAGATCGAATCTGGTAATGCCCAATTCCCGATCTCGCAGGTCCGGGCAGGAGTACGTAGATCGTCGATAAGGTGCGGCTTGTGCCTTCCTCCCCCAAGCGCCGGCTCCTGAGTTTCCTCGTGCTGGCCGGCTGGCCGTGGCTGGCGGCCGTTTCCCTCCTCGAACTGTTCCTCTTGGTGGAGCCCACCGCGGTGGCCTTGGTGACCGGTGAGTTGGTGGGCCGCCTGGCGGAGGGCGCACGTCGGCAGGATGCCGCCGGGAGCGGCATGGGGACGATGCTGGCGCTGCTCGGCGCGCTGCTGGTCACCGGCAACGTGCTCCGCTCGATGAGCCTGCCGCTGGCCGACCGGGTGGGGCGGCGGATCGACGCCGCGGTCCGCGAGGAGCTGACCTCCAGAGTGCTGGCGCTGCCGACCCTGGATCGCGTCGAGGACGTCGCCGTCCAGAATGAGCTGACGACCATGCGTTCGCCGCTGCTGACCTGGACCGACGAGGGCATCGGTGCGGCGGCGGTGGGCCGCTTCCGGGCCGGGCTGACCATGGCCGGGCTGGTGACGGCGATGCTGGTGCTCTCCCAGGTCGTGTGGTGGTGGGGCCCGGCGACGGCCGCGGTGGCACTGCTTCTGGGCCGTTACCGGTCCGTCATGTGGCGGGAGTTCTTCCGAGTGGTGTCGGGCACCATGCCGGCCGCGCTGCGCGGACGCGCGTGGGAGGCGATGATGACCGACAACCGGGACGCCAAAGAGGTCCGGATCTTCGGGCTGACGGACTGGCTGGAGAAACGCGCGCAGGAGAACATCGCCGACGCCGCGCAGCGGGTCATCGATGCGCGGGTGGCCCTGCTCCGGCGCGAGATGTCGGTCTTCCTCGGGTGGGCGGCGACCGCGTCGGTGGTGTACGTGGCGGTGGCCACCTCCGGGGAGGTGTCGGTCGGCCGGATCGCCGCGACGATCGGCGCCGTGTCGGCGATGTTCGTCATCTCCATGTCGAGCCAGGGCGACGACATGGACGAGGTCGCGGCGCCCGCCGTGGACGCGGTCACCCGGATCCGCGCGCTGGCCCCCGACCTGGAGCCGCCGCCCAGACCGGACGGCGCCGGAGAGATCATTCTTCGGGACGTGGACTTCGGGTACGGGGAGGTCCGCGTACTGGAGGGCGTGACGCTGACCCTCCGCCCCGGCGAGGTGATCGCGGTCGTGGGCGTGAACGGGGCGGGGAAGACGACCCTCGCCAAGCTCCTCACCGGCCAGTACCGCCCGCAGAGCGCGAGCTCCGGCACCATGGTCACCGAGCCCGCGGCGTACGCGGTCTATCAGGACTTCAACCGATACGAGCTGAGCGCGTACGAGAACATCAGAATCGCCGCCCCGGATGCCACACCGGAGCAGGTCCAGGCGGCGGCCCGCGCAGTGGACGCGACCGAAATGATCGAGAAGCTGGCCAAGGGCTGGGAGACGGTGCTCTCGCCCAAATACGCCGACGGTGGCGACCTGTCCGGCGGCCAATGGCAGAAAATAGCGCTGGCCCGGGCGGCGCTGGCGGCCGCCTGCGGGGCGCGGCTGCTCGTGCTGGACGAGCCGACCGCCAACCTGGACATCGAAGCCGAGCTGGAGGCCTTCGATCGCATCCGCCAGGTGCGCGGCCAGGCGACCGTCGTGCTGATCTCACACCGGTTCTCCACCGTGCGGAAGGCGGACCGGATCGTCGTCCTGTCCGGCGGGCGCATCACCGAGGACGGGACCCACGAAGAGCTGCTCGCCGCCGGCGGGGAGTACGCGCGCATGTTCCACCTCCAGGCCCGGCAGTTCAAGGAGAGCGCATGAGGTTCGCCGAGATCCGCACCCTGCTGGGCGAATGCCTGCGTCATGCGCCGGGACGCACCTGGCTGCTGCTCGTCCTGACCCCGCTGGGCGCGGTCACCCCCGCGCTGACCGCCCTCGGCTTGCAAGGGATCGTGGACGGCGTGCTCGCCGGGTCCCGGCCGCTGCTCATCGGCGGGGCGATCTGCGCGGCGACGGCGGGGGCCTTCGCCCTGGCCGGCACTCGCGTCATGCAGGTGCAGGCCGGCCTGGTGGGCAGCGAGGTCGGCACCGTACTGGGCCGGCGGATCACCCGATGGTGCGCGACCCTGCCCACCACCGCGCACCTGGAGGACACCGAGTCGCTGCGCCGGATCGAGCAGATCCGCGGGCTCGGCCCACGAACCGTCACCACCGGGCTGGCCGGCCTGAGCGTGGTGCAGAGCGGGCTCTGGCTGGTCATCACCACGGTCCTGCTGGCCAGGGTCCATCCCGTGCTGCTCGTGCTGCCGCTGTTCGCGGTGCCATCGATCCTGCTCACCCGGACCACCTCGCGCAGGACCGAGGCGGCCAGGGCGAAGACCGCCGAGGGCAACAGGGCCGAACAGCACCTCTTCACGGTGATCACCGAGGCGAACTCGGCCAAGGAGCTCCGGCTCGGCACCTCCGGCGCCCACGCCGCCGCGATCGCGCGCCGCCTGCGCGAGGAGCGGACCGCGATCCTCTGGCGGGCCACGCTCACCGTCGGCGGCCTCACCCTGATCGGCTCGCTCCTGTTCGTGGCGGCCTTCCTCGGGGCGCTGTTCCTCACCGTCCGGCTGGCGCTGTCCGGCGCGGTCAGTCCGGGCGCGCTGCTGCTGGTGGCCACGCTCGGCGGCCAGATCAGGGGCCAGCTCGACCTGCTCACCCATGCGCTCACCCTCTCCGGCCGCGGCCTCACCATGGCCGGCCACTACCTGTGGTTCCGCGACCTGTACGGGGCGAGCACCACCGGCACGCTCTCCCCGCCCGACCGGCTCCGCGACGGCATCACACTTTCCGGCGTGGATTTCTCCTACGGCGGGCCGCCCGTGCTGCACGGCATCGACCTGCATCTCCCGGCCGGGGCCACGGTGGCGCTGGTCGGCGACCACGGCAGTGGGAAGACGACAATGGTCAAGCTGCTGTGCGGGTTCCACCAGCCGACCGGCGGGACCATCACCGTGGACGGGACACCCCTCACCGAGATGGATCCCGTGGCCTGGCGGGAACGCGTGACCTCGGCGTTCCAGGACTTCAGCCGTTTCCCGTTCCTGGCTGGCGAGGCCGTCGGCGTGGGCGACCTGCCCAGGATTGACGAGATCGCGGAGGCCGCCGAGAAGGGCGGCGCCGCCCAGGTCTTCGACCGGCTACCGGAGGGCGCGGAGACCCGGCTCGGCAAGGCCCTCGGCGACGGCGTCGAGCTCTCCGGCGGCCAATGGCAGAAGATCGCCCTGTCGCGGGCGTTCATGCGATCCATGCCGCTCCTCGCCGTGCTGGACGAGCCGACGGCCGCGCTGGACGCGGCCAGCGAGTACGAGGTCTATCAGCGGTACGCGGAGGCGGCCCAGGAGTGGCAGCACGCCACCGGCGGAATCACCCTGCTGGTCTCGCACCGATTCGCCACCATCCGGATGGCCGACCTGATCGTCGTGCTCGACGGCGGGCGCATCATCGAGTGCGGCACGCACGCCGAGCTCATCGACCTGGCCGGCCGGTACGCCCACTTGTACAACCTCCAGGCAGCCGCCTACGAGTGACTCTCCGCCGGCAGTCCGGTCAGACGTCGCGTAGCCGGGCGGACGGCACCGGGATGGCGGGGAACGGGTTGTCGGGCAGGAGGATGATCCGGCGTGCCTGCCGTGGCTGAAGGGCGGCGTCGAGGTGCAGCAGGGCCGCGCCGATGCCGGCCGCGCCGACCATGTAGCCGGTGTCCGCGCTCACCTCGCCGGGACGCAGCCGCCGGTAGGCCTGGTACCAGCGAAGTCCCCGGTCGTCGTGGTCGGTGGCGGCCGCGATGAGATGCTCGGCGAACCCCTGGGCGAAGGTCAGGTAGGCGTCGTTCCCCGTCTCCGCCCACAACCCGACGAACAACTCCAGCAGCCCCGCGGTGCCGCAGCACTGGCAGGCCACGTTCCAGAACCCGGCGGTGCGCCGCGCCGGGACGCCGCTCTGCATGATGCCGCCGGCCAGGCGCTCCACCCAGTCCAAGTGGCCGGGCTCGCCGGTCACCCGGTAGAGCTCCCAGAACATGCGCGCCACGCCTGCCGAGCCCGAGCAGAACCCCAGGTAGTGCAGGCCGCGGCCGTGCGGCACGTGGTGCGGGACGACCGCGCACTTGCCGGTCACGACGCTGACCTCGCGGACGAAGCCGGCGCCCCGGCCGGCCGCCTCCAAGAAACGCGGGTCGCCGGTGAGGCCGTAAAGGCGGGCCAGGAGGAAGGCGGTGCCGGCCGTGCCGGCGAGAAAGCCCGGGGTGACCGCGTCCATGGGCAAGCCGGGGCAGTCCCCGAAGCGGTGGCCGGGGACGGCCAGGGCGGCGATGCGCTCCCCCGCCGCCACCGCCGTCTCCTCCAGGCCGGGCACGCCCAGGGCGGTCGCGGCGCGCAGCAGCCCGAGCACGATCCCGCCGTCGCCGCGCTGGGCGGGGTCACCCGTCCAGCCGGGGCCGCCGTCCAGCGGGCGGGCCGCGCGGACGATCCGCTCGGCGGCGGCCCTGGCCTGCTGCTCCAGGCCGTCATCGCCGAGTGCCCAGCCGGCCTCGATGAGCGCCACGACGGTGCCGGTGAGGCCGTGGTAGAGGGAGAAGTCGCTCTGCTCACGCCACGTGGCCGCGAGGCGCCGCGCCCCTTGCCTGGCGTCGTCCAGGTAGGCCTCGTGCCCGGTCGCCGCGGCCAGCTCCAGGAAGAACAGCACGATCCCGGCCGCGCCGGCGTAGAGGGAGGCGGGCTCGGCGACGGTGAGCGCCGAGCGTCCGCGGGCGTCGGGGTTGGCGAGCCAGGTGCGCCCGTGCGCGTCGTCCACGGCGGCGGCGCGGATCCACCGTCCGGCCAGGATGGCGGCGGTCAGCGGTGTCTCGGCGCGCTCGCTGGGCGAGCGGGTGGTGTCCAAGCCCATACTCCATTCTCCCACACAGCCGGTAGGGAAATGGGCTAATTGTCAGGCGCCGGTACCAGTATCACCCAAGACCTACTCCTCCGGGTGGTCACCGAACGCGGTGACCGACAGGAAGCGGATGGGCAGCTCCACCAGTTCTTGCGGGCCGTGCGTGCCCTCCCCGTCGAGCTGGAGTGCGTCGCCTGGGCGCATGGTGTAGTGGGCCTCTCCGTGTCCGTAGACCATGACGCCCTCGAGCATGTAGATGAGCTCGGTGCCGGGGTGCTGGAAGAGCGGGAAGACCTCGCTGGACTCGGTGAGGGTGACGAGCACGGCTTCCATCCGCTTGTGCGGGCCGCGCAAGGCTCCCAGCAGCTCGTAGTGGTGCCCGACCCGGCTGCCCCTGCGGACGATCCGCGCCCCGTGCCCGGCCGGCACGTAGACGGCCTCACGCTCGGCGTCGACACCGCGGAACAAGGCGGTGACCGGGATGTCGAGGCCGAGGGCGAGCCGGCCGAGCGTGGTGAGGCTGCAGGAGGTCTGGGCGTTTTCGATCTTGGAGAGCATGGCCTTGGAGATCCCGACCCGCGCGGCCATGTCCCCCACGGACAGGCCCGCCGCGATCCGGTATTTGCGCACCTGCCGGGCGATGACGGCCTCCAGGTTCACGGGTTCGCGTGCCTGGCCGGGATCGATCTCGCGGTCCGGCAGGTCGTCGTTGTCGTGCGCGGTGGCCATGGTGCCCATTCTGCCGAATTCGACGGCGTTTCCTGTCAGGAGACGTCCACAGGTCGGGCGGCCAGGGCCGCGGGCACGGAGGAGCCGTCGCCTGCGTGCGTGCCGGCCAACTCGTACGCGCTCTCCGCGTGCAGGTGGATGTCGAGCCCTTCCTGCTCGGCCTCCTGCGCGGCCCGCAGGCCCATCACCTTGTCGAGGACCTTGGCGATGATCCAGGTGAGGACGAAGGAGTAGATCAGCACGGCGAAGGCCCCGACGGTCTGGGCGCCGAGGAGGCCCAGGCCGCCGCCGTACAGCAGGCCGTCCCGCCCGCTCGGTGCTTCGGCCGTGCCCAGGACCCCGACCAGGAGGGTGCCGACGATGCCGCCCACCAGGTGGATGCCGACCACGTCCAGGGCGTCGTCGAAGCCGAAGCGGAACTTCATGCCGACCGCCAAGGCGCAGATCGCGCCGGCCACCGCGCCCAGCGCCAGAGCGCCGAGCGGGCTGACGGCGCCACAGGAGGGGGTGATGGCGACGAGTCCGGCGACGGCGCCGGAGGCGGCGCCGAGGCTGGTGGCGTGGCCGTCGCGGAGCTTCTCCACCAGCAGCCAGGCCAGCAGCGCCGTGCACGTGGCGGCGAAGGTGTTGAGCACGACGACGGAGGCGGCGTTGCCGGCCGCGAGCGCCGAGCCGCCGTTGAAGCCGAACCACCCGAACCACAGGATGCCCGCACCGAGCATGACGAAGGGCAGGTTGTGCGGACGGGACTGCTTGGCCGGCCAGCCGGCGCGCCTGCCGAGCACCAGGACCAGGGCGAGCGCGGCGGCTCCGGCGTTGATGTGCACGGCGGTGCCGCCGGCGAAGTCGACGGCCTTGAGCTGGTTGACGATCCAGCCGCCGACCACGCCTTCGCCGTCGAAGGCGAACACCCAGTGCGCGACGGGCAGGTAGACGATCGTCACCCATACGCCGGTGAAGACCATCCAGCCGCCGAACTTCATCCGGTCGGAGACCGCCCCGCAGATCAGCGCGGTGGTGATGGCCGCGAACAACGCTTGGAAGGCGGCGAAGAGCGCCAGCGGAATGGTCGCGTCCGGAGCCTCCTTGATCAGGCTGCTCATGCCGAGGTGCTCGCCGAGGTCGCCCAGCAGCCCGGCCCCGCCGATCGAGTTGCCGAACGCGGCCGAATAGCCGTAGAGCACCCAGATGCCGCCGACGAGGGCCACCGCGCCGAACGTCATCATGATCATGTTGAGCACGCTCTTGGCGGCCACCATGCCGCCGTAGAAGAGGGCCAGTCCCGGCACCATCAGGCTGACGGCGGCGGTGCTTGCGAGGATCCAGGCAGTGCTTCCAGTGTCCATCTGCGCTCCGAAGTCCACGTATAACGAGGGGAATCGTTATTTCACGACAGTTAACAAACGGCGTGTTACACAGGGGCGTCGCGGAGCGTTAACTCGCGGTTTCCGCGCGGCGCAGGGCGAAGCGCGGGTACGGTCCGGCCTGCCCGAGTGCCAGGTCGGCGGCCATCCGGCCGATCAGCGGAGCGAACTTGGCGCCGTGCCCGGAACAGGGCGAGACCACCACGACGGGACCGGTCCTGTCCACGATGAAGTCCTCGTCAGGGGTGGTGGTGTAGAGGCAGCTGTCCTCGGCGACCGGCACGGGGTCGAGCCCGGGCAGCCGCTCCCGCACCCAGGCGGAGACGGCGGCCCGGGAGGCCGGGTTGACGACGCGGTCGCGGGTGCTCGCGGTGGTGGGCGTGCCATCGTCGTGCTGGGCGACCTTGACCGCGGGCGCCGCTCCCCCGTCACCGCCCGAGGGCAGGCCGAAGATCTGCAGGTCGTCCTTGGCGACGAGGATCGGCCAGGAGTCGCCGGGGTCGCGCTGGCGGAAGTGGAACACCTGCTGCTGGGTGACCCGCAGCGGCGGCAGGCCGAGCGGCATCCCGATGGTGTCCGCCAGCTCAGGCAGCCACGGCCCGGCCGCCACCACGACCGCGTCCGCCTCGAGCTCCGCGCCGTCGTCCGTGCGCACCCGTGCGCCGTTGCGTACGTCGATGGCGCTCACGCGGGTGTTCGTGCGGACGTCGGCGCCGAGTTCGGCGGCCCGCCGCACGCAGGCCGCCACCGCGGCGTCCGCGTCCACCACCCCGGCCTCGGGGTGGAACAGGACCGGGCCGTCGAAGCGCAGGTACGGCCAGCGCTCCGTGGCCGCCTCCGGAGCCAGGAGCTCGTGCGGCACGCCGGCGGCGGCGAGCAGCCGCGCCAGGCCTTCGGGGTCGCGGCCCGCGCCGAGGTCGAGGCCGCCGGTCGTGCGGAGCAACGCCGTGCCGGAGTCCGCCTCCAGCTCACGCCAGCACTCCCCGGCTCGCCCGGTCAACTCGACGTAGAGGGGGTCGGCGTAGGCGCGGCGGAAGATCCGCGACGTGCCGTGCGAGCTGCCGTTGCGGTGCCCGATCCCGTACGCCTCGATCAGGGTGACCTCGATGCCGCGGCGGGCCAGCTCCCAGGCGGTGGCCGCGCCCATCAGCCCCGCGCCCACGACGGCGATCATGGACGGGCCCCAGGGATCCAGTCGGTGCCGGCGAGCGGGACGCGGGCCATGGCCGCGGACTCGATGGTCAGCGCGACCAGGTCCTCGGGTTCGAGGTGGTGCAGGTGGGACTTGCCGCAGGCGCGGGCGATGGTCTGGGCCTCCATGGTGAGCACCCGCAGGTAGTTGGCCAGGCGGCGGCCCCCTTCGACCGGATCGAGGCGGGCGGCCAAGTCGTCGTCCTGGGTGGAGATGCCGGCCGGGTCGCGGCCGTCCTGGTAGTCGTCGTAGAACCCGGCGGCTGAGCCGAGCGCGCGGTACTCGGCGTCGTAACGCGGGTGGTTGTCGCCGAGCGCGATCAGCGCCGCGGTGCCGATCGCGACCGCGTCGGCGCCGAGCGCGATGGCCTTGGCCACGTCCGCCCCGGACCTGATGCCGCCGGAGACGATCAGCTGGACCTCGCGGTGGACGCCGAGCTCCTGCAGGGCCTGGACCGCCTGGGGGATGGCCGCGAGGGTGGGGATGCCGACGTGTTCGATGAAGACGTCCTGGGTGGCGGCGGTGCCGCCCTGCATGCCGTCCACCACGACGACGTCGGCCCCGGCGTGCACGGCGAGCTTGACGTCGTAGTACGTGCGGGTGGCGCCGACCTTGACGTAGATCGGCTTCTCCCAGTCGGTGATCTCGCGCAGCTCGCCGATCTTGATGGCCAGGTCGTCGGGGCCCGTCCAGTCCGGGTGCCGGCAGGCGCTGCGCTGGTCGACGCCGACCGGCAGGGTCCGCATGCCCGCCACCCGATCGGTGATCTTCTGGCCGAGCAGCATGCCGCCGCCGCCCGGCTTGGCGCCCTGGCCGAGCACCACCTCGATGGCGTCGGCCTTGCGCAGGTCATCCGGGTTCATCCCGTACCGGGATGGCAGGTACTGGTAAACGAGGTGCTTGGACTGGCCGCGCTCCTCCGGCGTCATGCCGCCGTCGCCCGTGGTGGTGGAGGTGCCCGCGGCGCCGGCGCCGCGGCCGAGCGCCTCCTTGGCGTTGGCCGACAGCGCGCCGAAGCTCATCCCGGCGATGGTGACGGGGATGTCGAGGTGCAGCGGGTATTTCGCGTGCCGGTCGCCGAGGATCACGTCGGTGTCGCAGCGCTCGCGGTAGCCCTCCAGGGGATAGCGGGACATGCTCGCGCCGAGGAACAGCAGGTCGTCGAAATGCGGCAGGCGGCGCTTGGCGCCACCGCCGCGGATGTCGTACACGCCGGTGGCGGCGGCCCGCTGGATGGCGTGGATGGTGGCGCGGTCGAACGTGGCCGACTCGCGCAGGCCCTCAGTCATGGAGTCTCCCTCAGTACGCGTTGTCGACCGTGAAGTGGTAGAGCCGCCGCGCCGAGCCGTAGCGGCGGAAGGCCGCCGGATCCTCGTCCATCTCGGCCAGCTTCAGCAGCTCGGCCAGCTCGGTCAGGTGCTCGTCGCGGACCGGCTTCTCCACGCAGTCGGCCCCGAGCGACTTGACCGTGCCCTTGACGTAGATGCGTGCCTCGTAGACCGAGTCGCCCAGCGCGTCGCCGGCGTCGCCGCACACGACCAGGCGGCCCGCCTGGGCCATGAAGGCGCTCATGTGGCCGATGCTCCCGCCGACCACGATGTCGGCGCCCTTCATGGAGATGCCGCAGCGTGCCGCGGCATCGCCCTCGATCACCAGCAGCCCGCCGTGCGCGGTGGCGCCGGCCGACTGGGAGGCGTTGCCGCGTACCCGGACCATGCCGGACATCATGTTCTCCGCCACCCCCACCCCGGCGTTGCCGTGCACCGTGACGGTCGCGAGCTGGTTCATCCCGGCGCAGTAGTAACCGACATGCCCGTCGATGTCCACGGTGAGGTCCCGGGTCAGGCCGCAGGCGACGCTGTGCGCGCCACGCGGGTTGAGCACCCGCCACCTCGGCGCCGGGTCCGGCGCGTGCAGGGCCTGGTTGAGCTGCCTGACCGGCGATGCGGCCAGGTCCACGGTCAGCGCTTCCACACGTACACCTCTTCCGGCTCGGGTTCGAAGATGCGGGCGGACTCCACGCCCGGCAGCACCGCCAGTGCCCGGTACTCCGAGGCCATCGCCACCCAGCCGGGGGTCTCCGCGACCAGGGCGGGTTTGCATGCGATGGCGTCCCGTACCACGGCGAACGAATCGGCGGTCGTGACCAGCAGCGTGTAGAAGCCGTCGAAGCGCTCGCACAGCAGTCGCAGCGCCTTGTCCAGGTCCGCGCCACGGGCCAGGTGATAGGCGACGAAACGGGCGCCCACCTCCGAGTCGTTGTCGCTGTCGAAGGACACGCCCTCGGCCCGCAGCTCCCGGCGGATGGTGGCGTGGTTGGCGAACGACCCGTTGTGCACCAGGCACTGGCCGGGGCCGACGGAGAACGGGTGCGCCCCCTGGGGCGTGACCGCGGACTCGGTCGCCATCCGGGTGTGCCCGACGCCCTGCCAGCCCTGAACCCCCGCCAGGCCGAAGGCTCGGGCGAGATCGTGGGGGTGGCCGGTGCCCTTCAGCACGGCGACCTCTTCTCCCGTCCCGATGACGGTGGCCCGCGGCAGCGCCTGGATCAGCGCGTCCACACCGACCGGCGCGTGCACGACGGTGGTGGGGCCGACGTCGACGGCCACCGCATCGGGGATCCGGCCTCGGAGCGCGGACTCGACGGTGGCGGCGTCGGTGTCCAGCAACGAGACCGCCGCCCGGCCGGGCGGGGTCAGCCGCGGGTCACCGTAGACGGCGACGCCTGCCGAGTCCGGTCCACGCTCCACCAGCTGGCCGAGCATCGCGGCCAGCAGCTCCCCCAACCGCGGATGGAGCTCGGGCTCCCGTAGGTGCAGCCCGACAATTCCACACATGCAAAGACTCCTTCTAGAAGGCGGTGAGATAGCGGTCGACTTCCCACGGGCCGACCGTGCCGTGCCAGTCGAAGAACTCCTCGCGTTTGGCCGCGCCGAAGTACCCGCTGACGCCTGGTCCGACCGCGTCCAGGGCGCCGCTGATCACCGGGTCGGCGGCCAGGGCCTCGACGGCGTGCAGCAACGTCGGCGGCAGCTCCGGGCGGGCGGCGACGGCCGACGCCTCCCCCGGCTCTCCCGGGTCGAGGGCCCGCTCGACGCCGTCCAGGCCGGCCGCCAGCGCGGCGGCCGCGGCCAGGTAGGGGTTGGCCGAGCCGTCGCCGCCGCGCAGCTCGATGCGGTTGCCGTCGGGCACGCGGACGAAGTGGGTACGGTCGTTGCCGCCGTACCCGGCACGGCGCGGTGACCAGGTGGCGCCGGAGCGGGTGGAGGTGGCGCCGGTGCGCTTGTAGGAGTTGACGGTCGGCGCGATCACCGCCTGCAGCGCCCCGGCATGCTCGAGGATGCCGGCGATGAACCCGTACGCCAGCGGCGACAGGCCCAGCCCGCGCTGGTCGGAGGTGTCGGGGAAGGCGGGATCCGCGCCGCGCCACAGCGACAGGTGCAGGTGCATGCCGCTGCCGGTGCGGTCGGTGAACGGCTTGGGCATGAAGGTCGCGGTCATGCCGCGCTGCTCGGCCAGCACCGAGACCAGATACCGCATGGTGATCACCCGGTCGGCGGTGGTGAGGGCGTCGGCGTAGGCGAAGTTCTGCTCGAACTGGCCGTTGCCGTCCTCGTGGTCGTTGGCGTAGTTGCCCCAGCCGAGGGCGTTCATGGCCTTGGACACGGCCGTGAGGTGGTCGTACATGCGGGTCAGGCCACGTGCGTCGTAGCAGGGCTGGGCGGCGGTGTCGCGGGAGTCGGCGAGCACCAGCGCGCCGCGCTCGTCCCGGTTGACCAGGAAGTATTCGATCTCCGCGCCCACCGCCAGGGACAGGCCCAGCGTGCGGGCTCGCTCCAGGACGCTGCGCAGGATGAGGCGCGGCGCGTACGGCCACGGCTTTCCATTGACGTGCGGGTCGCAGTGCACCAGGGCCAGACCGGGCCGGACGAACGGCAGCGGGGTGTAGGAGGCGCCGTCCGGGACGGCGATGATGTCCGGATCGCTCGGCCGCTGGCCGATCAGCCCGGCAGCGTATCCGGCGAACCCCACGCCCTCGTCGCGGAGCTCCTCCACGGCCTCGATCGGGACGAGCTTGGCACAGGGTTTGCCGGCCAGGTCGACGAAGACGGCGAGGATGAACTCGATGTCGTCGGCGTTGGCCAGGGCGGCTAGGTCGAGGGGTGCTGCGGCGGCTTCTGTCGACATGAGGGACTCCAGGCGTTGTCTACTGATAAGAATCAGTGTTGCCTGACAGTGGACAATGCTGGTGTTACCGCGATGTTTCCCGCACGCAAGCACGTGGTTGCGCCTCGCCCTTACGCACCGGCAGCATCGACTACGCCATCGACGGAGCCTTCGTACCGGAGTCGCAGACGCACGTCTTCACGCAGAACGAGCCGCTGCGCGGCGGCGCGATCCACCGGCGGGCCGGCCAGACCGCCGGCGGCGACGGTCTGACTCCGGACCAGTCCTGGGTGGTCCTCGCGCTGGAGTGAGCATGCCCCTTCCGGGAAGAAGAGAGGGATGATATACAATATTTCATGCACCAGAATTCGGCCTCTCGCGTGAGCTACGCCGTCGCCGATGACGGCACTAGCCTTCACTGTGAGGAGACCGGGACCGGCTTCCCCCTCCTCTTCATCCACGAGTTCGCCGGTGACCACCGCAGTTGGGAACCTCAGATCCGGCACTTCTCCCGTTCGTACCGTTGCGTCACCTACGCCGCCCGCGGATACCCGCCGTCCGACGTGCCGCACCGGCCCGAGCAGTACTCGCAGGCCCGTGCCGTGGCGGACGCGATCGCGATACTCGACCATTTGGGCATTGACCGGGCACACGTTGTAGGTCTGTCGATGGGTGGGTTCTGCGCCCTGCACCTGGGCTTGCGCCACCCGGAGCGGGCGGCGTCCCTCGTGGTCGCCGGGTGCGGGTACGGCGCCCAGCCGGAGCGGCAGGCAGGCTTCCGCGAGGAGTGCGAGGCGATCGCCGCGGCCCTGGAGGCCGAGGGTGCCGAGGCCTTCGCCGCGCGCTACGCGCTGGGCCCCGCGCGGGTGCAGTTCCAGAACAAGGATCCCCGTGGCTGGGCCGAGTTCGCGCGCATGCTGGGCGAGCACTCCACCCCGGGCTCCGCGCTCACCATGCGCGGGGTGCAGAAGTCCCGCCCTTCGCTGTACGACCTGCGCGAGGAGCTCGCCCGGCTGACGGTGCCCACGCTGATCATGACCGGTGACGAGGACGAGGGCTGTCTGGAGCCGGACCTGATGCTCAAGCGCACGATCCCCACGGCGGGCCTCGCCGTCCTGCCCAGGTCCGGTCACACCCTCAACCTGGAGGAGCCTGAGCTGTTCAACCGGACGGTGGGCGATTTCCTCGCGGCGGTCGAACGCGGCGCCTGGGGGCGGCGTGATCCGCACTCGTTGTCGGCGAGCACGACCGGCGTCAAGTGAGCTCAGGGAGCGTGATTGTCCAGGTGCGCCGCGCCCAGGATGTGCTCGCGGGTGACCTGCGCCGCCCGCGCGCCGTCCCGGGCGCGGAGCGCGTCGATGATCTGGGCGTGCTGCCGCGTGGACTCCAGGTGCGTGCGCAGCACCCGGGGGCCTTGCGGCATGGACTGCCAGAGCAGTCTCATGATCGCGAGTAGCAGCGGGCTGCTGGCGGCCTCGTAGATCATGTGGTGGAAACGGCGATTGAGGTCGGCGTAGCGGGGATCCCCGTCGGGGATGCCGGCCAGCTCGGCGTTGAGCTCTTCCAGCCGTTCGAGATCGCCCTCGCCGATGCGGGGGGCTGCCAACTCGGCGCCGAGGGACTCCAGCGCCGCGCGGATCTGGAAGTTCTCCTCGGTCGCGCCCTTGTCGGCCTCGCTGACCGTCGCCCCCTTGTGCAGGTCGCCGCGCACCAGCCCTTCGGACTCCAGCCGCTGCAGCGCCTCCCGCACGGGCGTCTGGCTGACTCCGAACCGCTCGGCCAGATCGCGCTGCCGCAGCGGGGAGCCGGGCCGCAACTCGCCCGCGATGATCAGCTCGCGGAGAGTGGCGGCCACCATGTCGGTCTTGCTCGTGTACGTCGCCACGCTGGTGTTTCCTTCGTTGATGCGCCCGGTGGGCGAGGCGGCCGCGATAGATTGTATATGAAATGTAAAGTCCTTCACATCCGTCCCACGGCGAGCAGCCGCCGTAGAGCCGCCGCATCCGTACGGAGCGCCTGCGGGTCGGCGGTCTCGTGGACGACCCGCCCGCGCTCGAGCACGAGGGCTCGGTCGACGCGGCGCAGCGCGAAGTCGACCTTCTGCTCCACCAGGATCGCGGACGTGCCCCGGCGGCGCAGCTCGTCCACGACCTCGCCGATCCGGGCCACGGTCTGCGGGTCGAGGCCCTCGGTGGGCTCGTCCATCAGCACGAGCCGACCGTTGCCCACCAAGGCCCGTCCCATGGTGAGCATCTGCTGCTGCCCGCCCGAGAGCTTCCCGGCCGGCAGGTTCCACCGTTCCCGCAGCACCGGGAACCGGTCGGCGACGTCGTCGATCGTCCACGGGCCACGGCGCGCGGCGACCTTGAGGTTCTCTCGCACGGTGAGGGACGGGAAGACCCGGTGGCCCTGCGGGACGAGGCTGAGCCCGGCGCGGGCGATGCGCTCGGCCGGCATGCCGGCGATGGACCGGCCGCCCAGCGTGATCTCGCCTTCCCTGGGCCGCAGCAGGCCGCTGACGGTGTGGATGAGCGTGGTCTTGCCCATGCCGTTGCGCCCGAGTATGCCCAGCACCTCGCCCTCGCGGACGGTCAGCGACACGCCCTGGAGCACGTGGCTGGATCCGTAGTAGGTGTGGACGCCGCGTACGCCGAGCAGCACCTCAGTCATGCGCCACCTCCCCGAGGTAGGCCTCGATCACTCGCTGGTCGGCCGAGATCTCGTCGGGCGTGCCCTCGGCCAGGAGCCGGCCCTGCTGGAGCACGCTGACCCGGTCGGCGAGCCCGAACGCCACCGCCATGTCGTGCTCGATCATCACGATCGTGATGGACCGGGGAAGTGCGGCGACGAGCGAGGTCAGCCGCTCGGCGTCGGCCGGCGCCAGGCCCGCGGTGGGCTCGTCGAGCAGCAGCACGCGCGGCTCGCGGCACATGGCGAGCACGATCTCGAGCACCCGCTGCTGCCCGTACGCGAGCTGCCGGACCGGCCAGTCCGCCGTGTGCTCCAGTTCCCACCCGGTCAGCACGTCCACCGCGCGCTCACGCAGCATGTCCAGCCCGCGCCAGAACACCCGGTGCGCCCGCGCCTCGGCGGCGAGCGTGAGCTGGACGTTCTGTGCCACGGTGAGCTCGCCGAACAGATTGGTGATCTGGAACGTGCGGGCCAGCCCCATGCGGGCCCGCCGGTGTCCCGGCCGCCGGGTCACCTCGCGGCCCAGCAGCTCCACGCGTCCGCCGACCGGCCGGATCTGGCCCGCGAGCACCCCGAACAACGTCGTCTTGCCCGCGCCGTTCGGGCCGATGAGGGCGCGCCGCTCCCCCGCGGGGACGGCCAGGGTCACCTCATCGTTGGCGCGGAAGGCGCCGTAGCGCACGGTGACGCCGTGCCCGGCGATCGCGATCTCGTTCATTTGCCCGCCTCCACGATCACCGATTCGTCCGCCGCCTCTTCGGCGGGAGGCACCGCTCCGCGCCTGAGCCGGCGCAGCAACGATCGGGACCGGCCCAGCACGCCGTCGGCGAGGAACAACGCCGTCAGGATGTAGACCACGCCGAGCACCGTCGTCCAGCGGTCGGTGTACGTGCTCACCCAGACCTCCAGACCGGTCACGATCGCCGCGCCGAGGAAGGGACCGAGGAACCTGCGTGCCCCGCCGAGGATGGCGAACACCAGCACCTCGGCGCTGATCTGCCAGCTCAGGCTGGCGGTGGAGACGGACCCCTGCAGGTAGACCTCGAGCGCGCCGGCCACCGCGGAGAAGGCGCCGGACACGGCGAAGGCCATGACCCGGATCGTGGCCACCTGGTAGCCGGTCGCGCTCATCCGCGACTCGCTCTCCCGCATGCCCAGGATGGTCATGCCCGCGGGAGAGCGCTGGAAGGCCCACAAGGCCGCCACGCAGCCGGCGGTGACGGCCAGGGCGAGCAGGTAGAACCCGCCGCCCGTGGGCACCCCGTCGCGCGGGATGCCGGGGATGCCGTTGTCGCCGCCGGTGAGCTCGGTCTGATAGAAGGCCAGACCGAACACCGCCTGCGCGAGCGCCAGCGTGATCAGCAGCAGGTAGACGCCGCGGACCCGCAGGCAGAACAGCCCGAAGACGGCGCCTGCCGCCGCGCCGAGCACCAGCGCGACGGGCATGGTGAGCGCCATCGGCCAGGCCCAGCGGGTGACGGCGATGCCGACCGTGTAACCGCCGATCCCGAAGAAGGCCGCGTGGCCGAGCGACGGCATGCCGCCGTACCCGAAGACCACGTTGTACGCCGTCGCGAACAGCCCGAGGATGAGGATCCGGCTCGCGACGAAGACGGAGAACGAATCGAGGGCGACGGGCACGGCCAGCAGCAGCACGGCCGCGGCCGCTACCGCGAGAATGCGCCGGCTCACCGGGCCGCGCCCTTGCCGAGCAGGCCCTGCGGCCGCAGCGCGAGCACGAGGGCCACCGCCGCGTACAGGGTGAACATCGCCCACCCGGGGAACAGCACCCTCCCGAACTCCTCGACGAGGCCGACGGCGAGCGCGGCGACCAAGGCCCCCGGGATGGAGCCGAGACCGCCTGCGATCACGACCACGAGCGCGAGCAGCAGCACGTCGAACCCGCTGTCCGGCGACAGGCTGGTGAAGGCGCCGCCCCAGACTCCGGCGAACGCCGCCAGCCCGGTGCCGAGCCCGAAGACGAGCAGGAAGATGAGCGGCACCCGGATGCCGACGGTACGCGCCATCTCCTGGTCGTCGACCGCCGCACGCACCTTCGCGCCGATCGGCGTGTACCGCAGCAGGGCGCTGACGAGCAGGGCCAGGCCGAGGGCGATGCCGATGAGGACCAGCCGGAACTTGGGGAACACCAGGGCGCCGAGCTCGACCGGTCCGGTCAGTCCCGGAGGCGTCGGCGGGGAGATCGGATCGCCGCCGTAGTGGGCGAGGATCTGGTCGCCGATCACCAGCGCGAGGCCGAGCGTGAGCACGATCTGCGGCAGCTCCTGACCGGCGATCCGGTGCAGGAGCAGCCGCTGCGCGATCATCCCGGAGACGGCGGCGCCCACGACGCCGATCGCCATCGCCAGCCAGTAGTCGGTGCCGCGCGTGGCCAGGTCGTACGCCAGGTAGCCGCCGAGCAGGTAGAAGGCGCCGTGCGCGAGGTTCACCGTACGCATCAGCCCGAAGGTGATCGTCAGCCCGCTGGCCACCAGGAAGAGCAGCGACCCGTAGGCGAGCCCGTTGAGCGTGTGGGTGAGCCAGCTCATCACTTGGCCCAGGTGCCCTTGAGCTTGTCGTAGCCGGGGAAGGCGAGGTACTTCTCCTCACCGTAGGTGAAGAACTGGCCCACCTCTGGGATCGTCGAGACGATGGCGTTGGCCCAGCCGCCGTCGCGCTGCTCCACTTTGCGGATGTAGACGTTGTAGACGGCCTGGCCGTAGGCGTCGAAGGACACCGGGCCGCGCGGGGACTCCACCTTGACCTTCGTCAGGGCGGCCCGGAGGCTCTCGGGCGTCGGCGCGCCGTCGATCTGGGCCAGCGCCTGTTCCAGGACCATCCCGGCGGTCCAGCCGTCGTCGGCGTACTGGTTGGCGCTCTTCTTGCGCTCCTGGGTGAACGCCGCGACGAGGGCGTCATTCGCGGGGGACTTGATCTGCGGCGTGTAGTGCAGGCTGCTGATGACGCCCTCGGCCGTGCCGGCCTCCGTGGGGAGGGTCGTCTCGTCGACGGTCGATCCGTGGGCGACCATGGGGAGCTGCACGCCGAAGTCGCGGTAGGCCTTGAGCAGCCGGATGCCGTCCGAGCCCGGCGCCACCACGTAGACGACGTCCGCCTCGTCCTTCTTGATCTGGTTGACGTACGGCCCCCAGTCCTGGGTCGCGAGCGGGGCGTAGATCTCCTGGACCACCGCGCACCCGGCGTCCTCGTACGCGCGGGCGAAGCCGCCGGCGGCCTCCCAGCCGAAGGAGTAGTCGAGCCCGAGGATCGCGGCCTTCTTGTGGCCGAGGGTCTTGCAGGTGTGCTCGCCGAGCGGCATGACGTCCTGGGAGCTGGTGTACGACACCCGGAAGGTGTTGCCGCCCTTCTTCCTGGTGAGCCCGTCGGCGCCGGCCACCGTGATCAGCAGCGGGACATCGGCCTGCTCCAGGTACGGCGCCACCGCGTAGGCGATCGCCGAGTTGACCAGACCCACGACCATCTGCGCCTTGCTCTGCTCGACGAGCTGCCGTGCCTTGGTCGTGCCCTGGGCCGGGTCGGTGCCCTCGTCCTCCTTGACGACCTTGATGCCGTACCCGGAGAGCACTCCGCCCTTGGACTTGAGGTAGAGCTCGAACCCCGCGTTGACATCCGTGCCCAGGGCCGCGAACGGCCCGGTGAGCGGGTTGAGCAGGCCGACGGTCAGCGTGCCTTTGCCACCCGTCGCGGCGGTCGCGCTGGTCGGGGCGCCTTCGATCGAGGGAGACCTGCTGCCGCAGGCCGCGACGGCAAGGAGCGCCGCCACAACGGCAAGGACACGAAGCCGGTAAGGAGGTGATCCCATGTCGTTCTCCTCTGGGCGGGGGGCGAAGGCTCCCGGAGTAACGCCTGATGTTTGGTATATCAAGTTTGATCGGTCGCGTCTATCCGTGGGTTAGCGTGATGTTACGAATCGTCGGCCGACAGCAGCTCGATCACCCGGGAGGCAGACAGCGGCAGCGCCCCCACGCCGCCCCGCAACCCGAGGGCGTCGCGTACCGCGTTGGCGATCGCCCCTCCGGCGGCGGACAGTCCCCCCTCGCCGGCGCCTTTGACGCCCAGGGGATTGCCGGGCGACGGAGCGTCCTCGGTGACGATCGTCTCGACCCGGGGCGTCTCCGCCGCGGTGGGCACGAGGTAGTCCATGAACGTCGCGGCGAGCGGCTGCCCGTTGTCGTCGTAGCGGAACTCCTCCATCAGCGACCCGCCGATGCCCTGCGCCACACCGCCGACGAGCTGGCCTTCCACCAGGGTGGGGTTGATGGCCCGGCCCACCTCGTAGGCGACCAGGTACCGCCGTACCCGGACGCCGCCGGTCCCTTGGTCCACCTCGGCCAGGGCCACGTGCACGCCGTACGGGTAGGTCATGTGCTCGACCTCGAACGTGCGCCGCGCCGACAGGCCCGCCGGCTCATCCGCGGCCAGATGCGGGCTGCCCGGAGCGCAGGCCGCGGCCACCTCGCCGAGCGTCAGCCGCACGTCCGGGCCGGTCACCGCCCCGCCGGTCAGGCGCAACCCGGACTCCGGCACGCCGAGGACACGGGCGGCGACGCGCAGGGCCCGGACGGCCACGGCCTCGGCCGCCAGCCGCACCGCCGAGCCGGACACCACGGTCGACCGGCTCGCCCACGAGCCCCCGCCGAACGGCTGCAGCTCGGTGTCGCCGTTGACCACCTCGACCTCGCGGGGATCGACTCCCAGGGGCTCGGCGGCGATCTGGGCCAGCACGGTCTCGATGCCCTGCCCCAGCGAGGTGCCCCCGGAGTGCACCCGCACGGTCCCGTCGGGGCCGACCAGGACGTCGGCGGTGTCGTGCGGGCCCAGACCGCTCTTCTCCAGGAACACCGCGAGCCCCACCCCCGCGAGGCGGCCCTCGGCCCGCAGCGTGGCGACCTCCTCCGGCCAGCCTGCGGTGTGCGCGAGCGCCCGGTCCAGCAGCTTCGGGTAGTCGCCTGCGTCCAGCACGACGTCGGTGCCGATCGTGTTCAGCGGGCGGGTGTGGGGAATCTCCTCGGGCCGCAGCAGATTGCGGCGGCGCAACTCCACCCGGTCGATGCCGAGCCGGTCGGCGGCCACGTCGAACAGGTGCTCCCTGGCGAACGTCCCCTCGAAGCGGCCCGGCGCGCGGTAGGTGCCGCAGGGGGTCTTGTTCGTGAGCACGACCCGGGCGCGCCCCGCGTACGCGGGCAACCGGTACGGGCCCGGCAACATCGCGAGCGTCAGCTCGGGCACGAGCACGCCGTGCGTGCGCATGTAGGCCCCGTTGTCGTGGATGACGTCGTCGCGCAGGCCGAGCAGCGTTCCGTCCGCCGCGAACGCCGCCTCGATGCGGTGGCGCTGCTGGCGCGAGTGGTTCACCGCGACGAGATGCTCGGCCCGGTCCTCGGTCCACTTCACCGGGCGGCCCAGCCGCCGGGCCAGCCACGGGACGAGGAAGTCCTCGGGGTAGAACTCGCCGCGGGGGCCGAACCCGCCGCCCGCGTCCATCGCGCGCAGGCGGATCCGGTGCTCGGGCAGGCCGAGCATGGAGGCGAGGACCCGCCGGTTGAAGACGGGCACCTTCGTGGCACCCCAGATCTCCAGCCGGCCGGTCCCGGCGTCGTAGTCGGCGAGCAGGCCGCGTGGCTCCATCGGGACCGCACTGTGCCGGCCGACGTCCAGTGTGAGCGCCACCACCGTGTCGGCGGCGGCGAAGGCGGCCGCGCAGTCGCCGTACCCGAGGTCGAGCACGGCCGCGACGTGACCCGCCTCGTGCAGCGGCACCGCCGCCTCCCGCGCCGCCGTCTCCCCCAGCGCCGTCTCCCCCAGCGTCTCCCTTAGGGCCGTCTCCCCGTCGAGCACCGCGCAGAGGTCGTCGTAGGAGACCTCGACGAGCTCGGCGGCGTCCTCCGCGACGTAAGGGTCCTCGGCGACGACCGCGGCCACCGGCTCGCCGACGTACCGGACCTTCTCCCTGGCGAGCATCGGCTGCAGGAACGCGCTGAGGTCGTGCCCGCCGACGTTGAGCCGGACCGGGATCGGCGCGACGTCCTTCACGTCCTCGCCCGTGATCACCGCTGTGACGCCCGGCAGCGCCCGCGCCTGGCCCGTGTCGATCGACAGGATGCGCGCGTGCGCGACCTGGGCCCGGACGACCCGCAGGTGCAGCGCGCCGACCCGGTTCACGTCGTCGGCGAACCGGCCGAGCCCGCGCAGCAGCCGCTCGTCCTCCAGCCGCCGCACCCGCCGCCCGTCGCTGGTCACGATCCCGCCTTGCGTCGCTCAGCGGTGGCCAGCAGGGCCTCCACGATGCCCTGGTAGCCGGTGCACCGGCACAGGTTCGCCGCCACGACGTCGCGGACCTCCGCCTCGGTCGGCGAGGGGTTCTCCGCCAGGAACGCCTCCCCCAGCATGAGGAAGCCGGGGGTGCAGAAGCCGCACTGCAGGGCATGACAGCGGGAGAACTCCTCCTGCAGGTCGGACAGCCGCTCCCCGTCCGCCAGCCCTTCGACGGTGCGGACCTCGCAGCCGTCGGCCTGCACGCCGAAGACCAGGCAGGACCGCACCGGCTCGCCGTCGACCAGGACCGTGCACGCGCCGCAGATGCCGTGCTCGCAGCCCAGGTGGGTGCCGGTGTAGCCGAGGTCGTGGCGCAGCACGTCGGCGAGGGTGCGGCGGGACTCGACGACGGCCTCGTGGTCGGCGCCGTTGACGGTCAGGCTGATCAGATGCAGGTCTTTCACGTGAGGACTCCCAGGATCTGCTCGGGACGGACCGGGATGGTGTCGAGCACCTGGGTGCCGGCGGCGTCGTTGACGGCATTGACGACCGCGGCAGGGGCGCCGATCGTGCCGCCCTCCCCCATGCCCTTGGAGCCGGTCTCGCTGTGGGACGAGGGCGTCTCGAGATGGAGCACCTCGATCGGCGGGATCTCGGTCGCGGTGGGGACGAGGTAGTCCATGAGCGTCGCGGTGACCGGCTGGCCGGACTCGTCGTAGCGCACCTGCTCGTACAGGGCCGCGGCGATGCCCTGCGCGACCCCGCCACGCACCTGCCCGTCGACGACGAGCGGGTTGATGATCACGCCGCAGTCCTCGACGACGATGTACCGCAGGATCCGTGCCTGGCCGGTGCCCGGATCGAGCTCCACGACGACGGCGTGCGTGGCGTTGGAGAAGGTGCCCGGCGGGTCGTACGCCGCCGAGGCCTCCAGCAGATGATCGCCGTCGAGCCGGTACGACTGGAAGTGGGCGATGCGGGCGACCTCGGCGATCGGCATCGACGCCGACGGCACGCCCCGGACGGCGACGGCGCCGCCGGCGAGCACGAGGTCGGCGGGATCGGCCTCCAGCAGCTGCCCGGCCGCCCGGCGGATGCGCTCGGCCAGCTGCACGGCGGCCCGCCGGGCGGCGCCGCCGCCGACGACGATGGACCGGCTCGCGAACGTGCCCCAGCCGTACCCGCCGACGTCGGTGTCGCCCTGCCTGATGCGCACGTCGTCCGGGTGCAGCCCGAGCTGATCGGCGACGATCTGCGCGAACGTCGTCTCGTGGCCCTGGCCGTGGGAGGCGGTCCCGGTCGTCACGAACACGGTGCCGGAGGGGTCCATCCGGATGTGCGACACGTCGTACCCGGGAGTCATGGCCATGCGCCGCTGCATGAACGCCGGCGTTCCGTACGCCGTGCGCTCGGAGAAGCAGGACAGGCCGATGCCGACGAGCCGGCCTTCGTCCCTGGCCGCGGCGCGGAGGTCGTACCAGCCCTCGGCGCGCAGGCGCTCGGTGGCCAGGTCGAGCGATTCGCGGTAACTGCCGGGGTCGTAGGTGATCCCGGTGACGCCCGTGTAGGGGAACTCGTCCTTGGAGATGAGGTTGCGCCGCCGCACCTCCGCCGGGTCGAGGCCCAGCCGGGCCGCGGCCTTGTCCATGAGCCGTTCCATGACGAAGGTGATCTGCGGGCGGCTCACCCCGCGGTACGGCGCGGTGGGCGCCTTGTTCGTGGCCACGGCCCGGCTGCGCGCGCGATAGTGCCGGAGCTTGTACGGGCCGGGCAGCTCGGTGGCGGCCATCAGCGGCTCGACCCCCGACGTGAACGGGAACGCAGAGTACGCCCCGACATCGCAGCGGATGTCGGCGTCCACGGCCAGGATGCGCCCGTCGGCGTCGAACGCCGCGCGGATGTCGTACTCCTGCTCCCGGGCGTGGAAGGCGGCGGTCAGGTTCTCCTGCCGGTCCTCCACCCACTTCACCGGGCGGCGCAGCCGGTGCGCCAGCGCGGCGACGGCGATCTCCTCGCGTCCGGCGACGCACTTGAGCCCGAAACCGCCGCCGACGTCCGGCGCCACGACCCGCACCCGGCTCTCCGGCAGGCCGAGTGACGTGGCGATGGCGGTGCGCACCTGGTGGGGGACCTGGGTCGAGACGTGCACGACGAGCTGCTCGTCGCGGTCCGACCATTCGGCCAGGCAGGCCCGGCCCTCCATCGGCAACGCCGCCAGCCGCCCGCTGGTGAAGGTCTCCTCGAGGACGAGCGGCGCCGCGCCGACGATCGTGTCGAGCTCGGGGTCGTCGAACATCGTCAGGTCGACGAAGACGTTGCCGGCGACGCCGTCGTGCAGCGGCGCGGCGTCGAGCGCCCGCCGCAGGGATGACACGGCTGCACCGGGCTCGATGTCGGCGATCACGGCCTCGGCGCCGTCCTCCGCGGCGTAGGCGTCCTCGGCCACGACCACGGCGACGGGCTCGGCGACGTGGCGGACGGCGTCCTCGGCCAGGATCGGCATGGTGGACGGGTGGAACTCGGGCCGTTCGAGCACGGCACGCAGCCCGGTGAGCCCGAGATCGGCCGCCGCGAAAGCGGCAACGACGCCGGGCACCGCAAGGGCCGAGGTCAGATCGACGGAGTGAAGGGTGCCGGCCGCGACCGGGCTGCGGGCGAACGCGGCATGCAGCGTGCCGGACGGCGCGATGTCATCAACGAACCGGCCGCGCCCCTTGAGCATCCGGGGATCCTCCTTGCGCGGGAGGGCCGCCCCGATCCAGCGCCCATCCGCGCTCAGCGCAGCCTCACGCGCCTCCGAACCAGCCGCGGCCTCAGGCGCTTCCGAACCGGTCGCAGCCTCAGGCGCTTCCGAACCGGTTGCGGCCTCACGCGCCATGGGCCGCAGCCTCCTCAAGCGCTCGCGTCAGCAGGGTGCGGACCAGCCGCCGGCGGTAGTCGGCGCTGCCGTGCACGTCGCCGGGGGGCGACACCTCGCGGGCGGCGACGTCGGCGGCCGCCGCGAAGGCGTCCCCGGTGAGCGCCGCCCCGCCCAGCACTTGCTCCGCCGCGGGAACCCGGACCGGCCGCGCGTCGACGCCGCCGAGCACGATCCGCGCGCCGGTGCAGGTCGTGCCGTCGGCGTCGTCGAGGTCAAGGGCGACCGCCGCCGCGACGATCGCGAAGTCCCCGCGGCGCTGGGCGAACTCGGTGAGCGCGGCACGGGGGGCGGGGCGCGGGAACACCACCTCGACCAGCATTTCGTCCGGGCTCAGCGCGGTGGTCAGGAAACCTTGGAAGAAGCCGGCGGCGGGGATCGTCCTGCGGCCATGCGGGCCCTCGGCGACGAACTCCGCGTCGAGGAGCAGGGCGAGCATGCACCATTCCGAGGTCGGGTCGGCGTGCGCGATGCTACCGCCGAACGTGCCCCGCGTGCGGATCGGATAGTGGCCGACCCAGTGCGCGGCGCGCGGGAGCACCGCGTAACCGCCGAGAACGGCGGGGTCCCGCGTGGTCTCCACCGCGCGGTGGCGGGTGAGCGCTCCGATGCGCAGCCGGTCGCCGTCCCGCCGCAGGTACGACAGCCCGGAGATGCGGTTGACGTCCACCAGCGCGCTCGGGCGGGCCAGCCGGAAGTTCATCATCGCGACGAGGCTCTGCCCGCCGGCCAGGATCTTGGCGTCCTCGCCGAGCTCGCCGAGCAGCTCCACGGCCTCGCGGACGTCGTACGCGCGGTGGTAGGCGTACGCGGCCGGTTTCACGAGGGATTCCCCATATGCCGATCCCTTGACTGGAAGGGGCGATTGAAGTTTGGTATATCATGCATCAATTGGAGGGTGGATGGTCAAGGGTGAGGGCCTGATCCTCGATTCGTCCCGGCCGGGTGTCCTGCGCTTGCGGCTCGACCAGGGGCGGCGGCGCAACGCGCTGGTCCCCGGCCTCGTGGCCAGGCTACGTGACGCCTTCCGTACTGCCGGTGAGCGCGTGGTGATCCTGGACAGCGCCGATCCGGCGGTGTTCTGCGCGGGCGCCGACCTCGACCTGCCGGACCAGGTGCGGGCCGAGCTCAGCGACGAGCTGTACGCGCTCTATGAGCAGATGGCCGCACACCCCCGCCCGGTGATCGCCGTGGTCGAGGGGCCTGCGGTCGGGGGCGGCGCCCAACTCGCCCTGGTCGCCGACCTGCGCGTCGGCGGACCCGGCGCTCGTTTCCGCTTCCCCGGCGTGGGGCACGGCCTGGCCGTGGGCGCGTGGGGTCTGCCCGCGCTCGTCGGCGCGGGCCGCGCCATGGACCTATGCCTGACCATGCGCTGGGTGGCGGCGGACGAGGCCGCGCGCATCGGGCTGCTGACCAGGCTGAGCGACACCCCGGGCGACGAGGCCCTGGCTCTGGCGGACGAGCTGCTGCGATGCGACCGCGACGCGATCCGCCGCGTCAAAGCGGCGATCCGGGACCCGGCGCTCTTCGACCGACTGGCGGCCGAACGCGCGGGCAACCGCCGCGCCTGGGACGGCTCGGTGGCGTTCCTCCGGCAAGAGAGGGGCGCGCCCCGTGGCTGACCTCGGACGCCGGGCCCTGGGAGCGGCACATGGATGACCTGGGACGGGCGGCTTGGGAGCGGCACGTGGAGGACGACGTCGCCGGCGTGCTCGCAGGGCTCGCGGAGGGCACGCTGGGCGAGGCGTTCCAGCGGACCGCACGGCAACGTCCTGACGCCGTGGCCGTACAGGTCGATGAGGACGCGCTGACCCACGCCGAGCTGGACGAACGCGCGGCGGCGGTGGCCGGCTGGCTGCGCGGGCGCCTCCCGGCAGGCGCCCGCGTCGTCATCGCGGCGCCCAACGGGATCGCCCTCGTCACCGCCTACGCCGGCGTGGTGCGGGCCGGATGTGTGGCGGTCCTCGCGAGCCCCGCGCTCACCGAGCGGGAGCTGCGCCACCTCGTCTCGGACGCGGGGGCAGAGGCGGCCTTCGCCGCCGGGGCGTCCCGCGAGGCGCTCGCCCGCATCGGCCATCCGCTGCGCACGCTGGCGGCACTCGACGGTACGGACTTCGGCGACGTCCTGGCCTGCGGGCTCGCCCGGGATCCCGAGCCGGTCCCGTCGGACTCGCCCGCACTCCTCGCCTACACCTCGGGAACCACCGGGACGCCCAAGGGCGTGCCGCTGAGCCATGCCAACCTGTTGTCGTCGATCCGCGCGGCCCTCGCCGCCTGGCGGTGGACCGCTGACGACGTCCTCGTCCACGCGCTGCCGCTGACCCATCAGCACGGGCTCGGCGGCGTCCATGCCGCCCTGCTCACCGGATCCCGCACCCGGGTCCTCTCGCGCTTCGACGCGCGGCGGCTCGTCGAGACCGTTGCCGAGGAGCGGGCCAGCGTTTTGTTCGCCGTACCCGCGATGTACGAGCGGGTGGCCGAGCTCGCGGAGCTCACACAGCCTGCTTCCCTGCGGCGGCTGCGCCTGGCGGTCTGCGGGTCGGCGCCGCTCTCGCCGGAGCTGGCCCGGCGGGTGGCCACCGCGATCGGGCAGGTCCCGCTCGAGCGATACGGAACGACCGAGAGCGGCCTCAACGTGTCGAACCCACTCGGCGGGCCGCGGCTGCCGGGCACCGTCGGGCTGCCGCTGCCGGGCGTGGAGCTGCGGATCTGTGACGCCGCGGGCCGGGACGCGGCGGAGGGGGAGATCGTGTTGCGCGGCCCTCAGGTGTTCACGGGCTACTGGAACCGTCCTGAGGCGACCGCCGAGGCGTTCCATCCAGGGGGATGGTTCCGCACCGGCGACCTCGGCCACGTCGACCCCGCCACCGGCCATCTGACGATCAGCGGCAGGTCCAAGGAGCTCGTCATCACCGGAGGGCTGAATGTCTACCCCCGCGAAGTGGAGCAGGTGCTGGAGGAGCATCCGGGCGTCGCGGAGGCCGCGGTCGCCGGCCTGCCGTCGGCGCGATGGGGTGAGGAGGTGACCGCCTGGGTGGTGCCGGCCGGCCACTCCCCCGCCGTCTCGGAGGACGCCCTCATCGCCTTCGCCCGCGCCCGGCTGGCCCCCTACAAGTGTCCCAAGCGGGTGCTCTTCATCGATGCGCTGCCGCGCAACGCCATGGGCAAGATCGTCCGCCACGAGCTGCCGGCGCCCTCGGCCCATGACACCTGACCTGCCGCCGGGCCAGGAATCGGCGTCGCCGTGGACCTCGGCGCTGGAGCGCGCGGTCAACCGGCTGCGGGCGGTGCCGCTGCCCGAGAACGGGCCGGACGGCGTGACCGGCCCGCCCTCCAAACCGGATCCGAGCGCCATGGCCGGCGGCGATCTGCCGATGGCCGGCGCGGGCCGATGGCCGGCCGTCGGTCACCTGCCGGACGACAGTGCGGGCCGGTGGGGGCCCGGTGGGCTCGACGCGCTCGGCGCGCGGTTGCGCCACGGTGCGGCGACGGCGGTGGAGCTCGCGGAGGCGGCCCTGGCCGCCGCGGAAGCGGACGCTTCCGGCGCGTTCGTCGCCCTGCTGCCGGACCAGGCCATCGCCGCCGCGCGCCGGGCGGATGCCGAGCGGCGGGACGGTCTGGTCCGCGGGCCGCTGCACGGCGTGCCGGTCGCGGTCAAGGACAACATCGACGTGGCCGGGGTCGCCACGAGGAACGGCACCCCCGGCCTGGGACATCGGGTGCCCGTACGGGACGCCACCGTCGTACGTCTCCTGGAGGAGGCCGGAGCCGTCCTCATCGGCAAGACCCGGATGCACGAACTCGCATGGGGCATGACGACGCCCGGCTGCCGCAATCCCCGGGACCTCTCGCGGTCGGCCGGCGGATCGAGCGGCGGGTCGGCGGCGGCGGTCGCCGCGGGCATCGTCGAGATCGCGCTGGGCACGGACACCGGCGGCTCGATCCGCAACCCCGCCGCGCTGTGCGGGGTCGCCGGGTTGCGGCCGACCTGGGGAACCATCCCGATGGCAGGCATCACCCCGCTCGCCCCCACCCAGGACACAGTGGGACCGATCGCCCGGTCCGCGGCCGACTGCGCCGCCGTGTTCGCGACACTCACCGGATCGCCCTGGCCGGCAGCGTTCCCCGCCGGATCGCCCTGGCCGCCAGGGGAGCGCACCGGAGCACCCACCCGCGGACGCTCCGCCCTGCACGGTCGCCGGGTCGCGATGCCCGACGGGCTGTGGCGCGGCAGGGTCGGGGAGGGGATCGCAGACCGCATGGCCGCCGCCCGCGACGCGCTCCTCGCCGCCGACGCCGACGTCGTCGAGCTGGATCTGCCCGGCGTCATCGCGGCAGCGCCGGCGGTCACGCTGGTGGTGATGCTCGCCGAATCCGCCGACCTGTGGGCCGACGCGCCGGGCGCGGCGTCGGCGGAGCTCCGCGCGACTCTCCGGACCGGAGCCGAGGTCAGGGCGCCGGACTATGTACGGGCCCGCCGCGTGGCCGCCCACCTGCGCGACCTGATCATCGCGGGCCTGCGGGCCACCGGCGCGGACCTGCTGCTCCTGCCCACCGTGCCGGTCACCGCGGCCCCTACCGGAGCGGACACGATCGAGGTCGCCGGCCGCCCGGAGGCCACGGGCGCCGCCTACGCGCGGCTCACCGCGCTCGCCTCGGTGACCGGCCTGCCGGCGCTGTCCGTGCCGGCAGGGACAGACGCGACCGGACGACCCGTCGGCGCGCAGCTCATCGGCCCCCCACGGACCGAGGCGCTCCTGTGCGTCGTAGGCACTGTCATCGCGTCATCACGGGTCTAGCGTCTCAGGTTGATGGATGGTATATCAAATATCAACAGTCGACCTAAAGGAGACGTTCGTGGACCTCAAGCTCGAGGGGCAGGTCGCCTTCATCACCGGGGCGAGCAAGGGGATCGGCCGGGCGGTGGCCGAACAGCTCGCCGGCGAAGGATGTGACGTGGTCATCACGGCCCGCACGGCCGACGAACTGGAGAGGACGGCCAAGAAGATCTCCGAGGCCAGCGGGCGCACCGTCCTGCCGCTGGCCGGCGACATGAGCGTGACCGAGGACGTGCGACGCTGCGTCGAGGAGACCCTGGAGCGGTTCGGCCGGATCGACGTCCTGGTCACCTGCGCCGGCAGCTCGCCCGGCGGCCTCCTCGAGGACCTCACCGAGGAACAGTGGATGAGCAGCCTCAACCTCAAATTCATGGGGTATGTGCGGACGGTCCGAGCGGTCATCCCCCACATGCGCGAGCGGGGCAGCGGATCCATCGTGCTCGTGGTCGGCAACGACGGGCTCAAGCCCAGCTACTGGGAGATGACGGCAGGCGTCGCCAACGCCGCCGACATCAACTTCGCCTCGTCGGTGGCCGAGCAGTACGGCCGGTACGGCGTGCGCATCAACACCGTCAACCCCGGCCCGGTCAACACCGACCGCTGGGACACGCTGGAGAAGGCGTTCGCCCGGGACAAGGGAGTGAGCCAGGACCGCGCGCACGAGCTGGCGGTCGCCTCGATCCCGCTCGGCCGCATCTGCGAGCCGGAGGAGGTCGCCTCGGTCGTGGCCTTCCTCGCCTCGCCGCGGGCGAGTTTCGTCAACGGCGCCCATCTGCCGCTCGACGGCGCCCAGCGCAAGAGCATCATGGACACCTGATGCGACTGCGCCACACATTCACCCTCGCCGAGGAGCCCGCCCGCGTCTTCGACCTCTTCCTCGACGTCGAACGGATCGCCGGATGCATGCCGGGCAGCCGGCTGCTCGGTCGCGCCGATGACGCTTACGAGGGAGAGGTCAAGGTCAAGGTGGGCCCGCTCGGCGTGGCGTACCGGGGGAAGGTGCGCTTCCTGGAGGCGGACGAGACGAGCCGCCGCGTGGTCCTCAGGGCCTCAGGCGCGGAGCAGAACGGCAACGGCAACGCCGACGCCCACGTCGTGGCGGAGCTGGCGCCGGACCCGGCCGGGACGAAGGTCTCCCTCGACACCGACCTGATGATCCGCGGCAGGGTCGCCCAGTTCGGCCGCGGCGTCATCGCGGACGTGTCCCGACGGCTGATCGACGAATTCGCCACGAACCTCGAGACCCTGCTCACCCACCCCGAGCCCGCTCCACCGGCAGACACCAGAGGATCCGCCCAGCCGGCACCGGCGCCATCGTCCGGGTCTGGAGGATCCGCCGACCGCGCGGCGTCAGTCCCGTCCGGCGTCCGGGGATCCGCCGACCGCGCGGCGTCCGTCCCGTCCGGCGTCCGGGGATCGGCCGATCCCGCGACGGCGTCGACCTCCGAGCCGGAGACCCCCGCGCTCGACGGTCTGCGGCTCGTCGCACTCCCACTGCTGCGGCGCGCCGCGCCGGTGCTCGCGGCCTTCGCAGCCGGGGTCATCGCGGGAGCCCTCGCCACCCGCTCCCGCCGCTGTCGGCGCTGATGTGAGGTCCGCGGGCGTGCTCCCGGATCGTCCGGGCCAGTTCCTCGCCGTCGGTGAGCTGCGGGTGGTGGCCCGCCCCGGCGATCGTGGACACGCTCGCCCGCGGGCCGAGCGTGTCCACCAGCGCCCGGCCTTCGCCGGTCAGCGGGTCTTCGGACCCGACGATCACGTGGACGCGGCCCGGGTAACGGCCGAGCTTGGCTCGAAGGTCCCGCCGCCATCGTTCGCGGCCGGCGGCGGACAGGAGCTGCGCCACGTGGGCGGCTACGCGGCCCCGGCGCAGGTCCTCGGCGCTGGACACGAGCTGGTCCGCATGGGACGCGTCCCCGGTGAGCAGCCGTGACAGGGCGCCGGGACGTGCCCGGCGGAGGTAAAGACGGGTGAGCGGGGCCAGGCGCGTGGCGAACGGGGCGCCGGCCTGCAGGAAGAAGGGCGACACCAGAGTGAGCTGCTCGACGCGATCCGGGCGCGCCAGTCCGGCCTCGAGCGCCGCGGCGGCCCCGAGGGAGTGGCCGACCAGGTGCGCAGGGCTGGTCTCCTCGACCAGCGCGGCCAGCCACGCGGGCAGGTCCTGGGGACGGCCCGCGCTGAGGCCGAGGCCGGGAAGGTCCACCACGCGCGCGTGGCCGAGCGCGGCGGCGACCGGCGCCCAGGTGTCGGCGTTGACGGGAAGACCGGGCAGCACCAGGACCGGCGCGCCCGGGTCGCCGATTCCGAACGTCCGCACGCCCGCGTGCCGGGTGAACCGCCGCGCCGGCCCCTCGGCGGAGGCGGCCCCGAACCGGTGGGCGCCCAGGTGGTCGGCCCACCGCAGGATCGACTCGACGGTGTCGGGGAGCTCGAGTCCGTGACGTCCGGCGAACTCGCGGGCGGGCCCCGTGGGATAGCGGTCGGACGACATGAAGGTCAGCGTCTCCGGGTCCGCTTTGGTCAGCGCGGCGGGCAGCCGCCGGATCACCGGCACGGGGACCCTCAGCCGCGGGACCTTGACCTGATAGTGCCGGCCCACGAGCGAGAGAAGATCCGGCAGCGGCGGAGTGTCGTCGTCCAGGATCCAGAACGCGGCTCGCGCGGCGGCCGGGTCCTCAGGGAGCAGCGTCATGAATCGAGCCAGATAGTCCACGGGGATCACGGGGACGAACGTCCGCGTGTCGCCCGGCAGGGCCGCGACCGAGCCTCGCCAGATCTCCTTCAGGGTCGCGGCAAGACCGAGCTGCTGATCGGACTCTCCGCTCGTGCTGACCCCGATCACGCTGGACGGGTTGACGATGGACCAGGGCACGCCCAGCTGATCGGCGAGGGCCCGCAGGACGGCGTCCGCCTCCATCTTGGACCCCTCGTAGGCGCCGACGCGCTGGTAGACCTGCCGGACGAGCTCGTCGCTCCACGGCACCGTCGCGGCGTCCTGGCCTCCCACGCGGTAGCCCGAGACGTGCACGAGCCGCCGCAGGCGCGGCAAGCGCGCGGCGAAGGACACGATCGCCCTGACGCTGTCGACGTTGGCGCGACGCGCCTCCGCTACCGTCATCCCGAACCGGTAGGCCCCCGCGCAGTTGTAGATCTCGGTGACGTCGTCCCCGTCACCGTCGATCAACGCCGGCGCGTCGAAGTCGACGCGGACGCCGTCCACGGCGGCTCGGCATCCGTGCGCGGCGAGCCAGCCGCTCAGCCTGGCGAAGGACCCGCTGTCCCGAGTGGGCGCGGTGACCCGGACACCGGCCTGGTCCAGCGCGAGGATCACATGGCGGCCGATGAACCCGGAGGCCCCGAACACGAGCGCATGCCGGTTCACGAGGTCTCCTCTTCGGCGGGCGGCTGGTCGAGGAGTGCGCCGAGAACCAGAGCGGCGTTGCGCAGCGCCTCCACGTCGCGCCGGGCCCTGGACATGATCATCGCGCCCTCCAGCGTGCTGACGACGGTGGTGGCCATGGCACGTGCCGTCGCACGCGCGTGGCCGCGGCCGGCGAGGTGGTCGGTCATCGGGGCGATCCACGATTCGAAGGCGGCCGCGCAGGCGGTGCGCAGGCGCTCGCTGTGCGCGCCCATCTCCAACGTGACCACCGAGACCGGGCAGCCGAGCCGGTAGTCGTTGCCGGTGAGGATGCCCGCCAGCACGTCGACGACGCGCCGGAGCACGTCCCCTGGGCTCGCGGCCTCCGCCGCCATCTCGGTCACGAGCCCGCGGAACTGCTCGGCGGCCAGCTCGACGGCCTTCTCGCCCAACGCCTCCTTGCCCTCGGGGAAGTGGAAGTAGAGCGACCCCTTGGGGGCCTGAGCGTGCTCCACCACCGTGTTGAGGCCCGTGCCGCTGTAGCCGCGGGCCTGGATCAGTTCGAGCATCGACTCCGTCAGGCGCGCGGTCGTCCGCGCTCCCTTGTCAGTGACCATGCAAGCAAAATAGACCGGTCTATATATTTATGCAACCGTGCGTTCATGGCGTGAGGCGGGCGGCAGCGAGGAGCTCGCGGGTGTAGGGGTGGGCGGGCGCGTCCCAGACGCGATCGGCCGGGCCGGTTTCGACGATCCGGCCGTGGTGCAGCACCGCGACCTGGTGGCGGGCCACGTGCCGGACGAGGGCCAGGTCATGGGCGATGAACAGCTGGCCGAGACCCAGCTCGTCGCGCAGGTCGGCGAGGAGGTTGACGATTCCGGCCCGTACGGAGGGATCGAGCGCGGACACGGGTTCGTCGAGCACCAGGAGCTTGGGGTCGCAGGCGAGGGCTCGGGCGATGCCGACGCGCTGGCACTGGCCGCCGGACAGCTCGTGCGGTCTGCGGCGGGCGAGTGAGCCGTCGAGGCGTACGAGGTCGAGCAGCTCCGCGACGCGGGCCGGTCCGGTCAGCGGATCCCAGCGTCCCTGGACGCGCAGCGGCTCGGCGATCGTGTCGTGCACGCGCAGGCGAGGGCTGAGCGAGCCGTAGGGGTCCTGGAAGACGGGTTGCAGCGCGGGCCGCAGCGGGCGTAGGGCGTGCTCGTCGAGCCCGGTCAGCTCGTGGCCGTCGAACCGCACCGACCCGCTCTCGGGTCTGCGCAGCATGAGGACGGCGGCGGCGATGCTCGACTTGCCCGATCCCGACCCGCCGACGAGGGCCAGGGTCTCGCCGTGCGGCACGGTGAAGGAGACGTGGTCCACCGCGAGGACCGGCGGCGTACGGCGGCCGCGCGCCGGATAGCGGACGGTGAGGTCGCGGACGTCCAACAGGGGCGGCGGCGTCATGCGGGGCCCTCCGATCGCGTGGCCTGCGGCGTCATGCCGGCTCCTCGAACAGCTCGGTCACCGGATCCGGCAGGTCGCCGACCCGGTGGCAGGCGACCAGCCGCTCGTCGCCGGCTTCGTGCGGCTGCGGCTCCCGCTGCCGGCACTCGTCGGCGGCGGCCGGGCAGCGGGGCGCGAAGGCGCACCCGAGCGTCAACGCGCCGGGCCGCGATGGGGAGCCGCCGATCGACGGCAGCCGCCGGCCCGTCGCGGCCCGCCCTGGCAGGGAGGCGAGGAGCCCGCCGGTGTAGGGGGCGCGGGGGCGGCGCAGCACCGGGCCGACCGGGCCGGACTCGACCAGCCGCCCCGCGTACATGACCAGCACCCGGTCCGCGTGCGCGGCGGCCACCGCCAGATCGTGCGTGACCAGCAGCAGGCCCGGCCGCGTGCCCTCGCGCGGCTCTCCCAGCATGCGCAGGATGCGATCCTGAACCACCGGATCCAGCGCCGTGGTCGGCTCGTCGGCGACGATGAGGGCGGGCTCGTTGACGGTGGCCATGGCGATCACCACCCGCTGCCGCATCCCGCCGGAGAACTCGTGCGGGTAGGCACGCGCCCGCCGGGCCGCGTCGGGGATGCCGGCCCGCTCCAGCGCGGCCACCGCCCGTTCCGCCGCGGCCCTGCGGCTCAGCCGGCGCACCGATCTCGCGGCGAGGGCGAGCTGGTCGCCGACGGTGTGCACGGGGCTGAGCACCGACAGCGCGTCCTGCGGCACGAAGGCCACGCGTCGCCCTCGAACCTGCCGGTAGCGGCGCTCCGGTGCTCCACGCAGTTCCCGCCCGTCCAGGCGTACGCTGCCGGAGACGCGCAGGCCGGGGGGCAGCAGCCCGAGCACGGCGCGCGCGGTGAGCGACTTGCCCGCGCCGGACTCGCCGACGACGGCTACCGTCTCGCCGTGGTCCACCTCGAAGGACAGGCCGCGGACGAGTTCGGCGTCCGGACCGGCGATGCGCAGGTCGCGCACGCGCAGCAGCGGTTGGGCGCCCGTCATGCCGGCCGTCCCCGCGTACCGGCGAGGGTGGACAACGAGACCGCGAGAGCGGCCAGGAGCAGGAGCATCCCCGCCGGGACCAGCGACGCCCACGGCCCGCGTTCGATGTACGGGAGCGACTCGGCCAGCGTCAGCCCCCACTCGGGAGCGGGCGGCTGAGCCCCCAGGCCCAGGAAGCCGAGGGAGGCCATGGCCAGGGCGATGCTGGGCAGGCGCAGCACCGCGTGCCGGGCGAGCGGACCGGCAACTGCGGGAAGGACGTGACGGGTCAGGATCCAGGAGGGTGGCGAGCCGATGGCGCGCTGGGCCACCAGGTGGGCGGCGGCGCGGGTCTCGGAGACCAGCGCGGCCGCGTGGGCGGCGAGCATGGGCCAGGACGCCAGGGCGACCGCGACGGACGCGCCGAGCGTGCTGGGACCCAGCAACGCCGCGGCCAGGATTCCGGCGATCGCCGGCGGCACGGCGTTGCCGATGTCGGCGGCCCCGGAGGCGACGCCCGGGAGGAAGCCGAGGGCAAGGGAGACGACGTAGGAGGCGGCGCAGACCAGTGCCGCCACCCCGACCGTGGCCGCCGCCCCGTGACCGGCCCTGGCCAGCACGTCCCGGCCGAGCGCGTCGGTGCCCAGCGGATGGTCCCAGCTCGGCCCGGCGAGCCTGGCGGCCAGGTCCACGGCCAGCGGATCGAGGAGCAGACCCCAGCCGATGGCGGCCGCCAGCACCGCGGCGCAGGCGGCCGGGATCAGGCGGCGCGCCCGGCCGTCACCGGTCACCGGCGGGGGCAGTGACAGGGCGGCGTCACGCAGCCCGGGGCCGAGCATCCAGCGCCGTGCGGCGCCCGACAGGATTCCGGCGAGTACACCGAGCAGGACGAGGGCGAGCACCGCGGCCTGCAGCAGCGGCAGGTCCTGCGCTTCCGCCGCGCCCAGCGCGGTACGCCCGATGCCGGGCACCGCGAACACCGTCTCGACGGCCACCGCGCCACCCGTCAGCCCGACCGTGGCCAGCCCGAACTGCGGCACGAGAGCAGGCAGCGCACGCCGCAGCACCGCCCGCGCGAGCACGCCGGGACCGCAGCCTGCCGAGCGCCACAATCCGACCCACGGCTCGGCGAACACGGCCGGCAGCGCGTCGTCCACCAGCCGCCCCAGCACCCCGCCGGCCGGGATGCCCAGCGCGAGCGCGGGCAGCACCATGTCCTGCGGGTTGTGCCAGCCGTACGGCGGCAGCCAGCCCAGCCACACCGACAGCGTGATCAGCAGCAGCGTCGCGACGAGGAACTCTGGCAGCGCGGCGAGCACGGCCGCCGCGGACCCCGTGCCACGGGCGCCGCGCAGGGTGCCGCGCGCGCCGCGCACCAGTGTCGGCGCGCACAACACGCAGGCCAGGACCAGCGTCACGACGAGCGCCGCGCCCATCAGCGTCAGCGAGACGCCGAGCCCCGACATCACCGACGGCAGCACCGGAGCACCGTTCACCCAGGAGCGGCCGAAATCGCCGCGCAGCACGCCTGCCAGCCAGTCGCCGAGCACCGGTACGGGACCGCCGTCCAGGCCCAGGTCGCGCCGGATGGCCTCCAGGGTCTCCGGCGTCGGCTCCTGCTCGCCCGACCGGGCGCGCAACAGCGACAGCGCCGCGTCGCGGCCGGACAACCAGGGCAGCAGCCCGACCGCGACGATGATCGCGACGAGGGCGACGGCGCGCGAGGCCGGCACGCCGGCGCGCTCCCCCCTTCCCGGGACCGTCATTTCAGCCGCGTGTCGGTGGTGATCAGGGCGCGCTCGCGCGGGTCCTTCGCCGAGTCCGCCACCGTGGTGGCGTCGCCCTGGATGACGCGCTCGTGCAACATCGGGATCGCGGCGTCGGTTCGCAGGATCGCCGCCTCGGCCTCCAGGATCGCCGCGCGCCGCGGGGGGCCGGCCTCCGTCGCCGCGGCCTTCTTCACGGCCTGGTCGACGTCCTCGTCGCACAACTTGGCCAGGTTGAAGGAGCCTTCGCAGGTGAAGTCGGCCTGCAGGTACGCCACCGGGTCGCCCGAGTCCAGCACGGTCGCGCGGGAGAGGATGAATGCGTCGAACGCGCCGGCCAGCGCGTCCTCCTCGATGTGCGCGTACTCGCGGACCACGAGCTTGACGGTGAACCCGGCGGCCTGGAGGTGCTGTTGCAGCACCGAGGCGACCTCCGGCAGCTCCGGCCGGTCGGAGTAGGTGGCCAGGGTGATCGACACGCCCTTGGCGTCCGTGGGCGCCGTGCGCCCGGTCAGGGGGCGGCGGCCCTCGGCGGCCCACGGCAGCGCGGGTCCCAGGAGGCCGCGGGCGAGGTCGGCGCGGCCCTCGTACACGCCCGCGACCAGTTGCGCGGGGTTGATGGCCGTGCGTGCGGCGGCGCGTACCCCCGGGTCCTTGAAGGGACCCGTCTTGGTGTTCAGGTAGAGGGTGTTGGTGCGCGGCATCGGCACCTCGCTGACCGTCTCCTTCTGCAGCAGCGCGGCCTGTGAGACCGGCACCGCCTCGGCGATGTGCGCCTGGCCGCTGCGGATGGCGGCGGCGCGGGCGGTGCCGTCCGGCACGAAGGCGACGTCGATGCCGGTGGCCTTGGCCTTCTCACCCCAGTAGCCGTCGTAACGATCGAGGGTCGCGGTCGTGGTGCCGTTGACCCTGGTCAGCTTGAAGGGGCCGCTGCCGGTGCCGACCGGGTTCACCGTGCCGTCCGGGCCGTAGGCGCTCTCCGCGAGGATCGACAGCTGCGGCGAGGACAGACGCTGCGGTACGAGCGGGTCCGGCTCGCCTGTGGTCACCACCACCTTGTCGCCCTCCGCCTTGGCGGTCAGCTCGACGCCGTCGAGGATGCGCGGTTTGGGAGTGGCCTTGGTGGCGCGGGTCAGCACGTTGGCGGCCACCTGGGCGGTCAGCCGGGTGCCGTCGTGGAACGTCACGCCGGGGCGGACGGTGAACTCCCAGGTCCGTGCGGAGGTCCGCGCCCACGCGGTGGCGAGCCCCGCTCGCGCGTCACCGATCTCGTCCAGGTTGATCAGGGTCTCGGCGGTGGACCAGCGCGACAGCTTGAAGGCGTCGTCGCTGAACGGCGACAGGCCCGTACGCGGGGGCTGGAGCATCGCCAGCTTGATCCGGCCGCCGGTCGAGGCGGAGTCCGTGCTCTGCCCGCCTGCCGGCACAGAACATGCGGCCACGGAAAGGGCACAAGCTGCCGCCAGGGCACGCGAAAAGCTGGGGTAACGCACTGAATGTCCCTAGTTCAGGGGGATTGGGGCGATCGCGAGATTAGCACATGAAAACCGTTTCCATAGTCGGATCTCGCCCCACCTGTGAGCGTTAATACCCCTCGGGGTATAGTTGAGGACATGGAACTGACCGAGGGCATGGTGGGCGACGCGCTGACCCGGTTGAAGCGGGCGCAGGGCCAGCTGGCCGGGGTGATCGCGATGATCGAGGCCGGCGAGGACTGCACGAAGGTGCTGACGCAGCTGGCGGCGGTCTCCAAGGCGCTGGACCGCGCCGGATTCAAGATCGTGGCCACGGGGCTGCGGCACTGCCAGGACGCGCAGGACCGCGGCGAGCAGCCGCCGATGAGCGTGGCCGAGCTGGAAAAGCTCTTCCTGGCCCTCGCCTAGTCCAGCGGCCGCGGGCTCCGCGGCCGCATTTTTGTACGATCTACATACCCCTGGGGGTATTTTATGGACGTCATACCTTTTCGCACCCCTGGCTTGGGCGACCAGACCTATCTGCTGACCCACGAAGGCCAGGGTGTCCTCGTCGATCCGCAGCGGGACATCGACCGATTTCTTGCAGCCGCGGCCGACGTCGAGCTGCGGTTCGTGCTGGAGACGCACCTGCACAACGACTACGTCTCCGGCGCCGCGCAGGCCGCGCTGCGGACCGGCGCGGAGCTGGTGCTGCCGGCCGCCGCGGCGGCCGCGTACCGGCACACGCCCGCTTTCCATATGGAGGACATCGAGGGCGGCGGGCTCACCATCCGGCCGATCCACACGCCCGGCCACACCCCTGAGCACACCAGCTACCTGGTGCTCATCGACGGCGAGCCGGTCGCGGTGTTCTCCGGCGGCAGCCTGCTGGTGGCCTCGGCCGGCCGCCCCGACCTCCTCGGCCCCGAACGCGCCCCGACGCTGGCCCGGCTCCAGCACCTCTCGCTGCGCCGGCTGGCCGCGCTGCCGCCCGGCGTCGGCCTGTACCCCACGCATGGCGAGGGCTCGTTCTGCACGGCCACGGGCGCGGGCCGGCTCACCTCCAGCATCGGCGCGGAGCTGACGGACAACCCGTTGCTGGCCATCGACGACGCCGACGCGTTCGCCGACCGGGTGCTCGCCGATCCCATGCCCATCCCCGCCTACTACCGGCGCATGGGCCCGGCCAACACCCTCGGCGGGGCGCCCATGCCTCCGGTCGGGGTCCCCGAGCTCGACGCCGTGCCCGCCGGCTCGCACGTGGTGGACATCCGGCCCCGTCAGGTCCAGGCGCGCGGGATGCTGCCCGGCTCGCTCGGCATCGAGCTGGACGACGATTTCGGGGCGTGGGCGGGCTGGCTGCTGCCGTACCAGGAGCCCATCACCCTCGTCGCCGAGCCCGGCCAGGACGTCGCCGAGGCCGTGACCCAGCTGGCCAGGATCGGCATCGACACCGTCCAGGGCGTCGTCCGGGAGCTGGGTGAGGCCGCCACGCAGACGTACGAGCTGCTGGAGCTGAAGGCGTTCGCCGAGCGGCTCGCCCGGCCCGGGGCGCAGCTGCTGGACGTGCGGATGCCGAACGAGTGGGCGGCGGCCCGGGTGGAGGGGGCGGTCGAACGCTTCCTGCCCGAATTGTTCACCCTCGGCGTTCCCGCGGAGCTCGACCCGGCGCGGCCGGTCCTGGTCGCCTGCGGCAGCGGCCGCCGCTCGGCCATCGCCGCCGGGCACCTGGCCCGCCTGGGATATCGCACGGCGGCCCTCACCGGCGCCGGCGCGCCCGACCTCGCCGCTCGCTGATCGCGGCCGACCCCGGTGTGCTGCTCGTCGATGTGCGCACCCCGGCGGCCCCATGGTGCTCATCTGCCAGTCCGGCAACCGCGCGGAACGCGCCCAGCAGGCGCTCACCGGAGCCGGGTCCACCGATGTCGCGGTCGTGGCGAGCCCGTGGCTGCCCGCGGCGACGATCGCCGCCGGTGTCATCGGCGGCGGCCTGACGCTCGCCGCGATCGCCGCCCTGCGCCGGGCGGCTACCGCGCCGCGGGCGGCAGCGGCGGGACCGCGTTCTTCGCCCGTTCGAGGGCCTGGTCAGGCCACCACTGACCGGCGGCCGGGGTGACGATGCCGTACACCGGGTCGGCCGGCCCCGAGGTGCCCCTGGTGCACTGGCCGTTGGAGAACCCCGGGCTGTTGAGCCACAACAACGCGTCGGCCAGCGGGCTCCCCGTGTCGGCGGTCGGCCGCGCGCCCGCACCCCGGCCCGGAGGATTGCACCATTCGTCCGGCACGGGGAACCGCCCGGCCGGCGGCTCCCACTCCCCCGCCCCGTTGCGGCTGGTGTCGACGACGAAGTGGGGCAGGCCGGGCGCGGAGTCGGGCACGGCGGCCAGAGCCGCGTCGGCGCACGACGCCGTCCTCGACGCGACTCTCAAGTAGACACATCTGGACAGCTTGGCGGCGTACGCGAGCGACAGCTCGGTCGTGCGGTAGCCGACCATGTTGACGTAGAAGCCGTCGGCGTCGACCACCCCCGCGTTGACCAGCCGGTCGGCGATCTGGGTGAAGGCGGGCCACCCCGCCAGCCCGCCGTCGAGGTACACGGCGGTGCGGGCCAGGCCGGTGAGGGTCTCCACGGCGTACGTGAGATCGGCGTACCGCTGGGCGGCGGCGGCCTGCCCACCCTGTGGGCACTCCGGGCTGCCGGGCATCCGTGCCAGGCCATGGGGCTCCAGGGCGACGACCGCGGGCCGGCTCCCGATGCCCTCGGCCACCGCGTCGATCCACGCCCGGTAGCTCTCGGCGTTCGGAGCGCCGCCGTTCCAGCAATCACGTCCGGGGATGTGGTCGGTGACGAACGCGGGGACGGTCCGCTGCCGGTCCGCCTCGGCGACCGCGTCACGGACCGTACGGGAGATGTCGGCGGGCGAGCCTCCGGCGAGCCACATGGCCGCGGGGACCTCCGACAGGGCCCGCATGAGGGCGGCGTCGGCCGTCCTGCCCTGCGTCGACCAGGCCCGTGCCTGCCGCGCCGCGTCGTTGTCCGGCTGCACGTGGAACCGCACGCCGTCAGCGTGGAGCGGGTTCTCACCGGGGAGTTTCCGCCAGCGCGTTCCGGCGTCCTGCGCGGACGGTTCATGAAGGGCCAGTTCGGCAGGCAGGAGGTTGCGGTTGGCGGCCACCTGAGAGACGAGGACCGCGCCTGCCGTCACCAGGGCGAGCGCGGCCAACGCCGCACCGCCCCACGCCCAACGCCGGTACGGGGCCCGCCGGCGTCTGCGCCCCTTGCCCGGCCTGGTGATCGCACGCGGCTCCGGATCGGCCGACGGGGCCTCGGGCTCCTGGCGGACCCCCGGGATGGCCGGCGGGAGCCGGAGACCGGTGCCTCCGGCGAGCAGGTCCACGAGCTCCGCTGCCGACGGCCGCGCCGCCGGGTTCTTGCTCAGCGCCCGCGACACCAGCTCCCCCAGCACGCCGTCCAACGCGGGAAGCACGGGGTCGTCGTGAACCACGCGGTAGAGCACCTCGTGGCCCGCTCCCCTGCCGAACGGCGGCTGCCCACCGGCCGCGAAGACCACGACGCCGGCCCAGGCGAAGACGTCGGAGGCCGGCGAGAGCGGCAGCCCGCGCACCTGCTCCGGAGACATGTACGCCGGCGTGCCCATCCTGGTGAACGACAGAGTGGTGGAGTCGGCCGCGAAGGCGAGACCGAAGTCGATGACTTTAGGACCCACGGGGGACAGCAGCACGTTCGACGGTTTGAGATCCCGGTGGACGACGCCGGCCGCGTGGATGGCCCACAGGGCGACCGCCGTGCTCATGGCGAGCCCTTCGAGCTCCGAGCCCGACATCGGGCCCCGCTCCTTGACCGCGCGAAACAGCGTCGGCCCGGGCACGTATTCGGTGACGACGTACGCGAGGTCGCCGTCCAGATCGGCCTCGAGCACGGGCGCCGTGGAGAAGCGGGCGACCCGCTGCGTGGTCGCGACCTCGCGGCGGAAGCGCCGGCGGAACTCCGGGTCCCCGGCGAGATGCCGGTGGATGATCTTGATCGCCACCAGTCGCCGCGAAGGGCTCTCCGCCAGGTAGACGACGCCCATCCCGCCCGCGCCGAGCCGGCGGATCACGCGATGGCCGCCGACCTGCAGGGGGTCACCGCCGGTTCGCCCACCCACTGCCTCGCCGTGCTTGGTGCCGTGTGCCATCGCCCGCCCATCCAGGACCCGAGGGTCCTCCTGAGACCAGAACGCAACAGGACTCTCTCCTCCAGACAGTCGACAGGAGGTACGGATCCGGCGGCCTCCGGGTTCAGCCCTTGACAGTGGTGGCTGTATCGATAAAGTTGCCTCGCTTTATCGATCCATGTATCGGTAAAGCAACCTCCACCACCCCTGAGGGATTCATCCATGAGCAATGTCGTCGTGCCTGCCATCATCAATGTCGACGTCGAGGGTCCGGTGATCAACCGGCATCTCTACGGTCATTTCGCCGAGCATCTGGGCCGCTGCATCTACGGCGGGTTCTATGTGGGCGAGGACAGCGACCTCCCGAACGCCGGCGGCATCCGCCTGGACGTCGTCGACGCGCTGCGTGCCCTGAACATCCCCAACCTGCGCTGGCCCGGCGGCTGCTTCGCCGACGAGTACCACTGGATGGACGGCATCGGGCCGAAGGACCAGCGCCCCTCGATGGTCAACACCCACTGGGGCAACGTCGAGGAGAACAACCACTTCGGCACCCACGAGTTCATGGCCCTGTGCGAGTTGCTCGGCGCCGAGCCGTACATCAGCGGCAACGTCGGCTCGGGCACGGTCAAGGAGATGAGCGACTGGGTCGAGTACCTCACCCGCGAGGGCGACTCGCCGATGGTGCGCCTGCGCAAGGCCAACGGCCGCGAGGAGCCCTGGCGGGTGCGCTTCTGGGGGCTCGGCAACGAGACCTGGGGCTGCGGCGGCCATATGACCGCCCAGCACTACGCCGACGAGGCCCGCCGCTACGGCACCTACTGCCGCGACCACGGCGACAACAAGCTCTACCGCATCGCCGCCGGCGCGAACACCGACGACTACGCCTGGACCGAGACGCTCATGAAGCAGCTCGGCGACCTGGGCTGCGCCTACCGGCCCCAGCCGTTCTACCAGGCGCTCTCCCTGCACTACTACACGATTCCGGGCACGTGGCAGGACAAGGGCGACGCCACCGTGTTCGACACCGACGACTACTACCGCACAATGGTCCAGGCCGCGCGCATCGACGAGCTCCTCACCGGCCACTCGAACGTCATGGACTGCTACGACCCGGGCAAGAAGGTGGGCCTGGTGCTGGACGAGTGGGGCACGTGGTGGAACGTCGAGCCGGGCACCAACCCGGGCTTCCTCTACCAGCAGAACACGCTCAGGGACGCGCTGGTGGCCGGCCTGCACTTCGACATCTTCCACCGCCACGCCGACCGGCTGGTGATGGCCAACATCGCCCAGACGGTGAACGTGCTCCAGGCCATGATCCTGACCGACCCCGACTCCGGCGCACTCGTGCTCACGCCCACGTACCACGTGTTCGAGATGAACAAGGGCCACCAGGACGCGGCCTCGCTGCGGGTCGACCTCCCGGCTGGCCTGCCCGGCGGGGAAACGCTGAAGACGGTCTCGATCTCGGCGAGCCGCAAGGACGGACGGATGCTCGTGTCGATGTCGAACCTGGACGCGGCCGAGGCCGTCGACGTCGAGCTGGACCTGCGTGGCGGCGCCGTGGCCGGCGCGCGCTCCCGGATCCTCACCGCGGAGAAGCTGCAGGCCCACAACACGCCCGAGACGCCGGCCGCCGTCGCCCCGAGGGCTCACGAGCAGGTCACGGCGACCGCTTCCGGGCTGCGGGTGCACCTGCCCGCCCACTCCTTCGTCACCGTGGAGGCCCGCCTCGGATGACGGTCACCAGGGCCGCCGAGCCCACCGCGATAGGCTCACAGGCATGGTGACCATGAACGACGTCGCCCGGCTGGCGGGTGTGTCGAAGATGACGGTCTCCAACGTGGTCAACAACCGCGCCGGGGTCAGCGACCCGGTCCGCCGCCGGGTGCTGGAGGCCATCCGGCAGTCGGGCTACCGCGTCAACCTCTCCGCCCGGACGCTCAAGTCCGGGCGGACCGGCATCATCGGCCTGGCCGTGCCGGAGATCCACAGCCCCTACTTCGGCCACCTCGCCGCGCACGTGATCGACGAGGCCGCGCAGCGGGGTTTCCACGTCGCGATCGAGCAGACCGGGGCGGCCGCCGCCGGGGAGATCGACGCGATCGCCCATTCGCACACGCTGCACTTCGACGGCCTGATCCTCAGCGCGGTCGAGCTCGGGCGGGAGGATCCACGGCTGGCCGGCGCCGGCTACCCCATCGTCATGCTCGGCGAGCGGGACTTCGGCGGCCGTTTCGACCACGTCGCCATGCCCAACGAGGAAGGCGCGAAAGCGGCGACCAGGCACCTGATCGACCGGGGATGCCGCAGGATCGCGATCGTCACCGGCGACGCCCTGGAGGGGGTCAACGTGGTGACCCGCCGCTACCAGGGCTACCTCGCCGCCCTCGCCGAGCGCGGGCTCGAGCCCGATCCCGGGCTGCTCTTCACCGTCGGCAGGATGACGATGGAGGCGGGCCGCGAGGCGGCGCACCGCCTGGCCGGCTCCGGCCGCGAGGTCGACGGCGTGGTCGCGGTCACCGACACCGTCGCGCAGGGAGTGCTCCGCGGCCTGGCTGACCGCGGGCTCCGGGTCCCCGGCGACGTCCGCATCGTCGGCTTCGACGACATCCCCGAGGCGGAGTTCATGGTTCCCTCGCTGTCCACGGTGGCGCCGGATCACCGGTGGATGGCCGCGAAGGCCGTCGAGTTGCTGACCGGCCGCATGGGGGCGCCCGCACGCGAGGCCCGTGAGCACACCGCTCCCTTCGAGCTCATGGTCCGCGAATCCACCACCTGACCATCGCTCTACGTTAGAGTGTCGTATCATCATGGATCTGTAGCACGTTCTGGATAGAGGAGCGTCCGCTGAGCGACACACTGAGGATCGAGGACGGTCAGGATCGGGTGCTGGTCCGGCTGGACCGCCCGCACGTGCGCAACGCGATCGACGCGGCGATGGTGGCCGATCTGCACGAGGTGTGCGCCGAGCTGGAGCGCCACCCCCGGATCCTGGTGATCACCGGGTCGGACGGGGTGTTCGCCGCCGGCGCCGACATCCGGGAGCTGCGCGAGCGCCGGCGCGAGGACGCCCTGGCCGGCATCAACAGCGGCCTGTTCGACCGCATCGCCCGGCTGCCGCTGCCCACGGTCGCCGCCATCGACGGGCCCGCGCTGGGCGGCGGCGCGGAGCTGGCCTACGCCTGCGACTTCCGCATCGCGACCCCGCGGGCCCGGTTCGGCAATCCCGAGGCGGGGCTCGGCATCATGGCCGCCGCGGGCGCGTGCTGGCGGCTGCGCGAGCTGGTCGGCGAGCCGCTCGCCAAGGAGATCCTGCTCGCGGGCAGAGTGGTGTCCGCCGAGGAGGCGCTGGCCGTCAGGCTGGTCAACGAGCTCGTCCCCGAGGACGAGCTGGCGGCCGCGGCGGACCGGCTGGCCGCCCGCATCGCCAAGAACGCGCCGCTCGCGCTGCGCCTGACCAAGCTCGCCCTGGCCGCGCCTCCTGGCGCGCATCCGCGCTTCGACGACGTGGCGCAGGCCGTGTTGTTCGAGACCGAGGACAAGCACGCGCGCATGACGGCGTTCCTGGACAAGCGCCGCTGACGGTCAGGGGTCCAGCCTGCGGAGTTCGTGCCGGTAGCGCTTGGCGTTGCCGCGGTATTCGTCCACGCCGAAGTCGATCCACTCGCTCTGCGCGGTGCCGTCCATGGGCCTGGGGCGGGCCGGCACGCCGAGCGCCAGGTGGCCGGCCGGGACCTCCAGCCCTTCTGGCACGAGCGCCTGCGCGCCGACCACCGATCCGGTGCGGACCAGGGCGCGGTTCAGCACGACCGCGCCCGAGCCGATGAGGCAGCGGTCATCGACCGTGCATCCCTCGAGATGGGCGTTGTGCCCGACCACGCAGTCGCTGCCGATCACGGTGGGCCACTGCTCGGTGGTGTGCACGACGGTGCCGTCCTGGACGGAGGTACGCTCGCCGATCTCGATGCGGCCGAAGTCGCCCCGCAGCACGGCAGCCGGCCACACCGACGACTCCGCGCCGATGGTGACGCTGCCGATGACGACGGCGTCGGGGTGGACGTACGCGTCCGGATGGATGCGGGGCACCTGGTCGCCGAGAGCGTAAACGGGCACCGGTCACACCCCCGCGTACACGCGCATCGCGTTGCCCGCGAGCACGGCCGCGGCCACGTCGGCCGGCAGCAGCCCGGCGACGGCACGCGCGTTGGCGGCGATGCCGGGCACGCCGGGCCAGTCGGTGCCGAAGATGCACTTGCGTGCCAGGCGGGTGAGGTCGTAACGCGCGTAGTACTCCGGCAGCCGCTTGGGCGGCAGGCCGGACAGCTCCAGCCACACGGTGTCGTTCGACAGCGCCAGGAAGGCCGCGGCGTCGTACCACCAGCCGCGCCCGCCGTGCGCGAGCACGACGTTGAGGCCGGGGAAGTCGCGCACGACGGGGATGAGGAAGCGTGGGTCGGCGTTCTCGTTCATCGAGCCGGGAAAGGAGCTGGTGCCGCAGTGCACGACGAGCGGGACGCCCCGCTCCTCGAGAACCTGGTAGGCCGGGTAGAGGGCCGCGTCGTCGCAGCGGAACCCGCCGTGCACCGGATGCAGCTTCAGCGCGGCGGCCCCGAGGTCGAGCTGCCGCCGCACCTCCTCGGCGATCGGGAAGTGCAGGTGCGGGTTGACGTTGGCGACCGGACGGAACCTGGCCGGGTTGTGCTCGACGATCGGCAGCAGGTCCTCGAAGGTCTGCAGGCCGGTCGCCTTGGGGCTGTATTCGCAGAACAACAACGCCACGTCCACGCCCTGAGCGGCGAAGATCTCATCCAGGCGGGCCGGGCGCGGCCTGCCGCCGGAGTCCCAGGCGTCCTCCATGAGGCCGTGCTCGCCGAAGTCGCGGGCCCACTCCAGCCAGGCCGGCTTGAGGGTGTCCAGCACGGGGATGTGCACGTGCGCGTCGATGAGTCGCATGCCGTCGATCATGACCGGTCCGCCACCATGGGAGTGTCCACGCCGATGCGGCCCGTCTTGTTCGACCCTCCGGGCGTGCCGATCGGCGCCTCGCGTCCCGGCAGCACCTCGATGAAGAAGCGGCGGTTGTCCTCGACGAAGCCGGCGTGCTCGGGGTCGACCCGGCGGTCCTGGCTGATCGCCTCGACGGGGCACACGGGCTCGCACGCGCCGCAGTCGATGCACTCCTTGGGGTTGATGTACAGCTTGCGGTCCCCCTCGTAGATGCAGTCGACCGGGCACTCCTCGACGCACGACTTGTCCATGACGTCGATGCAGGGTGCGGCGATGACGTACGGCATGTGAGAACTCCTGAACTAGACCGGGGCGGGGTTGTCGGTCGAGTGCCCCGGGAAGAGCTGGGCGGCGGGGTCGATGTGCACCGCGGCGTTGTTGACGGCCGTCGCCACCTCGCCGAACCCGACCGCGATCAGCCGCACCTTGCCGTCGTAGTCGGCGATGTCGCCGGCGGCGAAGATGCCGGGCACGTTGGTGCGCATCGCCGAGTCGACGACCAGGTGGCGGTTGTCGTGCAGGTCGAGCCCCCACTCGCGCAGCGGCCCCAGGTTGGCGGTGAAGCCGAGGGCCGCGACGAGCCGCTCGCACGGGAGGGTCTCCCCCGTGCTCAGCTCGACGCGTTCCAGCCGGTCGCCGCCGTGGGCGGCGGTGACCTGGGCGTTGGTGACGATCTCCACGGGCGCGGCCTTGAGCCGCTCGACCGAGCCGTGGTGGGCGCGGAAGGCGGCACGGCGGTGCACGAGCGTGACGCTGCTCGCGATGGGGTGGAGCATGAGCGCCCAGTCCACCGCGCTGTCGCCGCCACCGACGACGACCACGTCCTTGCCCGCGTAGCCCGCGGCGTCGGGCACGAAATACTCAAGGCCCCTGCCGAGGAACTCTTCGCCGGCCGGGAGCGGGCGGGGTGTGAAGGTGCCGATGCCGCCGGTCACGACGACCGCCCGGGCGGTGATCTCGGTCCCGCCGCTGGTCTTCACCACCAGCACGCCGCCGGGCGCGTGTTCGAGCCGCTGCGCCTCCTCGCCGAGCACGTACGCGGGCCGGTACGGCGCCGCCTGCTCCACCAGATTGGCGATGAGGCGGCGGCCGGAGACGGTGGGGAACCCGGCGATGTCGTAGATCTCCTTCTCCGGGTACATGGCGCTGACCTGGCCGCCGACCTGGCTGAGCGAGTCGACGACCGCGGTGCGCAACCCGCGCACCCCGGCGTAGTAGGCGCCGAACAGGCCGACCGGACCCGCCCCGACGATCAGCACGTCGACGTCGAGCACGCTCATCCGCGTACCTCCCGCTGGACGAGGAGCTCGCGGACCTTGAACCGCTGGATCTTGCCGGTCGCCGTCTTCGGCAGCTGATCGAGGAAGACCACGTGCCGGGGTCGCTTGAACGAGGCCAGCCCGTCACGGCACCACTGGACGAGCTCCTCGGCGGTGACCTCTCCCCTGGTGACGACACACGCCACCGGCTTGTCGAGCCCGTTCTCGTCCGCCACGCCCACCACGGCCGCCTCCGCGACCTGCGGGTGCTCGAGCAGGCGGCTCTCGACCTCGGTCGGCGAGACCCAGATGCCGCCCGCCTTGAGCAGGTCGTTGCTGCGGCCCAGGCAGGTGTAGTAGCCGTCCGGGGACCGCACGTACGTGTCGCCGGTGTTGAGCCACTCGCCCGCGAACACGGTGCGGCTGGCGTCGGTGCGCCGCCAGTAGCCCAGGGCGATGGACTCCCCGCGTACGTACAGCGCCCCCGGCACGCCGTCGGGCACCTGCGCGCCTTCGGCGTCGCGCAGCTCGATGTCGTAGCCGGGCACCGGCACGCCGGTCGTGCCGGGGCGCACCTCACCGGGCCGGTTCGACAGGAAGATGTGCAGCGCCTCGGTGGAGCCGATGCCGTCGATGACCTCGACGCCGAAGCGCCCGGTGAACCTTTCCTGCAGCGGCGCGGGCAGCGCCTCCCCCGCCGAGGCGGCCAGGCGTACCGACGTGAAGGTGTCCTCGGGCAGGTCGGCGGCCAGCAGCGCGGCGTAGAAGGTGGGGACGGCGAAGAACAACGTCGGCCGGTCCGCGGCCATGCGCGAGGCCGTCACGGCGGGGTTGGGGCGGCGCGGCTCCAGCACTGTCGAGGCCCCGGCCGAGAGCGGGAAGAACATCGAGTTGCCGATGCCGTAGGCGAAGAAGAGTTTGGCGATGGAGAAGCAGACGTCGCCGGGGCCGATGCCGAGCACCTGGTCGCCGTAGGTCTGGCAGACGTGCCGGATGTTGGCGTGGCGGTGCATGGCGCCCTTGGGCACGCCGGTGGTGCCGGAGGTGTAGAGCCACAGGGCCCAGGAGTCCTCCTGGGTGACGGCGGGCTCGCGCGACTGGCCGTCGCCCCCCTTGAGCAGCTCGGCCCACGTCATGGACGTGTCGCCCGGCGGGGCGTCGCCGTCCCACACCAGGTGGCGCACTTCGGGCGCCAGGGTGAGGGCCTCCTGGACCTGGGGAGCGTAGTCGGCGCTCGCCACGACCACGGCGGCGCCGGAGTCGGCAATGATCGTGCCGAGCTCCTTGGCCCCCAGCATGGTGGAGACGGGCACGGCCACGAACCCGCCGCAGAAGGCGGCGAGGATCCCGGCGAACATCGGCACGTCGTCGTTGGTGACGAACACGACGCGGTCGTCGCGCCGCAGGCCGAGAGAGCGCAGCCCGGCGGTGACGGTCCCGACGAGCTCCGACAGCTCGGCGTAGGTGAGGGTGGCGGCGCCGCGCACGGCCATCCGGCCGCCGTGGCCCTCCTGGACGTGGCGGTGGACGAGCCAGGTTCCCGCGTTGAACTCGGTCATGGTCAGACCCGCCCGAGGTCGTAGTCGCCCTTGCGGCCGCTGCCGTAGCGGCGCAGGGCGCCGTCGGGGCCGGAGGCGTTCGGCCGGATGAAGATCCAGTTCTGCCAGGCGGTGAGCCGTCCGAAGATCTTCGTCTCCAGCGTCTCGGGGCCGACGAAGCGGTGGTTGGCCTCCATGCCGGTCAGCGCGTCGGGTGAGAGCGAGGCGCGCTCCTCCAGGACGATCCGCAGCTCCTCTTCGAAGTCGATGTCGTCCAGGGCCAGCGTGACCAGGCCGAGCTCCACCGCGGCGGCCGCGTCCAGCGGCTCGCCGATCCTGGCGCGCACGGCCTGCAGGTCCTCCTCGTGGCCCCAGAAGCGCGACTGCAGGCGGGACAGGCCGTTGCCCATCGGGTAGTCGCCGTCGTTGGCCGGGGTGAGCACGATGGTGGCGGGGACGGCGTCGTCGTCGCGGTCCTCGTAGACGCCCTCCAGCATGTACTGCCGGTCGGCGGCCAGGGCCAGCTCGGCCAGCAGCCCGGCGAAGGCCGTGCCCGGCTCGATGACGGCGATGAGGCTGCGGCTGGTGACGTCGAGGCGCTTGAGTGTGCGCTTGTAGTAGTGGCGCACCTCGTTGACGAACCAGTCGCCGGCCAGCTCGCGCAGCTGGGCGTCGTAGGCCAGCACCCGCTCGTGGTCGCCTGCCGCCCGCAGGACCCAGATGCCCAGGTCCAGCTCATTGGTCCGCAGGTGCAGGATGAGGTCGTCCAGCGCCCGCGTCACGGCGAGCGGCCAGTAGTCGGCGCCCTGGGCCGCGGGGTCGGCCGGCGGGGCGTCGTGGGGGCCGGTCACGGTGATCTCGACGAGGCGGGCGGCCCGGTCGATCCGCGCCGACAGGTACGGGTAGGTGATCACGTCGCCTTCGTCCTTGCGGTCGAGCGGCGTCAGCGCCACGCCCTTCGCTCCCGAAGGCCGCTGGGACGTCGCCGCGGCGGCCGCGGCGCGCCTGGCGACCTCCTCGTCCAGGGCGTTACGCGGGACGGAGGCGTCCACCAGGCCCCACTCCACGGCCGTGCCGCCGCGGAAACCCTCGGACTTGGTGGCGAAGAGGTCGGCGCGGTCCTTGCGCACGTGGCGCTTGTCCACGACGCGGGTCAGGCCGCCGGTGCCGGGCAGCACGCCGAGCAGCGGCACCTCGGGCAGGGAGACGGCCGAGGAACCGTCGTCGACGAGGACGATCTGGTCGCAGGCGAGCGCGAGCTCGTAGCCGCCGCCGGCGGCGGTGCCGTTGAGCGCGGCGATCCACGTCTGGCCGGAGTGCTCGGTCGCGTCCTCGATGCCGTTGCGGGTCTCATTGGTGAACTTACAGAAGTTGACCTTCCAGGCGTGCGTGGACTGTGCCAGCATCCTGATGTTGGCCCCGGCGCAGAACATGCGCTCCAGGCCGCCGGTCACCACGACCGCCTTGACCTCCGGGTGCTCGAAGCGCAGCCGCTGGGCGAGGTCGTACAGTTCGATGTCGACGCCGAGATCGTAGGAGTTCATCTTGAGCTCGTAGCCGGGGACCAGGCCGCCGTGCTCGTCCACGCGCAGCGTGACGGTGGCCACCGCCCCGTCCACCTCGAGCTTCCAGTGACGGTAACGGTCCGGGGAGGTCGCGAAGCGAACCACCGGCGGAGCCGAATGCGTTGTTTCACTCAATGCGTGCTCCAGGAGGTGCAGGGGGGCTTGCGCCTACAATGTTCGACGTTTCGCAGATGTATCGTCAAGTGTTTGTAGCATTTTGGGGGAACGGTACGTCACGACGCGCAGGCTTGCCTAACCTGGCAGAATGCGCCTCACCAGCGAGACTGACGGCAGGAGGGCGGACGTGGCCCCGCGCGACGCGCACACGGAGACCGGCCAGGCGGCCGAGCGCCGCCCGACCGGCGCCAGTGCGCGCTCGCTGCTGCTGACCGTCCTCGGCGAGTTCGTGCTGCCGCGCAGCGGCGAGGTCTGGACGGGCACCCTGGTCACCGCGCTCGGCGCCCTCGGCGTCGAGGAGAAGTCCGCGCGCCAGGCTCTGTCCCGCACCGCGGCCGAAGGCCTGCTCACGTCGGTGCGGCACGGCCGCAAGGTGCGCTGGAACCTGACCGAGGCCGGCGACCGGCTGCTGCGCGAGGGCACCGAACGCATCTACGGCTTCATGCGCGGGCCGCACGGCTGGGACGGCCGCTGGCTGGTCCTCACGGCCGGGGTGCCGGAGGCCCAGCGCCAGCTGCGCCACCGCCTGCGCACCAAGCTCACCTGGCTCGGGCTCGGCTCGCCCTCCCCCACGCTCTGGATCGTCCCCGACGCGTCCAAGGAGGCCGCGGTCCGGGAGGTCATCCGCGAACTCGACCTCGCCGACCGCGCCTACGCCTGGACCGGTCCGTCGGCGGGCATCGGCGACAGCGCCACACTCATCAACGCCGCGTGGGACCTCGACGACGTGGAGAAGCGCTACCTCGCCTTCATCGAACGCTTCGAGGGCCTCCCCGTCGAGTCCGACCGCGACGCGTTCGTCAACCAGGTGCTGCTCATCCAGGAGTGGCGGCGCTTCCCGTTCCTCGATCCCGACCTGCCCGCCGAGCTGCTCGAGCACGACTGGCCCGGCCCGCGGGCGGCGGCCGTCTTCCACGACCTGCACAACCGGTGGCACCGGCGGGCCCAGGCCGAGTGGGACCGCATGGACGAAGGCGCCGCCGCCCGCTCCTAGATCTTTCTAGAGGAGCCCCTCGTCGGCGAGGTGCACGTAGTCGAACTCGACCGGCTGGTCGTTGATGCCGGTCTTCGGCGGGGCGATCCAGCCGGCGAACTTGCCGTACTCGTACTCGGGGACCATCAGGCCCGCCACCGCCTCGCGGTCGGCCGGCGTGGGCAGCCACTCGTCGATCCTGGCCTGCCAGGCGGCCTCCTCGATGACCTCGCCCTGCGGGGTCACGTGGTGTCCTGCGTACACGCCGACCTTGCGGTTGAAGCCCTCGTGCGGCAGGTACAGTCGCTCGCTGAGCCCGGCGTCCTCCAGCGCCTGGTTCCAGCGGCGCACGCCGTTGGCGCAGTCGGCGACGTACTCGTCGCGCAGGTCGAGGTTGAGCGCGCTGAGCATCGGCACGGTCTTCGTCCTGATCTGGCCGTCCTCGACGTAACGCAGCTCGCGGGTGGCCTCCAGCAGCACGTGGTCGTCCTTGCGCCGGGTCTCCATCCACCGGCCCTTCAGGCCGGAGCTGTAGTAGTTGCCGGCGTTGGTGGACTGCTCGGAGCCGAACAGGTCCATCGACACCGAGAACTGGAAGTTGAGGTATTTCTGGATGATGTCCAGCGGGATGCCGCCGTGCGGGAGGACGTCGGCCGTGCCGTGCTCCTTCATGAGCTCGGCGGTGCGCTCCAAAATCCGCTGCACGCCGGTGGTGCCCACGAACATGTGGTGGGCCTCCTCCTTCAGCATGAACTCGCAGGTACGCGCCAGCGGGTCGAACGCCGACTCCTTCAACGTCCCGAGCTGATACTTGCCGTCCCGGTCGGTGAAGTACGTGAACATGAAGAACTGCAGCCAGTCCGTGGTCGCCTCGTTGAAGGCGCCGAGGATCCGCGGCGAGTCGAGGTCGCCCGAGTTGCGCTTGAGCAGCTGCTCGGCCTCCTCGCGCCCCTCCCTGCCGAAGTAGGCGTGCAGGAGGTAGACCATGGCCCACAGGTGCCGGCCCTCCTCCACGTTGACCTGGAAGAGGTTGCGCAGGTCGTAGATGCTGGGCGCGGTGTTGCCGAGGATGCGCTGCTGCTCGACCGAGGCGGGCTCGGTGTCGCCCTGCACGACGATCAGGCGCATCAGGTCGGCCCGGTGCTCGCCGGGCACCTCCTGCCAGGCCGGCTCGCCCTTGTGCTTGCCGAAGTTGACCTTGCGGTCGGGGTCCCGCTCGGCCAGGAAGATGCCCCAGCGGTACTCATCCATCGGGACGTGCTCGAAGTGCGCCCACCCGTCGCGGCCCACCGCCACGGCGGTGCGCAGGTAGACGTCCTTGGTCGGCAGGGCCGGGCCGAGCTGCTTCCACCAGTCGAGGAACTTCGGCTGCCAGCCTTCGAGCGCGCGCTGCAGGCGGCGGTCACCGGCCAGGTTGACGTTGTTGGGGATGCGCTCGCTGTAGTCGACCCGGCTGAGGGGGCCGCTGGGCGCGGGGGCGGCGCCGGTGCGGGAGTCGGTGCTCATCGCTGCTCTCCTGTCTGCATGTCTCAGTTGACGATCGCGTCGAGAATCTCTGGGCCGCCCTGGAGGGCGGTGCGCTGCAGGTAGGCGTGCACGGCACGCAGGCCGCCCTCCTCCTCGCCGCCGCCGGCGCGGCCGGGTCCGCCGTGAACCAGCTGCGGCATGGGCGTGCCGTGCCCGGTGGACTCCCCCGCACTGTCGCGGTCGAGCACGAGGAGGCGGCCGTGGCAGGCGGCCGCGCCGAGCACGACCTGCCGGACGAAATCACGGTCGTGGGAGACGACCGACCCGGCCAGCGAGCCGTCGCCCCGGGCGATCAGCTCCGCCAGCTGCGCGGTGTCGCGGTAGGGCATGAGCGTGCTCACGGGGCCGAACGCCTCCACCTCATGGGGCTCGGGGCGGTCCACGTCGTCGGCGCGCAGCAGCAGCGGCGACAGGAACGCGCCCCGTTCGGCGTCGGCGCCGACGACCTCGACCTTGTGCGGGTCACCGCACACAAGGGAGCCGGCCTCGGAGAGGCGGGCGACGGCGGCGCGGACGTCGTCGCGCTGCGCGAGGCCGACAAGCGCGCCCATCGTCACGCCCGCCGCGCCCGGCGCGCCCACGACGACGCGCGCGAGCCGTGCCTCGACCGCCTCGGACACCGGGTCGATGAGGTGCGCGGGCACGAACGCGCGCCGGATGGCGGTGCACTTCTGCCCGGCTTTGACCGTCATCTCGGTGACGAGCGCATCGGCGAACAGGTCGAACTCCGGCTGCCCGGGCACGGCGTCCGGGCCGAGGACCGAGCAGTTGAGCGAGTCGGCCTCGGCGTTGAAGCGGGCCGAGCGGCGCGTGACGGCGGGGTCGGCCCGCAGCCGGGCGGCCGTGGCCGCGGACCCGGTGAACCCGATGTGGTCCTGCCCGCCGAGCAGCTCGAGCAGGCCGGGGATGCCTCCCGCGACGAGCTGGATCGCCCCCGGCGGCAGCGTGTCGGCGATGATGCGCACGGCGTGCGCGGCGATGTACGCGGTCGGGGTGGCGGGCTTGACGATCGTCGGCAGCCCGGCGAGCAACGCGGGGGCGAGCTTCTCCAGCATGCCCCACACCGGGAAGTTGAACGCGTTGATCTGCAGGGAGATCCCGCGGGGCGTGGTGAGGACGTGCCGGCCCGCGAACGTGCCGCCCTTGCCGAGCGGGATCAGGTCGTCCTCGACGATGATGGTGTGGTCGGGCAGGCCCTTGCGGGCGAGGCTCGCGTAGACGAGGGCCGTGCCGATGCCGCCGTCCACGTCGACCGCGGCGTCCCTTCGCGTGGCGCCGGCCCGCGCCGACAGGTCGTACAGCTCTTGCTTGCGCTCCTGCAGTGCCAGGGCGGCGGCCTTGAGCGCGGCGGCCCGCTGCGGGAAGGTCAGCTCGCCGAGCGCGGCCAGGCCGGTGCGGCGCGCGTACGTCACCGCGGCGGCCAGGTCGAGCCCGACGCTGGTGACCCGGGTGACGAGCTCGCCGGTGACCGCGTCGGCCACGGGCGTCCCTTCGCCGGCGCCGGTGCGCCAGGCGCCTTCGAGATAGCTCGGCAACGTCATGCGTCACTCCAGTCGTAGAAGCCCTTGCCGGTCTTGCGTCCGAGATGGCCCTGCTCGACGAGCCGGACGAGCAGGTCCGGCGGGGCGAAGCGGGGGCCCAGCTCGCGTTCGAGATAGCGGGCGATGCCCAGCCGCACGTCCAGGCCGACGAGGTCGGTGAGGCGCAGGGGTCCTGTCGGGTGGCCATAGCCGAGCGTCATCGCGGCGTCGATGTCCTCGGCCGTGGCGACGCCGGACTCGACCATGCGGATCGCCTCCAGGCCGAGGATGACCCCGAGCCTGCTGCTGGCGAAGCCGGGCGAGTCGCGGACGACCACGGCGGTCTTGCCGATCTCCTCCACCCAGGCCGCGGCACGCTCCCGCAGGGCGGGTTCGGTGGCGGAGGCGATCACCACTTCGACGAGCTTGCTCGCCGGGACGGGGTTGAAGAAGTGCAGCCCGAGGAAACGTCCTGGCCGGGCGAGCGCCTCGGCGAGGGTGTCGAGCGAGATGCTGCTGGTGTTGGAGGCGATGACCGCCTCCGGCTCGACGGCGTCCTCGACGGCGCGGAGGGTGACGAGCTTCAAGTCGAGGTCCTCGGGCACCGCCTCGATCACCAGCCCGCATCCGGCCAGGCCGGCGGCGCCGGTGACCGGGTGCAGGCGGGTCATCGGCTCGTCGGCGTCCTTGATCAGGCCACGCTCGGCGCTGCCCCGGACGGCGCGGGCCACCCGGGCGCGGGCGGCGGCCGCGGCCTCCCCGTCGCGCTCCACCAGCGTGATCTCACAACCGGCCAGCAGAAGGGCGTGGGCGATGCCGGCGCCCATGCGCCCGCCGCCCACCACGCCGCACCGATCCGGCAACGTACGGGTCATCGCAATCCTCCGCTCACATCCCAAACTTGCCACACTTTCATCGCGTTGCGAAAGGCTTATGTAGCAGATTGTGTCATCGCAACGCCGCGTCACACCAGCGTGACCTGCATCGACACACTAGATCCGACATGGCTGGGAGCCGAGCTGACCCGCCGACACGATCCACACCTGACGCCCCGCAGCTCAACGAGGTATCGATTTGTTACAGACTCTTGACGCCACAACACTCATCTGTGGATTCTGTGCGCACTGTGTCAGCGCAATGACGCCGACGTCACCCCCGGGAGTCGCACATGGGTGTTCTCTCTACTGTTCTCCACACGCTACGACCCGGCACCGCCGTCGTCCTGCTCGCGCTGTCGGGTTGTGCGGGTTCGAGCCTGACCCAGTCCGGCGGCGAGTCGACCGCGGGCTCCGTGAAGATAGGTCTGCTGGTGCCGCTGTCGGGGGTCTACGCCCCACTCGGCGAGGACATGCGCAATGGATTCCAGTTCTACCTGGACCAGCACAGCGGCAAGCTGGGCGGGCGCACGGTCGAGGTCGTGTCCGCCGATGAGGGCGAAGGGCCGCAGACCGGAGTGCCCGCCGCCCAGAAGCTGGTGACCCAGGATCAGGCGACCGCGGTCGTCGGAGTCGTCAACTCCGCCACCGCGCTCGGCCTGCGGGACTTCTTCCATGAGTCCAAGAAGCTGCTGCTGATCGCCAACGCCGGCGCCGACGCCATCACCGGTGCCCAGAAATCCGACTATGTCTGGCGTACCAGCTTCTCCAACGGCAAGGTCGCGGCCGCGCTCGGCCCCGAGGTGGCCAAGGAGACCGACGGCGGCGTCTACCTCATCGCCGCCGACTACGCCGCGGGCAAGGAGATGGTCGCGGGCTTCCGCAAGACGTTCGAGGCGGCCGGCGGCAAGGTCGCCGGCGAGAAGTACACGCCGTTCGGCAAGACCCAGGACTTCCAGCCGTTCCTGTCGGCGATCCGCGGCTCCGGCGCCAAGGCCGTCTACAGCTTCTACGCGGGCGCCGAGGCGGTCAACTTCGTCAAGCAGTACCGGCAGTTCGGGCTGGCCGACAAGACACCGCTGTACGCCACGGGCTTCCTCACCGAGGGCGGCGTGCTGGACGCGCAGGGCGAGGCGGCGGTCGGCGTGAAGACCTCCTTGCACTACTCCACGGAGCTGGACAGCCCGCGCAACAAGGAGTTCGTGGCCGCCTACCGCAAGGCCTACAACGAGGCGCCCACGGTGTACGCGGTGCAGGCCTACGACTCCGCGGCCGTGCTCGACAAGGCCCTCGCGAACGCGCCGAGCGGGAGCGGTGACGAGCTGGTCAAGGCGCTGGGCGGCGTCGGTCCCGTCGACAGCCCGCGCGGCCAGTGGAGCTTCGACGCCAACCACGACCCCCAGCAGGCGTACTACCTGCGCGAGGTCAAGTCCAGCGGCGGCGCCGTCGTCAACGCGGTCGTCGGCCCGCTCAGCGGGACACAATGACCGGCCATCTAGTCAGCGTGCTCAACGGGCTGGCGATGGGCTCGCTGCTGTTCGCCATCGCGCTGGGATTGTCCCTGGTGTTCGGCATGATGGACGTGCTCAATCTCGCGCACGGCGCGGTCTACCTGGTCGGCGCCTACGTCGCGGTGGCGCTGGTCGCCGATGGCGCCGGCCTGGCGGCCTTCGTCCTGGCGGTGCTGCTCGCCGCCGTGCTGGGGGCGGTGCTGGGCGGCGTGCTCGCGGGCCTGACCCGGGCCACGCCGCACCATCTCGACCAGGCGCTGCTCACGCTCGGCGTCTCCCTCGTGGTCGCCGAGCTGCTGTCGATCTTCTTCGGCAACGACGTGCACTCCATCGCCGCGCCTGCCCCGGTCGCGGGGAGCGTCGTCGTGTTCGGCGAGACCTACCCGGTCTACCGGCTGCTGGTGATCGGGTTCGGGGTGGTGCTGGCGGTCGCGGTCTACGTCCTGGTCGAGCGGAGCGTGCTCGGCTCGGTGATCCGCGCGACCGTCGCCGACCGCGGCATGGTGTCGGCGCTGGGCATCAACACCGGACGCGTGCTGGTGGGGGTGTTCGCGGCGGGCGCCGGGCTGGCGGCGGTCGGCGGGGTGCTGGCCGGGCCGATCCTGGGCGCCCAGCCTGGCCTGGACGAGAAGGTGTTGCTGCTGGCGCTGGTCGTGGTGGTCATCGGCGGTCTCGGCTCGGTCCGGGGTGCGCTGCTCGGCGCCGTCCTGATCGGGCAGGTGCAGGCGCTCGGCACCTCGCTGCTGCCGGAGTACGCGTCCTTCCTGATCTTCGCCGCGATGGGTCTGGTGCTCCTGCTGCGCCCGGCCGGTCTGCTGCCCGCCGGCGGGGCGGTGCGCGCGTGAAGGTCACCACCACCATGGAACGGACGGAGACCGTGACTCCCGAGGTGACCCGCTCCTCGCCGCGCAAGGTCGTGCTCGTCGCCGCCGTCCTCGCGGTGCTGGTGGCGGCGCCGGTGGTGCTGGGGGCGTACCCGGTGACCACGATGACGCGCATGCTGGCCTTCGCGGTGCTGGTGCTCAGCGTCGACCTGCTCACCGGGGTCGCCGGCCTGCCCACGCTCGGGCAGGCCGCCTACTTCGGCGTGGGCGCCTACACGGCCGTGCTCATCGGCCTCCACCTCACCTCGGACGCGATGGTGCAGGTGGTCGCCGGGCTCGCAGCCGGGCTGATCGCCGCGGCCGCCACCGGGTGGGTCGCCGTGCGGGCCCGGGGCATCGTCTTCCTCATGCTGACGCTGGCCATCGGCGAGTCGGTGCATCAAGTGGCCGACACCTGGTCGGCCGTGGGCGGCAGCAACGGCCTGGCGGGGATGCCGCCGATCAACCTGTTCGGCGCTCCGCTGCTGGCCAGCGGGTTCGTCTACTGGTGGGTGCTGGCGGTGGCGGTCGTCCTCTTCGCGGCGGTCGCGCTGGTCGTCCGGTCCCCGTACGGCAGGACGCTGCGCGGCGTACGCGACAACGAGGCCCGGATGCGGGCGCTCGGCTACCGTCCCGCGCTCGCCAGGTATGGCGTGTTCTGCCTGGCGGGGGCCGTCGCGGGAGCCGGTGGCGCGTTGTGGGTGGCGCAGGCGCGGTTCGTCTCGCCCGGGGACCTGGGTTTCGAGGTCGCGGCGCTCGCCCTGCTCAGCGTCGTCATCGGCGGGTCGGGCAGCCTGTGGGGACCGTGCCTGGGCGCGGCCCTTGTGCTGCTGGTGCGCGACAACCTGTCGGCCTCCATCGACGGGCACGGCCCGCTGCTGCTGGGTCTGCTGTTCGTCGCGGTCGTCTTCGTCATGCCGCGCGGGCTGGCCGGCGTTCGTCGCAGAAAAAGCCGCGGAAAGGAGCGCTCGTCGTGACGCCTCTCCTGGAGCTGCGGGGGCTCACCCGCGCCTACGGCTCGCTCACCGCCGTGGACCACGTCGACCTGGCGGTGTCGCCGGGCGAGCGGCACGCCCTCATCGGGCCGAACGGCGCCGGCAAGTCGACGTTGTTCGCGACCGTGGCGGGCACGTTGCCGGCCACCGGCGGAAGCGTGATGTTCGCCGGCCAGGACGTCACCGCCCTGCCCGAGTCCGAGCGGGCCCGGCGCGGGCTGCTGCGCACCTACCAGCATTCCAGCCTCTTCCTGAACTGCTCGGTGCTGGACAACGTCGCGCTCGCCGTCCAGCGCGTCCACCGGGTGGCGTACCGGTTCGACCGGGCCGCGCGGCGTTTCCTGCGCACCGAAGCCGAAGCCCGCCGCCACTTGGAATCGGTGGGGCTGGCCGGGCGGGCCGGCGACCGGGCCGCCGACCTGTCCCACGGCGAACGCCGGCAGCTCGAAGTGGCGATGGTGCTCGCGGCGCAGCCGGCTCTCGTCATGTTCGACGAGCCCACCGCGGGGATGTCCGCCGCCGAGACCGAGCGCTTCGCGGCACTGGTGGAGCGACTGCCGGACGAGCTGACCCTGCTCATCGTCGAACACGACCTCGACGTGGTGTTCCGCCTGGCCGATCGCATCACCGTCCTGCACCTGGGACGCGTCCTGGCCACCGGTACCCCGCAGGAGATCCAGGCCGACGACGAGGTGCGACGCGCCTATCTCGGCTCCGCCAGAACCGACGAGCTCTTCCCGGGAGGTCTCCGATGACGGACCTGCTGACCGTGCGCGACCTGCGCGCCGGCTACGCGGGCAGCACGGTGCTCGACGGCGTCGACCTCACCGTGCCCGCCAGCGGCGTCGTGGCCCTGCTGGGCCGCAACGGTGCGGGCAAGAGCACCTTCGTCCACACCGTCATGGGCATGCTCAAGCCGTACTCCGGCAGCATCCGCCTCGGTGACCGGGAGCTCGCGGGGGCGGCCGCGCACGTGGTCGCCCGCAGCGGCGTGGCGATCGTCCCCCAGGGCCGCCGCGTGTTCGCGCCGCTCACCGTGGCGGAGAACCTGCGCATCGCGTCCGGGCGCGGGCAGGACGGCTGGACGCCGGAGCGGATCTACGAGCTGATGCCGCGGCTCGCCGAGCGCCGCGGCAACCGCGGCGACCAGCTGTCCGGCGGCGAGCAGCAGATGCTGGCCATCGGCCGCGCGCTGCTGCGCAACCCGCGCCTGCTACTGCTCGACGAGCCGTCCGACGGCCTCGCGCCCGCGGTCGTCGACCAGGTCGCCGAGTTGCTGGAGGGGCTACGCGGCGAGGGCATCGCGGCCGTGCTCGTCGAGCAGGACCTGCACCTGGCCTTCCGCCTGGCGGACGAGGTGGCGGTCATGCAGAAGGGGCGCATCGTGCATCGGAGTTCCACCGCGGACTTCCGGGCGGATCGCGCCCGCGCCCACGCCCTCCTCGGCGTGGGCTGACCACGTCCACCCGGCCCTATCGGAGGTCGCCGTGCGTACCAGCGACATCGCACCGAGCCTGCGTCCCGAGATCGCGCTGTCATGGCGACGGTGCCGGATGAGCGGCCTCGAGCCCGAGGCGCCCGATCTGCGCATCGAGCCCGGCGAGGTCGACCCGCGCAGCCGCCTCGTCGCCGCCGCCCAGCCGGTCCTGGAGCAGCTCGCCGAGCAGCTCGGCGACACCGACTACTGCGTGATCCTCGCCGACCGGGAGTCGCGGCTGGTGGACGTGCCCCTCGGGGCGCGTACGCTGCGCAGCCGGCTGGAGGCGCTGGGCGTAGTGGCCGGCGGGGTCTTCATGGAGGAGACCACCGGGACCAACTCGATCGCCACGGTGTACGAGCTGCGCCACGGCCTCGCGGTGCACGGCGAGGAGCACTACCTGGAGCCGTTCAAACGGTTCAGCTGCTACGGCCATCCGATCAGGCACCCGGCGACGCGCCGGCTGGAGGGCGTGCTCGACATCACCTGCCTGGCCGAGAACGACTCCCCGCTGCTGGGCCCGTTCCTCGCGCGGGCCGTGAGCGACATCGAGGAGCGGCTGCTGCTCAGCGCGCGCCGGGCCGAGCAGCACATGCTCGCCGCCTTCCAGGCGGCCGCGGCCGGCCGCAACCGGCCGGTGCTGGTGCTCGGCGAGGGCGTGGTGCTCGCGAACCCCGCGGCGGTCGAACTTCTCGACCCGATCGACCACCTGCGGCTGCGCGAGCTGGCGGCCGACCTCGGGCGCCACCACTGGCACGAGGAGCGCGCGATCGAGCTGTCGTCGGGGCGTCACCTGCACGTCCGTCTCAAGGCCATCGCCGCCACCGCGGACGGGACCTTGTTCGAGTTCACCGACCCCGGCGAGGCCCGGCCGCTCATCGGCGGCGGCACGCGGCCTTCCGCCGCACCGGCGCGCGCCTGGGTCTCCACGGGCGCCGTGGCCTCCACAAGCGCCTCGGGCGCCTCGGTCTACATCGGCGGAGAGCCGGGGACCGGACGGACGACCACGGCGAGGTCGCTGGCCGGGGAGACCGGGTTCGTCACGCTCGACGCCTCGGAGGCGGCCGTCCAGGGCGAGGCCGCGTGGCTGGCGGCCCTGGAGCAGGCCTGTGCCTCCGGCCTGCTGCTCGTGGAAGACGCGCACGTGCTGCCCGGTGCGTGCGCGGTCCGGCTGCGGCGGCTCATCGAGCGAGCCCCCAGTGGGCAAGCAGCGGGGCGGATCCTCCTGACCGGGGCCCCGTTCGCCGAGCTCGCCGGGGACGCGGCGGCGCTCGCGGCCGGGTGCTCCTCCCGGGTCGAGCTGCCGGTCCTGCGCGACCGTCCCCATGACCTGCCGGGGCTGGTGCGGGCCATGCTCGACGACCTCGGCGTGGGCGACCGGGTGCGGTTCACGCCCGCGGCGCTCGCGGCCCTGGCCGCGCACCCGTGGCCGGGCAACCTGCGTGAGCTGCGCGCGGTGATCGGCGTGGTCGTGGCACATCGCTCGGCCGGTGACGTGACACCGCGCGACCTGCCCGAGAGTTACCAGGTCAGCCCGCGGCGGGGGCGGATGACACCGTTGGAGCGGGCCGAGCACGACGCCATCGCCGCCGCCCTGCGCGAGTACGACGGCAACAAGCTGCGTGCCGCGCAGCGGCTCGGCATCAGCCGGACGACGCTCTACAGCCGGATGCGCGCCCTGCAGATCACCGTGTCCAATAGTTGAACAGTGCACCGGGCGGATGCCGCCATATGTTGCCGGTGAGAAACCCACCGGCAAAGGAGTCGTAACGTGCGCATCACCGCGGCACTGACCGAGACCAAAGGCGCTCCCTTCGCCCTCACCCCCCTCGAACTGGACGACCCGCGGCCGGGCGAGGTCGTCGTGCGGATGGTGAGCTCCGGCGTCTGCCACACCGACCTGATCGTCCGCGACCAGTGGTACCCGGTGCCCCTGCCCGCCGTGCTCGGCCACGAGGGCGCGGGCGTCGTGGAGGCCGTCGGCGACGGCGTCACCTACGTCGCCCCCGGCGACCACGTCGTGCTCACGTTCAACTCCTGCGGCTCCTGCCGCATGTGCGACCAGGGCCGTCCGGCGTACTGCGACCAGTTCTTCGCCTTCAACTTCGCGGGCTCGCGCGGCGACGGCAGCATGACGCTGCACCGGGACTCCGGCGACGTGCACGGCGTCTTCTTCGGCCAATCGGCGTTCGCCACCTACGCCCTGGCCACCGAGCGTAACGTCGTGAAGGTGGACCGGGACGCGCCGTTGGAGCTGCTCGGCCCGCTCGGCTGCGGCATCCAGACCGGCGCCGGCGGTGTGCTCAACTCGCTCAAGCCGCCCGCGGGCAGCAGCATCGCGGTCTTCGGTGCGGGCTCGGTCGGCATCAGCGCCGTCATGGCCGCCGCCGTCGCGGGCTGCACCACCATCGTCGCCATCGACCTGAACGACCAGCGACTGGAGCTGGCCGAGCAGGTGGGCGCCACGCACATCATCAACGCGGCCGCGGGCGACACGGTGGAGCGGCTCCGCGGCCTCACCGGCGGCCTCGGCGTGGACTACACGGTGGAGACCACCGCGGTGCCCGCCGTGCTCCGGCAGGCGGCCGACGCGCTCAACCAGGGCGGCACCTGCGGCCTCATCGGCGCCGCCGCGCTCGGCACCGAGGTCTCGCTCGACATGTCCTCGCTGCTGTTCGGCCGCAGTGTACGCGGCATCGTCGAGGGCGACAGCGTGCCGCGCCAGTTCATCCCCAAGCTCGTCGACCTATACCAGCAGGGCCGGTTCCCGTTCGACAAGCTGATCAAGACGTACGCCTTCGAGGACATCAACCAGGCGGTCGAGGACTCCGAGAAGGGCACCACCCTCAAGCCCGTCCTGACCTTTGGAGCGCGCTGATGAACCTCCGCTACGACACCTTCTTCATCGGCGGCAGCTGGGTCAACCCCGCCACGGACCGAGTGATCACCCCGGTCAACGCCAGCACCGAGGAGCCGCTCGGCCAGGTCCCCGAGGGCGCCGAGGCCGACATCGACGCGGCCGTCGCCGCCGCCCGGCGGGCCTTCGACGACCCGTCCGGCTGGGCGAGCTGGGAGCCCGCCCGGCGCGCCGACGTCATGGACCGCCTGGCCGACGCCATCGACCGGCGGGCCGACGGCTTCGTGGAGCGGGTCAGCGCCCAGAACGGCATGCCGGTCGCCGTGGCCCGCCAGCTGGAGACCGGCTACCCCAGCGCCGTACTGCGGTACTACGCCGGGCTGGCCCGCGCGGCCGAGTTCACCGAGACCAGGGACGGACTGTTCGGCGGCTCGATCCAGGTGCGGCGGGTGCCGGTCGGCGTGGTGGCGGCCATCGTGCCGTGGAACTTCCCGCAGGCGCTGACCATGTTCAAGATCGCGCCGGCGATGGCGACCGGGTGCACGCTCGTCATCAAGCCGTCGCCGGAGACCGTCCTGGACGCCTACCTGCTGGCCGAGGCCATGGAGGAGGCCGGCGTCCCCGCCGGAGTCGTCAACATCGTCCCCGGCGGACGCGAGGTCGGAGCGTATCTGGTCGCCCACCCGAACGTGGACAAGGTGGCCTTCACCGGCTCCACCGCGGCCGGCCGGATGATCGCCGAGACCTGCGGGCGGCTGCTGCGCCCGGTCACGCTGGAGCTCGGCGGCAAGTCCGCGGCGATCGTGCTCGACGACGCGGACCTGGACCTGGCCAAGATCGGCGAAGGGCTGTTCGGGTCCACGCTGCTCAACAACGGCCAGACATGCTTCCTCGGCACGCGGGTCCTGGCCCCGCGCAGCCGGTACACCGAGGTCGTCGACGCCTTCACGGCCCTGGCCGGCTCCTTGACCGTGGGCGACGCCGGTGACCCCGCGACCCAGATCGGGCCGATGGCCACCGCCCGGCAGCGCGACCGGGTCGAGTCGTACATCGCCAAGGGGCGTGGCGAAGGGGCCCGGATCACGGTCGGCGGCGGACGCCCCTCCGGGCTGGACCGTGGCTGGTTCGTGCAGCCGACCGTCTTCGCCGACGTGGACAACGGCTCCGTCATCGCCCAGGAGGAGATCTTCGGGCCCGTCCTGTCCCTCATCCCGTACGACGACGTCGACCACGCCGTCCGCATCGCCAACGACTCCGACTTCGGGCTCGGCGGCACGGTGTGGACCAGCGACCCCGAACGCGGCGCCGCCGTCGCCCACCGGGTCCGTACCGGCACCATCGGGGTCAACCGCTACATCCCCGACCCCGCCGCCCCCTTCGGCGGCGTCAAGGCCAGCGGCCTCGGCCGGGAACTCGGCCCCGAGGGACTGGCCGGCTACCAGCAGATCCAGACCGTGTACGTGTGACGCCCCACGCCAGCCGCCCGCCTGTTCGCCGGCGGGCGGCCACGGTCGGGCGGACTTAGACCGGTACCCAACCTATTGGCGAGTCACGTCTGAGGCGGGCAGCGGCGACTAGCTTGGGAATGTGCGAACCGTCGCTTGAGACCACCTTCGCAGGTCCGCTGCCCCTTGCCGCGGAGGCCACTACCAAGGCATCTACTACGCACTCGTGCCCGTCCAAGCCGGCGTCATCCAGCAACAAGCCGGCCAGGTCCGCAACTCCTTCCGTCACGGGCAGCACGGTCAGGTGCGCGCGCTGCCAGATGAGAAGCTTTCCGACCGCTCCGGTACGACGCACCTCAGCCAGCGTCACGGCACTGATCGCCGGAATGAAACCGTCATCCCTGGCAATGGCTATCCGGGCAACGATTCGGGGATCGTCCTCACCGAGCAGGGAGAACGACTGGGCGTCGAGCACGAGCATGGGCGTGGGGAACTGAACGTCCGCGCGCCTTACTCTGCGGACCACGCCCGCCTGGCTTCCGTCATGACCTCGTCGGACAGTGGGCCGACCCTCCGTTCGTGGTCGGCCACGATCTCCTCGGCCTTCAACAACGCCAAGCCGTACTCGGCGGCCTGATCAACAAAACGCGAGAACCCCCGAGGACCGGTAATCTGCCCCTTATTCCAAAGATTTCCTTGACATAGTTCGGTTGTCGGCCAAGGATTCCAAGCATGTCTTTGGAATCCTGGAGGAAGCGGCCACGGCAGGTGCTCGACGACCCGGCCGCCATGCGGGCATTTGCCCATCCCGTCCGCTTGGCACTGCACGAGCTGCTGATGCGGGCCGGAGCCACGACCGCCGCGGACGCCGCCCGCGAGGTCGGCATCAGCCAGGCACTGGCCTCCTACCACCTGCGGCAACTCGCCAGGTACGGCTTCGTGGAGCAGGCCGAGGCGCGCGATGAGCGGGAACGGCCGTGGAAGGCGACGTCGCTGACCCAGGAGTGGTCCGATGCCGAGTCGAGGCCCGAGGCCTCGGCCGCCCGTGGCCTGCTGGAACAGGTCATCGCCGAACGGGCGCTGTCACGGCTGGCCGAATGGCAGGAGCGCCGCATGGACGAGCCGGACGCGTGGCGGAAGGTCGGCGGGATCGGCAGCTCCTACCTCTACGTCACACCCGACGAGCTCGCCTCGCTCGACGCGGCGGTCGATCGCCTGCTGGAGCCGCTGATGGCGCGGATCGCCGACCCGTCCGAGCGGCCGGAGGGGGCCCGGCCTGTTCTGCTGACCACCCTCCTGGTTCCGCTTCCGGCGACCGGCACCGGTGACTGACGCCAGGGACGCCACCCTGCCGGGAGAGGAACCGGCGGGGGAGGCCACGAGCGCTCCGGAGAATTCGACAGAGGAGGCGCCGGGCGGGATCCGGGGGCTGGTCGGGGGGAACCGAGACTACCGGCGACTGCTCTCGGCCGGGCTGATCTCACAGACCGGTGACTGGGTCATCAGCACCGGCCTGGCGTACCACGTCTACGTGCTCACCGGGTCCACGCTGTCCAGCGCCACCATGCTGCTGGCCGGCCGCCTACCGGACGTCCTGCTCGGCTCGCTGGCGGGAGTGCTCGCCGACCGATGGGACCGCCGCAGGCTGCTGGTGATCGCGGACGTGCTGCTCGCGATGGGGTTGCTGCCCCTGCTGGCGGTACGCGAGCCGGGTCAGGTGTGGATCGTCTACGCCGTCGCCCTGTGGACGGGCGTGCTCAGCACGGTCCTGTTCCCCGCCCAGAAAGCCCTCGTGCCACAGATCGTGGCCGCCTCGCAGCTAGTCAGGGCCAACGCGTTGCACGGACAGAGCGGCCAGGCCGCCAGGCTGCTGGGCGCGCTGGCGGGCGGGGTCGCGGTCGGTGCAGGTGGGCTGGCCGCCGTCGTGTGGATCGGCGTGGCCGGCTTCCTGATCTCCGCGCTCCTGCTGGCCCGGCTGCGGACGCCCGCCCGCGCCGCGACCGCGACGACAATGGGCAGGCAGTGGGTCTCCGGGCTGCGACTGGCCAGAACGAACCGAGGCGTGCGCCTGCTGGTGGCATACATGGTGATCACAGGGCTGGGCGAGGGTATCTTCGGGACGCTCGCGGCACCATTCGTGGCGGACGTGCTCGGCGGAAATGGGGACGCCTACGGGCTGTTCCTGTCGGCGCAGGCAGTCGGCGGGATCGCCGGCGGTCTGGCGGTCGCCACCCGCCCGGGGAACGCCACGCCGCGGGCGCTGTTTGGATGGGGGACGGTCGTCTTTGGCCTGGCCGACCTGGCGCTGTTCACCTATCCACTCGTGACGCGTGAGCTGTGGCCGGCCATCGTGCTGATCGCCCTGGCCGGGATACCGGCCGCGGCAGCCATGGCGGGGCTGACCACGTTCGCCCAGACGGTCACCGACGACGACCGGCGGGGCGCGGTCTTCGGGCTCCTCATCAGCGCCCAGGCCGCCACGTCGCTGCTCGGGATGGCGCTGGCGGGCGTGCTCGGCGAACGGCTCGGCATTGTCCCAACGCTCTGCTTGCACGCCAGCGGCTTGACCATGGCGGGGCTGCTTGTTCTGGTCAAATCGGAGCGTAATGCCCATTAACCTGCAATCACGCGTGATTCGATACGGGCCTCTTCGCGATATCGCTATCGCGATGCGGTAGACGGATGCCGCCGCCCGCACGCCGTCGCTCGAACAGGCCGCCCGCTGGTCATCCTGGCGCCCTCGGCGCCAAGCACAAGCACGACGGTCCACACCGCCGCGCCCGTTTGGACACCGCATACTCCCAGCTCAGCTGACGAATGGCGGCTGCCGCATCTAGACGGGTAGATCCCACGAAGGCCCGTCAGGCTGCCCGAGCCATACCCATTGGCCCTCGGGTGTCACGGTGAGACCGAAACCGGATTGGTGAGGCTGACCTGCTTTCTGCCACGTTTCGATGGCCTTCTCGATCCGGTCCCACAAGCGGACAGGTCCTCGCTGGCAAACCACCCACCCGCCCCCGTCAGACGGCCGAACGTCGGCGTGTGAGCCCGTCTCAACGTCATGGAGGGCGTTCTGGCCCTGGACGACGACGCCGAGCTTCGGATCGTAGAGGTAGCTGAGCCCGAAGCGCTGGTTGTCCCAGAACCCGTACTGGGTGTTGACGTGCTTGCCGAAGCCCAGGCCGACGACATACGAGGGGCGCTTGGCGAAGACGAACTGCTGGCCGGTGACCGTGTCCGCGCGGTGCTCGGTGTACGGGGCGCCCGCGTACGGGCGGAGCGTGCCGATGGCGGCCCCGGCGCTCGGCCGCGGTCGGATAGTGCTCTGCCCCGCAGATCGGCGCTCCGCGGACCCGTCCGGTGGACGCGGAGCTGTCGTGGGGCACCGGCTGGACCGCGGCGGACGGTGTGCACTTCGACGCCTATGACCAGCCCGTCCCCACGTTCTTCCGTGACGGCTCCCCCGTCGATCCCGCGACGGCCGGCGACCTCGACCGGCTGGAGATCCGCTACGCCGCGGCGGGCAGCCCCGTGTCCAGGTCCGTGACCCTCGGCGACCGGCTCCAGGTGCGGGTCGAGGCCGGTCCCGGCCAGTTCTTCGAACGCATCCCGCTGGTGCTGGAGAAGGGCGACACGCTGCAGTGGATCGGCGACGGCACGGTCGCCGCCCCCGGCTCCCCGGCCACGACCGAGAACGCCACCGGGCTCGTCGTCAACCGCGACGGCCGGAGCGTGGAGATCCGCTGGACCGGCGCCGACGCGGCGACGCTGTGGCCGTCGGCCTTCCCCGTCGCGGACGGGAACCGTACCCTGCAGGTTCTCGACCTCAAGGCCACGGGGCGGCTCGCCTACGACATCCGGATCGTCGACGACGACTGCCCCGGCTCGGACGAGCGGGCGAAGGTCTTCATCGGCAACCGGGACACCGGCGTCGCCAACACCGACGACGGCACCGGCTGCACGGTCGCCGACCTCCTACGGGCGGACGAGCAATGGGAGAGCCACGCCGCCTTCGTATCCCACGCCACGAAGACCGCCACGACGCTCACCCGCGAGGGCGTGCTGACCCGACACGACGCCGCGCGCCTGGTGGTCGCCGCGGCCCGCTCCGACGTGGGCCGCGACCTCGTCACCGCCGCGCCGAGCCAGACGAGCGTCGTGGCCGGACAAGAGCTCTCGGTACGGATCTCCGGACGGAACATCGACGAGGTGACGCTCTCGGGGTCGTGCCTCGCCGGCGATGCCGGCGCCTCGGGCCCCGGCGAGGTGAAGCTCGCCATCCGGGAGACGATGCTTCCCGGATCGTGCCGGATCACCGCCGAGACGCTGCGTGACACGGGGACGACCGAGATCGACACCTTCGAGGTGCAGATCGTGCCGGACGCCCAGGGCGTGGTGTTCCGCGACAGCTTCTCCTCGGCGGCGGCGACGTCCGAGGCGTGGAGCGCCGTCGACGGCGTTTGGGCCGTGACCGGCGGTGTCTACCGCCCGCAGGACACGACCCGCACGGGATGGAAGTCCGTCGTCGACGACCTGAAGATCGCCGATGGCTCCGTCGAGGTCGGCGTCGACTTCCGCACGCTCGCGACGTCGTCCGCCTTCGGCGGCATCCAGGTGCGGACGGCGAAGCCCGGGGACGCCTACACGCAGTCCGGATACATGGTCTATCTCCGCCCCAACGGCTCGGTCGACGTCTTCCGGGCCGGCACGGGCGTCATCGCGACCGGGTCGGGGACGGCGGTCACCGGACCGACGACGCTCCGGGTGGAGCTCCGCGACGCCGAGATCCGCGCCTTCGTCGGCGCGGACCCGGCACCCCGCGTCACCGTCACCGACCCGAACCCGATCACCGGGCTCGGTTACGTGCAGCTCGTCACGGGCCGCGCGGCCGTCGACTTCGACAACGTCCGCGTGACCGCCCCCCTGCGGTGACCCCGACCTGCCGCTGGTCGCGGGCGTCGGCGGCGACGTGCAGGTCGCCGTTGCCGAGGAGCAGGCCCGAGGTGTAGCCCGTGGTCTGCACGGTATTGATCGCGGGCGGAGCGGTGTAGGCGTCGTCGATGGCCGACAGGAGCCTGCGGATGTCCTGCCACTGCGACGCGTCGGCCTGGGTGGGAGCCGGGCTGACGGCGACCATGGTGGAAGCTAGGAGTGCGAGGGCGAGCAGGGAACGTTGCCTCATTGGGGGGCGCCTCTCCGTTCAGAAGGGATCAGAGGGTCTGTACGGTGGCCGTGCGCCGGGCCCGTTCGGCGGCGAAGACGACCCGGTGGCTGTCGACGCTCTCCTGGATGCCGGACAAGATCAGCTCGGGCCGGCCCTCGTGGAGGGCGGTGACGAACGACTCGATCAGCGCGGCGTCACCGCCGGCGTGCCCCTCGGCCGCGCTGGAGCCGTCCGACGAGGTGTCGATGGTGGTCGTTTCTTCTGACAAGAAGTCATAAATGTGGATCAAGCGGCCGTCGCCGGTCAGCTGCCCTTGGGTGCCGAACAGCTTGGTGTGCCGGTTCTCCAGCGGCGTGAAGGCGGTCATCGTGAACGCTGCGGTGATCCCGCCCTCGTACTCGATGGTCACCACTTGGTGGTCCACCACGTCGTTGTCGCTGGCGTACACGCAGCGCCCGTAGGGGCCCTCGGCGAGCGCCCTGGTGACCGCCTCCTCGGTGAGCACGCCGCCGGTCGCGACGCGGGTGAAGTACTGCTTGGTGCCGCCGTGACACAGCCCGTCGCGGTAGAGCCGCACGGCCGAGTACGCGCATGCGCGCTCGACCGGGCACTCCAGGCACCGGTCCGCGGCACCGGCCGGCCGGCGGTCGGCGCGGAAGTGGCGCAGTCCGCCGAAGGAGGAGACCCGCTCGGCCCTGCGGCCCACGACGTGGCCGAGCCAGTCGATGTCGTGGCAGGACTTGGCCAGCAACGCGAAGGTGGTCTCGTCCTCGCGCCGCCAGTTGCCGCGGACGAAGGAGTGGGCGAAGTGGTACCAGCCGATCGGCTCCAGGTGCTCGACGCTGACGATGTCGCCGATCCTGGGCAGCACCTCGCGGAGCTTGCGCGTGTAGGGGGTGTAGCGCATGACGTGGCAGACCGCGATCATCGCGCCGGTGCGGGCGGACGCCTCGCCGATCGCCACGGTCTCCGACTCGGTGGGGGCGATGGGCTTCTCCAGCAGGATGTCGTAGCCCTGCCCGGCGAAGACCTCCGTGGGCGCCAGATGGTCGGCGTCCAGCGTCGCCACGATCACCGCGTCGGCGATCCTGCCGAGGTCGGCCAGCTCCTTCCAGCACCGGAAGACCCGCTCGGGCGGCAGCTCATGCCGGGCCGCGAACTCCTGGCGGACGCCGGCCCGCGGCTCGGCCACGGCCACCACCCGTACCCGGTCGGGCCACCGCGCGGCCAGCTCGGCGTAGGCCGCGCCGCGTGCGCCCGCCCCCACCACGGCCAGGGTGATCGGCCGGTCGAGGGCCTCCCCGACATGGTCCCTCAGGTTGATCATCCTTTGACCGCTCCCCCGGTGAGTCCTTTGACGAAGTGCTTCTGCAGCAGGAAGTAGAAGATGAGGATGGGCAGGGCCGACAGCACCATCAGGCCGAACATGCCGCCGTAGTCCCGCTGGAACTGGCCGAGCGCGCGGTAGACGCCCACGGTGACCGTGGTGCCGCCGGCCGGGCCGAGAATGATGAGCGGGTTGAGGAAGTCGTTCCAGATCCACACGCCCAGGAAGATCAGCACGCTGGCCGTGGCAGGCCGCAGCAGGGGGAAGACCACCCGCCAGAACGTGCCGAACTGGCTCGCCCCGTCGATCGAGGCGGCCTGCTCCAGCTCGACCGGGATGGCCCTGATGAAGCCCGAGAAGACGAACACCCCGAACGGCACGTAATAGCCGACGTTGAACAGCACCAGCCCGCTGATCGTGCCCATCAGCCCGGTCACGTTGAGCACCTGCGTGACCGGCACCAGGATCACCTGGGGCGGGATCATGAGCCCGGCCAGCAACACCAGCAGAGTGATCCGGGCGAAACGCGATGGCGTGCGGCAGATGTAGTGGCCGAGCATGGCCGAGACGACCGTGAGGAGCACGATCGACAACAACGTCACGGTGACGCTGTTGATCAGGCCGTTCCAGAACAGGTTGTCCGGGCGGGTGAGCGCCTGCGTGATGTTGTCCAGCGTCGGCGGGATCGGCAGCGCGGCCGGCGACGCGGTGATGTCCGGGCCGTGCTTGAAGACGTTCGCCGCGACCAGGTAGAGCGGCAGGAAGAACGCGCTGGCCACGGCGATCGCGACCAGCGGGCGCAGCTGCCTCATAGGTCCACCTCCCGGCGGTTGAGCACGCGCAGCACGATGCCGGACACCGTCGCGATGATCACGAGCATGAGGATGGCCATGGCCGACGACTCGCCCGTGCGGTTGGCGGTGAAGCCGATCTGGATGACGTTGAAGGCCACGGTCGCCGTGGTCCCCAGCCCGGGCCCGCCCGCGGTCAGGACCTGGATGTGGTCGTACGCCTTGAAACCGGTGATCAGCAGCATCACCGTGTTGGTGGTCAGCGCGGGCGCCAGCAGCGGCCAGGTGATCTTGCGGAAGCGGGTCCACGTGCCGGCGCCGTCGATCGACGCGGCCTCCAGCAACGACTGGGGCACGCCCTGCAGCGCGGCCAGGTAGACCACCGAGCAGAAGCCGAGCATCTGCCAGCTGATGATGAAGCCGATCGAGTACAGCGCCAGATCGGGATCGGACAGCCAGCCGACGCGGACGCCGAGCAGCTGGTTGATCAGGCCTTCGTCCTGCAGCATGGCCATCCAGACCACGCTGACGACCACCGAGCTGAGCACGACGGGGATGAAGAAGACGCTGCGCAGCACGCGGTAGAGCCAGCCGGTGCGGTCGAGCAGCACGGCCACGCCCACGCCGGCCACGTTCGGCACGATCACGATGATCAGCGTCAGGATCGTGGTGACCTTGAGCGGGTCAGGAAGGCGGGGTCGCCGAGCAGGCGCAGGTAGTTGTCCAGCCCGACGAAGCGGGTCCGCGTCGCGAAGAGGCTGGCGTTGGTGAGGCTGTAGCCGAAGCTGAGCAGGATCGGCGCGAGCACGAAGCAGGCGTAGACCAGCACGCCGGGCGCGACGAAGCTCAGCAGGTACGGCAGCCGCCCCGACGAGGCGGCCGCCCGCAGGTGGCGCAGGGGCATTTACTGGCCGCCCGCCTTGACCCACTCCTCGTCGAGCGCCTTGGCCGCGGCGGCGCCGTCGGTCTTGCCCGCGATGATCTCCTGTGCCAGCGCGAACACCTTGTCGCCCACCCCGGGCAGCAGGGAGTCGTCGCCCGTCTCGACCGTGAAGGCGTTGACGACCTGGCCCGACTTGAACACCTCGAGCGTGGCGTTGTAGACCGGGCCCATCTGCGGCGGCTGGTAGCCGTTGATCGCGATGATGGCCGCGTCGGTCTTGACGAGAACGTCGTTGTTGGCCGCGTTCTGGTTGAACTCCAGGGCGAATGTCCTGGCCGCCTCCAAGTTCTTGGACTTGGCGTTCACGATGGGCCCGCCGCCGGTGTACGACGGCACGACGACCTTGCCGTCGTCGGTGGGCCAGGCGAAGACCCCGATGTCGAACGGCGGCTTGTTGGCGTCGGCCGAGGCGGCGAACCACGACCCCATCGGGTACATCGCGCCCTTGCCGTCCAGGAACGCCTTCTCCGTCGACGGGTAGTCGCGCGACAGCCCGGCCTTGTCGATGTAGCCCTTGCCGACCAGGTCGGCGAACTTCTGCGTGGCCTTGGCGAAGACCGGATCGCTGAACTTCGCCTGTCCGCCACGCCGCTTGACCAGGAAGTCCGGCTGCTGGGCGTAGACGTCGGCGCCGACGAGCGCGATCCAGATGTAGCCGGCCGCGAACGCGTCCTTGCCACCGCCGCCCACCACGAACGGGTTGATGCCCTTGGCCTTGAGCTTGGCTGACACCTCCAGCAGCTCGGCGTACGTCGTCGGCGGCGCGGTGATGCCGGCCTCGGCGAACAGCGTCTTGTTGTAGTAGACCAGCGGGGTCGGCTGGGAGTTGTAGGGCAGCTGGTAGATCTTGCCGCCCAGCGGGTTGGAGCGCGGGTAGGTGTAGTTCTTCAGCTCCTCCTCGCTCCAGGCGTACAGGTTGCCGCTCTCGGCGAGCCCGCTGGGCGCGATGGCCTGCAGGACGTCGGGGAGCTGGCCGGAGGCCAGCAGCTGCTTGGCGTAGGCGTTGCGCTCGCCCGCGCTCGGCGCCACCAGCTTCTTGACCGCGATGTCCGGGTGCTTGTCGGTGACGCGCTTGATGGCCGCGTCCCAGTACTCCGGCGTCAGGTTGGGTGTCTCGAACACCAGGAAGGAGATCTCCTTCTTGCCGCTCGCCGCTGGTTGTTGCGACCCTGCCGGCGCACACGCGACAAGCGCCAAGGCAGCGGTGGTCAGCACTATGGCCTTCTTCACCTGGGGGTCCTCTCTCAAGGGGTGCAGATATATTTTTAGGGGTTCCTCTAATAATTGGCAATGCCCTACCATCGATTCGTGACCTTGACCGGACAGGACCCGGCGCTCCTTCGCCGCCTCAACTCCGCTGCCGTGCTGCGCGCGCTGCACGCCGCGGACGAGCTGACGCTCACGCAGCTCGTGAAGACCACCTCCATCTCCCGCGCGACCGTCGAGGACGTGATCGCCGGGCTCGACGACCTCGTCGAGGAGGTAGGGCGCAAGGAGGGGGATCCCCGTCCGGTCGGCCGACCGGCCAGGCGCTACCGATTCCGCGCCGACGCGGGACACGTCGTCGGCCTCGACATCGGCCCCCACAAGGTGCTGGCGCTCACCGCCGACCTCAAAGGGCGCATCGTCGACCGCAGGCGCACCGTCGTCACACCCGAGACCAGCACCGGCGACCGCATCGCCGCGGCGAAGTCGGTGGTGCGCAGGACCCTGCGTGCCGCGGGTGTCGAGCCAGGTAGGGTACGGGCGCTGGGCGTGGCCACGACCGGCGTGGTCGACCCCGCCGCCGGCACGATACTGATCAGTGACCGGCTGCCCGGCTGGGCAGGTGTCGATCTGCCTGCCTCGCTCTCCGGCCTGGCCGACGGGCCCGTCCTGGTGGGCAACGACACCAACCTGGCCGCGCTGGCCGAGCACTGGTGCGGCGCCGCGGTCGGAGCCAAGGACGTGATCTGCATCCTGGCCGGGCGCAGCATCGCGGCCGGGCTGCTCATCGGCGGCAAGCTCCACCTGGGCCGCAACGGCGCCGCCGGCGAGATCGGCGTCATGCGGGCCTTCGGGTGGTACACCGCGTTCGACCGTTTCCTCGCCTACGGCGGCGACGTCCCGGCTGCGGAGGCGGCCGAGCGCGTGTTCGAGGCCGTGCGGCAGGGCGACGCGGAGGCGGCGGCCATCGTCCGCGCCTTCGCCCGCGACCTGGCCAAGGGCGTGGGCGCGGCCGTGCTCACGATGGACCCCGAGCTGGTCGTCCTGGGCGGCGGGTTGTCAGGCGCGGGCGAGTTGCTCGCCGCGCCGCTCCGCGAGGAGCTCGCCGAGCTCTGCCTCTTCCCGGTGCGGGTGGAGACCTCCGCCCTGGGCGGCGAATCCGTGGCGCTCGGCGCCGTACGGCTGGCGCTGGATCACGTCGAGCACACGCTCTTCGAAGTGTGACCCATCCACACAGTGGATGAGGAGCGTCTGAGTTGTCATGATCTGACCGACGAGGAGTGGGACGGCCCTGCGCACCGACAAACGCGAGCGGATCTACCAGGGCACCATCGACGTCGCCTCGATCAGGATCTGGCTCCGTGACCCAACTCCATGATCCACAGGACACGCTCTAAGGGCCTGCTGAGCAAATGGCCGCGTTATGTCCGGTAGATGCCCTGGTTCACCCATGTCTCCACTCGCACACTCGTGCCGTGAACCTCCAGCGAATGATCCGGTCATTACACATCACGACCCTCTCCCTCCTGATGGTCGCCTCCTCAGCGGTGCTCTGGGCAGGGGCGACGCCGGCCCAGGCCGTCAAGGGAGCCAGCCCGGTGGCCGACGGCACGTACGGTTTCGTGGCGAAGGTGAACGTCGGCGAGATGCACAGCTGCACCGGAGCCCTCGTCAGCCCGCAATGGGTGATCGCCGCCACCAGTTGTTTCGCCTCCCAAGGGCAGTCCGTCACGAGCGGAGCGCCGAAGACGGCGACGACGGTGACGGTCGGCAGGACGGATCTGTCCGGTACGAGCGGGCGGGTGCTGCCCGTGGAATGGATCCACCCGCACCGCGACCGGGACGTCGTGCTGGTCAAGCTGGCGCTGCGGGCAGTCGGCATCACGCCTGCCGTGGTCGGCTCCGCCGTTCCTGCCGCGGGGGACGCGCTGCAGGTCGTGGGCTATGGACGAACGGCTGAGCAGTGGGCGCCCAACCGGGTGCATGCCGCGCCGGTCGTGGCGGGGGCCGTGGACGCCGGCTCGTTCGGCTGGACCGGGGCGAACGGCAGTGACGTGAGCGCCTGTCAGGGGGACGCGGGCGCGCCGGTGCTGCGCACGAGCGGGGGCCGCGCGGAGCTCGTCGGGCTCAGCTCCGGCGCGGGGCAGGGAGGCTGCCTGGGCGCGGCCGGCGACGGGGCGCGCGGGGGCGATGCGGCGCGGGTGGACGACCTGGCGAGCTGGATCCGCACGGTGGCGATCGAGCCCACCACGTCCTTCGCACAGTACGGCGGCAGCGTGACCGGTATCGGCGGCTATGACATGGATGACAACCGTGATCAGGCGGTGGCCTTCGATTACGACCACTCGGGAAAGCTGGATCACCTGCTGCTCTACCGTCCGGGCTCGCAGATCATCTTCATCGTCAAGCGGAGGACGGACGGCACCTACGCCCCGGTCTTCTCCTCGACCACTGGTATCGGCGGCTATGACCTGAAGGACAACCGGGACCGCATCATCGCCTTTGACTACACGGGTTCGGGAAAGCTGGACCATCTGCTGCTCTACCGTCCGGGCGGGCAGACGGCCTGGATTCTCGAGCACGGTGCGGGCAACACGTTCAAAGCCGTTTTCCACAGCTCGGCAGGCATCGGCGAATATGACCTGAAGGGCGCCGAGGACCAGATCATCGCCTTCGACTACGAGCATTCGGGGAAGCTGGATCATCTGCTGCTGTACCGGCCGGGGACCGGTATGGCCCGCATTCTCCGGCACAACGGTAATGCCACGTTCACGACGATCTTCGCCACGGCCGATGGTGGGATCGGCGGGTACAACCTGAAAGATGCCCGGGACCGCATCATCGCCTTCGATTACACGAGTTCAGGTAAGCCAGATCACCTGGTGCTCTATCGTCCGGGCGGGCAGACGGCCTGGGTTCTCGAGCACGGTGCGGGCAACACGTTCAGAGCCGTCTTCAACAGCGCGGCGGGCATCGGTGGCTATGACCTGAAGAGCACGGCGGATCAGATCATCGCCTACGACTACGAGCACACGGGCAGGCTGGATCATCTGCTGCTCTACCGTCCGGGCGGAAAGACGGCCTGGATCCTGCGGCACGGCGCGGGCAATTCGTTCACGGCGGTGTTCCACAGCTCGACCGGCATCGGTGGCTATGACCTGGAGCTGGCGAAGGACCGCATCATCACCTTCGACTTCACGAGCACGGGCGGGCAGAGCCATCTGTTCGCCTACCGTCCGGGTGACCAGATCACCTATTTCACGGGACGGGCTCTTCCGCCTGTACGGGTGGTTCCGGTCACCGTGACGCCCGTCATCGGCCCGGACTCCATCGTGGAGAGGTTCGCCTACCCCGCGCACTTCCCGCACGAATACGCGGGCACCTCCGGTCAGACCGATTGGGGTACGGAAGAGGCCGAGGAGAAGAACTTCGAGCTGATCTCCGGGAACGGCGGGATCATCTGGGTCTCGTGCAGTTCGTCCCCGGAGAACGGGGTCGGCGTGCTCAAGGTGTTCCCGGGCCTGCTGAACGGCCAGCCCGTGGTCGGCGAGCCGCACCTCGGGGTGATGGCGGTGTGCTTCAAGGTCCTCGCGCCCTCGGGATGGGTGAAGCTCCGGATCCCGAACGTCTTCGAGGTTCAAGGAGACAGCCGCTCGCCGGGCGCCGGCCACGATGTGGACGCGACCGTTGTCAACGTGGAGACCGGAACGGAGCGGACCAAGCGCGTCGAACGGGACGAGAGCGAGCAGTTCGGACGCTCGGATACCACCACCTGTGACGCGAGCCACCCCGATTATCCCGAGAACTGCAGCGAGACCCTCCTGGAGCTGCGGGTCGTCAGCTGAGTACTGAACGGCCGGTCGGGCGCATGAGCTCCGGCCGGCCGTTCAGCCCGTTCATTGACCACATCGACGGAAATGGTGGAAGTGAATACGATTCGAGCGTTACGTGGTGGCAGGACGGCAGGGGCCATCGGCACCGTGCTCTCGCTGCTTCTCGCAGGCAGCCCCATCACCGAGGCAAAGGCGGCGGCGGACCCGCCCCCAGCACCGGTATGCGAACGTCAGGTGGTTCTGGAAGCGTGGGTGACGGGCGGCGTGAACGTGCGTCCGGCCGCCGAGGGGGCGCTGCTCGGGGACAGAGCGGCGGTCTGTGCCCTGCTCGCCGAGCTTCCCCGGCTCGTGGCGCAGGACGATCGTGAGCAGGTCGGCCGCATCAAGTCCCAGGGCGAGCCTGAGGTGGCCGCCGCTGCCAATGCCGCCCTGGTCTCGGACGACCCCAGCGCCGTGGCGAAGTTCCTCGACGGTGGCTGGGAGACCGCCCGGGAGATCGACCTGCGCGCCAGCGTGAACAAGATGAAGGCGACCGGCGGGCCGGAGGTCAAGGCTGCCGCGAACGCGGTGCTGCGCAACGGGTCGCGTGCGGACCTGGGGAAGTTCATCGACTCTGGCTGGCGGGTGCCGTACCGGATGGACCTGCGCGTGGTCGTCAACCGGGCGATGTCCGAAGGGGGCCCGCAGGTGCAGGCCGCGGCGAACCGGGCGCTCCAGGACGGCAGCCAGGAGATGCTGGAGCGCTTCGCCCAGATCGACTGGGGGGTGGCCCAGGCCCGCGACAACGAGGCCCAGACCTTGAACGATCTCCGGGCGAGCGCCGCGGAGGCGACCCGCCGCGCGGCGTTCGAGACGGTCTCCGCGGTCGCGCAGGCCGACCGTGCGAAAGCCGAGGCCACGGCGGCCAAGAGCGACGCGGAAGAGGCGCAACGCCTCGCCTCGCTGGCCGGGCAGGAGTCGGCGGAGGCCAAGCGTCAGGCCCAACGCGCTGCTGAGGCCGCCGACCGCGCCGCGGCCGCGTCCCGGGTCGCCGTACAGGCCGCGCGGACAGCGGCGACGGCCGCGCGCGCAGCCTCAGGGGCCGCCGCACGCGCGGCGACCGCGGCGGCGCGGGCGCACACGAAGTCGGACGAGGCGTGGGCGGCCGCGACGGCGGCAGAGCTGGACGCGGCAGCCGCTGCCAAAGCGGAGAAGCACAACCGGGACATGCAGCGGATCGGTCCGGAGATCACCGCGTTGATCTCGCCCATCAATCAGATCATCGCCGTGACCGAGCAGGCGCACGCCGCGGTCGCCGCCGCCAATTCGGCCAGGGCGAACACCGAGGCCGCCGGACGCGCGGCCGAGGCCGCCGGGCGTTATGCGGGGCAGGCCAGCGCCGAGGCCCGAAACGCGTTCGCAGCGGCCGCGCGGGCGAAAGCGAGCGCGGACCAGGCGAGGCGCGCCACCGAGGAGACGGTGCGTCAGGCCGACATCGCCAAGGACGCGGCCGGAAAGGCGCGCGACGCGGCGACGCGCGCCGTGACCTACGCGGAGCAGTCGGCGAGCGCCGCGGCGAGCGCGGCCCAGCATGCGGGCAGCGCCGTCAACGCGGCCGAGCTGGCGACGCAGCACGCGAACAACGCCTACCGCGCGGCGGAGGACGCGTTGCGGGCGGCTGAGACGGCCCAGATCGTTTACAAAGCGGCGCGTGAGGTGGACGCCGAACGACTTCAGAAGGAGCTGGAACTTGAGCTGTCCTTCGCCCGGCACATCAGCCAGAAAGCCGCCGAGGCTCGATTGGGGGAGGCTCGCGGCTTCGATGTGCCAATGGGCCAGTACCACACCCCGCAGATCGACGCGCTGATCGCCGAGGTCGCCAACGCGCCGGAGACCGAGGCCGCATCGGCGGCCCTCAAGGCGCGGGAGGTGGCCCGCTACTTCGCGACCGTGCCCGGCACGTGGACCAGTTCGGCGGCCATGACGGCTCTCGGCGAGGACGATGACCTCATGGTCATCGAGTTCGTCAAGAGCGGACTCGCGTCCGCCGAAGAGCAGGACGACCGCACGAGGCTGACCGGCCTCATGATCACCGGCAGCGCGGCCATGAGAGCAGCCGCTCAGGACGCTCTCGACAGCGGATGGTCCGACGTCATCGAGTTCCTCAAGGACCCGGACTACCCCGAGCGAGCCGCCGAGGACCGGGAGGAGGTCAACGGCATCCTTTCTGACGCCCGCAGCACCGGCCACACCCACATCGAGGAGGCGGCGAACATCGCCCTGCGTTCGGACGACCCGGACGCCCTCAAGAAGTTCCTGGATAAGGAGCACAACACCGCTTACGCGATCGACGTCCGGGCGAAGGTCGGCGCGATCGCCGGGGACGACTCTCACGGGACCGAGGTGCGCAACGGCGCCCAAATCGCGCTGGCCGGCACGACGGCGATGCAGGTCGAGTTCCTGGAGGTGGAGCGGCACCGTGCGGCCCAGCGCGACTACGCGACCGCGACGCACAACTACATCGCCAGTTCCTTGATGATCGAGACCTCGCAGATCGCACAGCAGGCCGTCGACTTCGCGCGCACCGCGCAGGCTGCGGCGGCGGAGGCCCGCGGTGCGGCGGAGGAGGCCATCGGTTACGCGAACGACGCCGGCAAGGCGGCCGAGGAGGCGAGGAAGTTCGCGACCGATGCCGTCGCCCACGCCCGCGACGCCGCCGCGTCCGCGGAACGGGCCGCCGAGGCCGTCCGCACCGCCGCCGCAGCGACCAAGCAGGCCCAGCAGTCGGCCAGGTCGGCGTCCCTCTCGGCCCGCTGGGCCCGCGCCTCGGCCGTCTCGGCGGCAAAGGACGCGGCCAGCGCCTACGCCGCCTATGACACCGCGTACGCCGCGCAAATCGCGGCCGGCAAGAGCGCGTCCGAGGCAGCTCGCATCGCCGCGGAAGTGTTCGAGACCTATCGGCTAGAGGCCGAGGGACATTTGCGCGAGCTCAAGAGGGAGTTGAAAGAGCACTGCGAGAATGCCCCCAAACTCGGCAACCCTGGATACCACGACTGCGACGCCCGCGCTGAAGAGATCCTGAACGACCCCAAGGGGCCGCTCCACGATCCGGACGGCTTCGCCAAGGACAACATCGAGCACTGCAAGAGGCAGTTCGTCGGCAAAGCCCAGGACGCCTGTATGTCCATCGTCCTGAGCCCGATATTCTCCTTCGCGGCAAGGGAAATCGGTAACCGGGAGACCGACGCTCAACGCCTCGCCGAAGAGTACATAGCCCTGACCGGCATGGACCTGATCAACGCCGCCTCCCAGTACGGCTTGGTCGGCGATTGCAAGAACGCCCTCAAGGGCGGTGTCGCGGATGCGGCGCAGTCGGTCACGGACTGCCTCACTGGAGCCCTGGAACTGTCCGAAGATCCCGACTGGGACGAATATGCGTCCCAGTGGAGGGGGACCTTCGTGGAGTCGCACGTCCCGGAGGAACTTCGGTTCGGCGAGTACAACTCGATCTGGGGAACGATGTACCTGCTCGCGCGCCAATCTGATCTATCCATCCTCTGGGCGACCCGCGAGACCGAGCTGGCAACGTCGATACTGCGCACTATTCCGATCGGATGCATCCAGGAAGGCGGACACTGCCCGTTCGAGGACGCGGCGCGCCAGCTCAAGGACGTGAGCGAGACCATCAAACGGCTCAACAACCAGGGCTACATCGTGGACGAGTCCGGACGGGTGCTCGATGCGAACGGCCTGCCGATCGCGACTCTGCCACCGGTCACCGATCTGGAGAAGTGGGCGAACTACACCGTCGAGAGCGGTCTGCACGACGACCTCGCGGCCCTCGAACAACGTCTCAGCCTGCTGTACACGCAGCAGTTCGGCCTGCCCATGGCGCCCCCGGCCTGGCACCTTGAGACGCAGCTCGCCTATCGCGTCGCCACGCGGGAAGTGGCGCTACGCGAGAACACGCTACGGCTTGTCATGAACAATCCGGGCGGTGTCTGTGACGCGGTGCCGATCGATGGCACCGGACCTGATCAGCGGCGACAGGCCGTGGCAGGATGCATCCAAGCCGTCAAACTGCTGCTTCCGGCCGGCACGACCATGATCATCCACTACCCGGACCCGGACAATCCGGCAGAGCTGCTTGAAGTCACCGTGCGTGGCGTCGGCCGCTGGCTGGACTGAGCCTGCCAGACACATGCGGATGGTTCCGTAGCGAACTGGCCGACTTGAGATATGCGCCGTCCCGGCGTCAACCGATGTTCTCTCCGTTCACCAGGTAGCGTCCATCCTGCCTGGTGAGCGCTTGCCCATGGAGCGCCGGGCAGTGCCGAAGGCGATCAGCGCGTCCAGCTCACCCGTACGGTGACAACCCCAGATAACAACTGTCGCCCTCGGACGGGGTCAGGAAGTCCTGGAGTTCGCGGTGCCGGAATTGGTAGGTGGCGCCGCTGACGCGCAGCAGCCGTGCCTCGCAGGCCCAGTCGAGAAAGGTCCACAGCCGCAGCGGAAGCACCCCACGCGCGGCCGCGATGATCAAGCCGATCATGGTGCGGGACCAGGCGATCGCGCCAAAGGCGAGTCCGAACGTCACCCCGCCGACGACCGCGCACGCCAGCGACGCGAGGACGCCCTGATGCATGACGAACACGAGAAAGGCGGCGACGCCGCCGATGAGGCCGAAGGCCACGCCGATCAATGGGTTGCGGTGGAGGGCCTCTCGCGGATGGGCCAGCTCCGCGTCCTTGCTCCAGCCCCCCGTGGCGATCTTGAACACGATCCCGAGTGCGAAGGCCAGGGTGAAGGCCCCCATGACCTCCGCGGCCAGTGCGACCGGGCCGGCGCCGGCGAGGCGCAGCGGCGGCAGCCCGGTGAGGGCGCCGCACAGCCCGAACCCCAGCAGGGTGACCGGCTCGGCGCGGACCGCCTCGGATACGGTCATGCGCTCGGCTCCCCTCCGCGCGGCAGCGGTCAATCCGATGACCGCTCCGAACACCGAGCCCCCGGCCGCCCCCGCGGCGATGGCAAAACCGGGACCGAAGACCCCGCCTCCGGTCAGCACGAGTCCGGCCAGGCCGCAGAGCACGCCGATCGGGCTGCCCGCCAGAGCGCCGAGCAGACCCCCGATCACGCGCCGCCTGCGAGGGACGTTGGTCCGCCCGCCGGCGGCGGCCGGCCACGGCGACAGCGACAGGCCGGTGGCGATGGCCACCCAGCTCCCCATGAGCGCCAGGGTGAGCCCCTCGCCCAGGTCGAGCGAGTCGCGCACGTCACCGGGGCGATCGGCCGGCGACCCCGCCCAGAACGCCAGCATGGCGATGACAGCGAAGATCGCAGAGCACAGACCATGCAACGCCCGGACCCGGCGCCGGCCACCGATCGGCCACAGCAGGTGCGGGACGATGTCGATCGGTGTCAGACCGGGCGGCGGCCGATCCGTCTCGGCGGTGTGGGCAGCCTGCCACCGCAGGTGGGAGGCTAGGTTCTCCAGCCAGGATCGCACCTGTTCGGGACGGTACGGAGCGCCGTGGGCGGTGCGTGGAGTGAGTTCGGTCGCCGCCGGGACGTACGCGTCGAGCAGCCTGCGGGCGATCCGCGCCGCCGCCACTCGAGGGTCGGGGTCCGGGTCGGCGTGGAGCAGCTCGGCCGGGTCGGCGCCGGACTCCACGGCGGTCACGGTCAGCAGCAACCGCCAGGGGGTGGCCAGGGCGGTGTGGACGGCCGCCCCCGACGTTCCGGACAGTGCCGCGTGGATGCCGTCGCGGTGGGTGTCGCAGGAATGGCCGTCCGGCCAGCGGGTGCGCAGGTACGCATTGATCTGTTCGATGGTCAGGTCATGCAGATGGATCCGGGTGGCGTTGTCGAGCCCGGTGCGTGCTTCGGCCAGCTCGGTGTAGCGGTCGGCTCGGCAGGTCACGACGACCGCCCCCGGCCGCCGTCCGGAAAGGTCGCTGTACCGGTTGAGCTCGGTCAACAGACCGATCGCTCGGCGGGGCGTCCCCATGGACGGCTCGGGGTCCAGTTCGTCCAGCCCGTCCAGCACCGGCAGCACCTGGCGGTCCCGCACCAGCCGATCGGCGTCCTTCGCCGCGAGCCCGAAGTCCTGCACCAGCTGTTCGGCCAGCCATGGTTCGAACGGGCTTCCCAGGGTCCATCGTGCGGCGTTCAGGCGTACCGGCACCATCTGTCGGCGACCGGGTCGTCCGCCGGTGGTCAGCAAGGGCTCCAGCAGCTGCAACACCAGTTCGATGGCGAGCACCGTCTTGCCCGCTCCTGACTCGCCCACGACCAGCAGGCGCTGCGGGCGCAGACCGCCGAAGAACTCGCCGATCGCGTGCAGGCCGGCACCGGTGCCGTCGTCGTGGCGGATCGCGTCCGCGTGCGGCCCGAAGGAGACCGGCGCGATGCTGTAGCCTCCGAGCAGCCCTTTGCGCGCCCTGTCCTCCTCCCGGGCCACTCGACGCGCCAGGAGATCAACGGCCGGGTCCGGCCCGAGGGGACCGGTGGTTTCCGCGATCCCGGCCGCGACCGCCGGAGGCTCCGGCCCGACCGCCGAGGACGTTCGCCGCTCGCCGCCGGATGGTGTACGGGTGTCCGGCTCGGCCAAGGCGGTCCTGGCCGCGCGCCAGCGTTCGAGTTCACCGGGAATCAGCTCGGCCGGATAGTCGCGGTAACGGAGGCAGGCGGTGACGAAGGCCTTCACGAAATCCCACCGCGGCAGCTTGTCGGTCTGCCGGAGAACGTGTGAGGTCGTGCTCTTGGGCAACGCGTCGATCGTGACCCCGTCCGAGGTCACCGTCTGGCCGCCGAGAGACCGCAGCCTGCTCAGAGACGGCTCGCCCGCCCACTGTTTGAGACGGACCAGCGACCGGACGAAGTCCGCGGCGCTTCCGGCCTCGGTGGGATCGGGCGGGCAGGGGTGGTCTGCGGTCATCCGCGCCCCGTCCTCACCAGCGACCACTCGAACCTCGCCGTGCCGCGTCGCGGCCACCGGCCGTCCACGTAGGTCCCTGCCAGGGTCTGAACATGACGACACTCCATCAGGAAGTTGCGCGCCTCGTCGGACTCCACCAGGTCCCGCCCGACCGCGATGGGAACGAATCCGTGCCGCGGAATGTAGACCCATCGGCCGCGGTCCCAGTCGTAGGGGTCGAACCAGTGGTGGCGTACCGTGCCGGACACCCGTACCTCCGCTCCGGTCCTGGTCAGGACGAACGAGCCCTGTGAGCGCAGCAGGCTCATCCTGCTGACGTAGAAGAGCTCCGTACCGATGAACGCGTTGATCCGCGCGTCCCAGTGATCGTGCAACCAGGTGGAGGCGCCGTCGCCCAACCGCCCGGCCTCCCGCGCGAGCTGCCGTTCGAACCGGCGCTGGTTCTTGCGCTCGGCCTTCTTGATCACTCTGAACGAGCGCAGCCAGCGCAGTGACATCGTCCTGGAGGCGCCGGCGCCGTCCATGAAGTGTTCCAGGAAATCGGAGGCCATCGGGTGGAGCCGGCGGCCGCCCTCCACGATCGAGCGGAACAACTCGACCAGTTCCGGGACGGGCCTGCCCGTCCGCCGCCGCAGACCTCGCAGGAACATGCTCGCCTTCTCCATGATGGGGTCCAGGGTCACGGACACGTCTGGCGGTACTTCTCCTGCGGCACGAGATTCTCCCATTCCTCGCGAGTGAGAGACCGGCCCGCGTTGGCGCACGCCGCGGCGACCAGGTCGGGGGGCCTGCGGACGTTCCACAGCCGCGCGGTGTTGTCGCCCGCGACCGTGGCGACGATGGTCCCGTCCCGAGCGTAGGCGAGCGCGGTCACACCGCTCTTGTGCCCGACCATCGGGGCGCCGAGCCGCCGGTAGGTCCGCAGATCCCACAGCTGCACATCCCCGTTGGTCAAGCCGGTGGCGAGAACCTGACCGTCCGCGCTGAACGCGAGGCTGTACGTGACGTGGTCCTCGACGATCAGACCGACGCCGACCGAGTGGCGGCCGGGCACGTCCCAGAACCGGACGCTGTTGTCGGAGGCCGTGAGGGCCAGCCTGCCGCCATCGGGACTGAACGCCAGGGCGTTGACGAACCCGCCGCCGCCCTTGAACGGCGGGCCCGGAATCTCGCGGCCGGTTGTCACCTCGAAGAGCCGTGTCCGGTTGTCCCAGCCCGTGGTCGCCACGATCGCCCCGCCGGGGCTGATCGCCATCCCCGTGATGATGTCGGTGTGGCCGGGTACGCGGATGCGCGTCCCGGTCTCCCGGCGACGCACGATGTCCCAGAACACGATGGCGTCGTCCTCGTTCACGGCGGCGAGCCTGCCGTCGGGACTGATCCTGGCCACACCCTTGAGCGCCGGGTCATGGGCTATCTCGCGGCGCCCCGCGACGTCCCAGAGGCGCAGGCCGTCCGCGTGGGACGTCAGGAGCATCCGCCCGTCGGGGGTGAATTCGACGTGGTACACCGCGCGGCGCGTGCCCTTGGGACTGAGTGGCGGGCCAAGGGGACGCTGGGTGGCCACGTCCCACAGCTGGATCGCGGGGTTTTTGTCGTCGGGCACACCGGCGGCCAGGATTCGTCCGTCAGGGCTCAGCGCGACGGACGACATGGCGGGCATGGAGGTCCCGAGCTGCTGGAAGACCTGCGGGTCGGCCAGCCGTACGTCGCCGTCGTCGCTGGCGGCGGCCAGCAGCTTTCCGTCCGGACTGAACGCCACGCCGTTGACACTGCTGAAATTGTCGGCGAGCACGAACATCTGTTGCCGGCTGACCGTGTCCCACACGACGGTGCGACCGCTGTCTCCGCCCGTGACGATCCGGGTGCCGTCGGGGCTGAAGGCGATCGACTCGTAACCGGCGGTGCGGTCCTTGAGCCTGCCTATCTGCTTGTGCGTGGCCATGTCCCAGAGGCGCCCCGTCCGGTCCCAGCTCACGGTCGCGAGGGTGGTGCCGTCCGGGCTGATCGCGACATCGGTGACGGGCTGGGTGTGTCCGGCGAAGGGAACGCCGAGCCGGCGGGACGTGGCGGTGTCCCATAGTCGTATGGTCGCGTCCCCGCCGGCGGTGGCCAGGATCTTCCCATCTCGGCTGAACGTCACCCCCTTGACGGAGGTCGCGTCGCGCGACTCGTCACCGGGGTGGCGTATGGGAGTGCCGTGCGGGCGGTGCGTGGTCGCGTCCCACTGCCGGACGACGCCCTTGCTGTCTCCGGTCACGATGGTCTTCCCATCCGGGTTGTACGCGAACGCCGTCACGACCGACTCCTGATCCAGCGGGGCGCCCACCTCGCGGTGGGTGGCCACGTCGTAGAACCGGACGGTGCTGAGACACGCCGTGGCCAGCGTACGGCCATCGGGGCTGAAGGCCAGCTTGGTGCCGCTCAAGCAGCTGTACTTCGGACGGGTGATCGGGGCGCCGAGCTGCCGTCGCGATGCCGTGTCCCAGAGCCGTACGGTCTCGTCGTCGCTTCCTGTCGCGATGATCGAACCGTCAGGGCTGAACACCAGGCCCGTGACGCCTCGCGTGTGCCCGGTGAGGATCCCACGGCCGGTGCGGGTGGCCGCAGACAGCACGCGGTTGCGGGCCTCGTCGGTGTCAGCGATTCGCCACGCCGCCACAGCCAGCATCGACGACAGGGCGGAGTCGCCGGTGACCTCGCTCTGCGCCGCCAACTGCCGGGAGCTCGCCACGCGGCGTTGCCGATCGGCCTCGTTCGCCGCGTCGACGGCGTTGCCCGCCGCGTTGACGGCGGCGCCGGCCGCGACGAGGGCGAGAGCCGACAGCACCGCGAGCCCTGCGATGACGAGACGCCGACGGCGGCCCGCCCGCCGTGCCGCCTCGGTCGACGCCGCAAGGAATCTCTCCACGGTCGGACCGGGCGGCGGGAAGCTGTCGGGGTCGCGGTCCCAGCGGGGCCGGCTGTCATCGACCGCCAGCAGACGGGCGCCCCGGTAGAGGAAGGCGGGGTCGCGGTGGTTCTCGGCCCACTGCGCGGCGTCCGCGGCGAGCTGGTCGTACACCGCCTGTGCGGTCATGTCCGGTTCGAGCCACTGCCGCAAGGTGGGCCAGGCGGTCAGCAGGGCGTCGTGGGCGATCTCGACGCTGTCCTCGTGCAGCGTGAGAAGGCGCCGGTCGGCGAACGCCGAAAGCAGCTCCTCGACCTGGGCACGCCGCCCCGCCGACTGCGCGGCCGCGGCCACGTGGATCTCGGCCGGCGTCACCCGGCGCCGCCCCAGCCGCCCGCCCGCGGTGATCAGCGTCATCCGCCGGAAGATCCGGAGCGCGGCCTTGCTGTCCTCCGGCGACAGCCGTCCGAGGACCTCGTCGGCTGTGCGCCGCACGGAGTCGCGGACCCGGCCGGATTCCTCATAGCCCCGGAAGGTCAGCCGGCCGTCCTCACGTCTCTCCCAGGTGTTGCGCAGCGCCTGCGAAAGCAGCGGCAGGGCCCCGGCCTCGTAGCGATCATCGGCGGCCTGGTCGACGCGTAGTTCGCCCAGGATGGTCTCCACCAGACCGGGCTCGATCTCCAGGCCCACCGCGGCCGCGGGGCCGGTGATGGCCAGTCGGAGGTCCGACTCCGTCATCGGCTCGACGATGACCTGGCCGTCCTGGATGGCCTCGGCGAACTGCGGGTAGGCCGCGCAGCGGTCCCAGTAGTCCGCACGTACACCGATGATCACTCCGGCGCCGGACGGGCCTTCGGTCAGCGCGTGCAGAGCCCTCACGAACGATTGGCGCTCCCGCTCGTCGGTCACCAGAGTGAACAGTTCCTCGAACTGATCGACGACCAGGACGAGACGGCGGTCCGGTGAGAGAGCCTCTGACACCATCTGCTTCGGATCGTCCCGCAGCTGCTCGTGCACCGTTTCGACGTGCCCGCCGAACGCCGCCATCCAGCCTTCGGCAAGTGCCTGTAACGGCCTCGAGGTCGGCGTGATGAGCAGGCGCGGCCAACGCTGCGATCCGGCGACCGGCAGCAAGCCCTTGGTCAGCGCCGGCATCAGCCCCGCCCGTAACAGCGACGACTTGCCCACACCCGAGGCGCCCGAGACCAGCAGGATGGACCCGTGCTCGTCCAGGCGCGGGCCCAGGCGCTCGAGCAGACCGTGCGTCGCCCGCGCGCGCCCGAAGTAGAACTCGCTCTTCTCGGTCTCGAACGGTGCGAGGCCTTGGTAGGGGCACACGTCGTCCGAATGGTCGGACGGCAGCGGGACACCGCGACTCCGGGACGGCCGGAGACCGGTCGGCGCCTGTGCCCGCGGCGGTCGGTGGCCGCCCCCGTCACCCTCACCCATGGCCTCATTCTGGCCAATCGCGGCGAGGCCGATCAATCGAGATACCCGCGAATCGCGATCATGCGCCCCCACCTTCAGTGCGTCCAATTCCGTTCGCTTTCGTCCGACCGTGGTCTGAACAGCCGGGACGCGCCTTTGATGGACCTGCGGATCTCAGCGGCCAGGGGGCGACGAGACGGGGGTGTCGACCGACCGTGATCACTGGTAACAGACGTTCGACGGGCTCCTTTGATACGCGCCCGCAGGCGGCTGCCCTTCGCGCCGCTGCCGGGCACCCGGAGGAGCACATGTCTATGAACATCTACCACCTTCACGCCACTTCCTCTCTGGCGGACGCCACGGAGTGGCCCGACGCCGGGCCGCCCTTGGGAACGCTGCTGCGCAGGTGGCGGGAGCGGGCGTTGCTGACTCAGGAGCAACTGGCCCAAGGGGCCGGCCTCAACGTCCGGACCGTTCGCCGGTTGGAGAGCAGCGGGCTTCAGCAACCTCGCATGGAGTCGATCCGGCTGCTGGCGGAGGCGTTGGGGCTGGACGGGGAAGAGCGCGCGACGCTGGCCGCCGTCGCCCGGAGCCTGCCGGCTTACCCTGAACGCGATGATCCGGCAGGCACACCGCCGGCAGCGGTGACCGTTCCCCGGCAGCTACCGGCCGGTGTGACGGCGTTCGTCGGCCGAGAGCGCGAACTGACGGCCTTGGAGGATCACGAGAACGCGAACACGGCGACCGTCGTCGCCATCGACGGCATGGCCGGAGCCGGCAAGACGGCGCTGGCGGTTCATACCGCCCATCGGCTCGCACCCCGGTTTCCCGACGGGCAGTTGTTCGTGAACCTCCACGGCCATACCCGGGGAATGACACCGGTTGATCCGGGCGACGCGCTGGCCCGCGTGCTCAGAGCACTCGGCGTCCCCGGCGAGCGTGTCCCCGGGCATGTCGACGACCGCGCCGCGCTGTACCGCAGTGTGGTGGCCGATCGCAAAGTCCTGATCGTGCTGGACAACGCCGCCGATGAAGATCAGGTCCGCCCGCTGCTGCCCGCCGGTCCGGGCTGCCGGCTGATCGTCACCAGCCGGCGCCGCCTGATCGGCCTCGACGACACCCGGACCTTGTCGTTGGACGTCCTGCCGCGGGAGGAGGCGGTCGCCCTGTTCACCCGTACGGTCGGGCGGGAGCACGTCATGGAGGCGCCGAGGGGTGTCCTGACGGAGACCGTGGAGCGGTGCGGGCTGCTCCCGCTCGCCATCCGCATCGCCGCCGTCCGGCTTCAGGCGCGTCCCACCTGGAGCGTGAGACATCTGCTTGACCGGTTGAACGATGATCGGCTGGCCGAGCTGACGGTCGGGCGGCACAGCGTCACCGCCGCTCTGGATCTGTCCTATCAGCGGCTTTCCGAGGACCAGCGGCGTGTGTATCGGCTGCTGGGCTCGCTCGCCGGCGCCGAGTTCGGCGTTGACGAGGCCGCCGCCGTGCAGGACACGACCGTGGTGCGGGCCAGGCGGGAGCTGGACCACCTGCTGGACGTCCATCTCCTGCAAGAGCCCGCCCCCTCCCGGTACCGGTTCCACGATCTGGTCCGCGACCATGTCTCGGCGTTGTCTCCTGGCGGGACTCCTCGACCAGACACAGATCCACCTGGTCCCGGTCCTGCTCAGTGAGGGCCGCTGTTCACTGCGATCTTCGCCGAGACGGACGTCGTCGCGGGCGGCGCCATGGCCGCGATCTTCGAGTCGGGTCTGAGCGTGCCCGAGGACATCTCGCTCGTGGGCTACGACGACATACCGCTGGCGACGGACCTGCGGCCGCAGCTGACGACCGTGCGCGTGCCGTACGAGGAGCTGGGCCGCAGCGCCGTGCGGCTGGCGTTGGAGCTGAAGGAGGGGCGGGCGCGCAGCGGCTCGGAGCAGCACGCCGTGTTCGGCACCCACGTCGTGGTGCGCCAGTCCGTGGCCCAGTATGTGCCGCGGCCCGCCCGTGAAGGGGTCAGGCCCAGGCGGTGACGGCCGTGAAGGAGCTGTCGTCGCGGAAGCCGCTCGTGCCGTCGTAGGCGTCCACCCAGAGCTCGTAGTTGCGGTGCCGCAGGTAGCGGCCGGGGTAGTTGCTCGATTCGAGGCGCACCGAGCCGCTCGCGACGCCGGGAACGGCGTAGAAGGTGGCGTCGCTCTTGAAGGTGGCCGTCCCGTCGTCGGCGGCCAGGCGCACCCGGAAGTCGTAGTGGCGCAGGTATTGCCCGTTGGCGGCACGCAGCGAGTAGCCGTTCGGCGCGGCCAGGCCGGGCACGATGGTGAAGGTGGCGTCCTGCCGGGTCTGCGCGTCGCTGGAGGCGCTCACCTCGTGCAGGTAGCCGAGGTAGTTCTGGTGCCTGATGAAGCGGGCCGGATAGTTGACCGACCGTAACGATCGGGTCGTCCCCGCCGGGAGGGTGGCGGTGCCGGCGACCCTGGCGTGCGTGAGCGTACCGAACCCGAGCTGGTCGAAGCCGCCGCTGGTGGTCCCGTAGTCACCGCCGCCGCCTTCCGGCCGCACCTGGGCGACGAACGCGGCCGCGTACGGCATGGGCAGGCCGCGCCTGACCGCGTAGTGGTGATAGACCATCTCCCAAACCGGGCGAACCTGGCCGCGGCTTGCCGAGGAGATGACTGTGTGCGTCTGCTGGGCGCAGTTCTGGCCGGTGCCCCAGGTGTAGGCGGTGAACGGGACGTCCTCCCCCAGGTTGTACTTGGCAATGTACTCGCACGCCTTCATGAACCGGTTGTCGGCGTAGCCGTACAGGTCGATGCCCTGGTTCCAGGCCATCTCGCAGAAGGCGCCCATCTGGCCGACGCCCATCACGGTGTGGCCCTGGTCGCGCCCGCTCTCCTGCCACTGCGCGAGCCCGCCGCTGTGCAGGAACGGGACGGCGTGCATGATCGAGCCGTTGCCCGCGCCGGTCCTGAAGTAGGTGACGGCCCGGTCGATGAGGTCCTGGCGGTCGCAGAGCACGCCGATGGCCAGGACCGAGTTCATGGTGCACAGGTCCCAGTTGGCCCAGTAGTTGGTGATGCAGGCGTCGTTGTGGTTGGTCAGGAACTGGTCGTTGAGTGGATAGAAGACGTTGAGCATCATGCGCTGGAAGCGGGCCAGGTCGAAGCCGCTGTAACCACGCATGATCTCGCCGACGTTGGCGAACTGGTAGCCGTAGATACCCGCCGCCAGGAACCTGTCGGCGTTGCCGGTGACCGTGGTGAGCGTTCCCGACCAGGCGTTGAGGATGTCGCGGGCCTTGTTGCCGTGCGCCGTGCTGCCGCTGACCTTCCAGCGCAGCGCGTTCTGATAGGCGGCGTGGATGTCGTTGTAGAGCTGCGGGTAGTTCTGGCCGTCGCCGCCCCGGATGATCGTCGCGGTGGGGCGGGGCGTCCAGGTGCTTTGGGAGTGGGCGTTGGCCACGAGCCGGTCCCAGCCCGCCTTCCACGGCTGGGCGCCGGCGTTGACCTGGGCCCGCATACGGTCGAAGTCGGCTTGGGTGTGCAGCAGGCCGGGGTGGGTCGCGGCGGCGGCGGGTTCGGCGCGGATGAGCAGGGCCGCGCCGACGCCGGCGGCGAGTCCCGTCTTGAGCGCTGTCCGGCGGCTGACGTGGGGCGTGCGAGCGGACATGTTCTCTCCTTCGGGCGTGCTCCTTCAGGGGTGTGGAGTGGTGGTACGGCCCGTGGCGGGCCGTACCACCGGTGGATCACAGGTTCGCGAGCGCGACGCGCAGCCGCTCGGCCGCCGCGTCGATCTGGTCCTGGCCGGCCAGGCCGGAGCGGGCGTGCTCCAGTGCCGCGGTCAGCTCGGCGGTGCGCCGGCTCGGGTCGATGGCCTCGGCCTCCTCGATGAGCAGGTCGAGCAGGGTACGGTCGTCGGTCATGGACAGGAACTCGATCTCGGCCACGTTCGTGTTGCCGGTCGGGAAGGCGAGGCGCAGCCACGGGTAGGCGGCGGTCCGCGGGATGGGGACCGTGTACCACTGCGCGGCGGCGACCCCGCTCACCGTGTGCAGGTCGGTCCAGGTGGCGCCGCCGTCGGCGGATGCCCTGAACACGGCCCCGTTCAGCCTGGTGACGTGCGTGACCCGGGGGTGGTAGCGGAGGGCGTCCAGTGCCACGGCCTTCGGCAGGCGCACGTCGATCCAGCCCGACGACGTGGTCGTGTCGGTGGCGGTCGCGAGGTCGCCGTCGAAGGCGCGCCAGCCGTTCTGGGCCTTGGTGCCGCCGCCTCCCCACGCCTCGGTTGACGCCTCCACCATGGACGGCTCGACAGTCACCTTCTGCAGCAACGCACCGATGGGCACGAGTTGCTCGACGGCGGCGTAGATGCGGTCGATCAGCTCGTCCTCCTCGCCGCCCGCCTTGGCCTCGGCGATCGCCTTGGTCAGCAGGTAGTGGCTGCCCTTGGTGTAGTCGGCCGCGGGCAGCTTCTCCGCCTCGGCGATCATCGCGGCGAGCGGCTCGGCCGTGGCCATGAGCAGGCCCGTGCCCGGCCGCTCGACGCCGTCCGCGCCGATCGTCGTGATCCGGTAAAAGCGGGTGCCGTGCCGCAGCGGCTCGTCGGTGAAGGAGAAGGTCAGCGCGTTGGACAGGATCGGGCGCCAGGCGGCGGCCGCGCCGTCCTTGCGGTAGACCATGAACCGGGTGGCGGTGTCCGGCTTGCTCCAGTGCAGCGTCACCTGGTCCCTGACCCGCTCCACCCGGGCGTACAGGGTGCCGTCGCGGTCGGGCGAAACCGTGACGTCGGTGAACGTGGCCGCGGTGGCCGCCACGACTCCGGCGTACACGCCTTCGGGGAAGGGGGTGAACAGCTCGGCCACGAACGACCACGACCGGCCGTCCTTGCTCGCCCACGCCCGCACGATGTGGGCGTCAGCGTCCCGCACCAGCTTGACGAACGGGTACTCGGCCGCGGTGTAGCCCTGGACGTTCGCGTTGATGGGGCTGCGCCGGTCGTCCTGCCAGTCGTGGCGGGAGTCGCGGGTGCGGTTCTGCAGGACGAGCCGGCCTTCGGCGTCGGCGCCGAAGTAGATGTAGCGGGCGTCGGCCCGGAGCATGACGCCGGCGGCCGTGCCCTGCGCCTGCGAGATCCTGGCGCTGACCGAGCCGCCGCCGGTGAGCACCTCGTTGGAGAACAGCAGGGTGTCCTGGATATCGCGCTTGTCCAGGTAGTAGTCGTCGCCTTCGCCGAGCCCCTTGCCGTTGCCGCCGGTGAGCTCGACGCGCTGCTTGCCCGCCTTGACGTGGCCCGTGATCTCGCCGATGCGATCGACCGGCTCGGCGGGTGGCTCGACGGCCTGCGACGCCCACCCTTCGCCTCGCTCGTTGACCCCGGTCACGGTGTAGGCGCCCTGTTTGTCAGCCGGGAACGCCGTGCCGCGGACGCCGGTGGCGATCACCTTGCCGTCGCGCCTGATCGTGTACGACTCGGCGCCGGCGGCGGGCTTCCAGATGAGGGTGACGCCGTCGCGGTCGCGCAGCGCCTGCACGAAGTCCACGTGGTGCGGCCTGGGCCGCTCGGCCGCGTCCAGCTTCAGCACCATCGCGGTCTCGGGTGACACGCTCACCACGCCCTTGGCCACCTGCTTGCCGGACACCAGGTCCACCGCGTCGCCGGGCACGTCCAGGGTGAACGACCGCTCGTTCCCGTAGACGTCCCTGGTGGTGTTGAACGCGAACAGATAGCTCCCGTAGCGGGCGGTCAGGAAGTCGGCGTAGCCGGAGTAGGGGGTGTCGAACTCGTAGTTCTCCCGCCGCACGGTGCCGACGCCCGGCTGGTGGGCGGCGGGCAGGATCTCGCCGGCCAGGGCCTGGGGCAGACCGCCGTCGCCCTTCTGCTGGTCCTCCATGAAGTCGACGTCGATGTTGTCCATCCGCACGTTGTAGTCGCGGAAGGTGAACTGCGTGTCCGTGGCGACCTGCACGATGGCGTGGTGGTCCTGGTGCAGGACGTGCAGCCGGCCGTTGCCGGCGACGCCGCGCTGCCGTTCGAACAGCGAGCCGAAGATCCTGGTGTCGCCGTCGCGGAGGGAGACGAACATGTTGTCCACGTCCGCGAAGGCGAACCGCTCGTAGCGGGCCGGATCGACGCCCAGCGCGGCGAGCTGCTCGAACGTGTACGCGGCGAAGTCCGTCTGCGGGAGCACGGCCCCGGCCGCGGGCCTGCCGCGCAGGTAGGCGTAGGTCTCTGGCAGCCACAGGTCGTACTTCCGCTTGGCCTCCACGGAGGAGAACGTGTTGAAGTACTGGTTGTCGGCGAGCTGCTGCTGGACGAATCCGACCGCCTCGTTCGCGTAGCGCCGGTACGGCTCCCACTCCGCGCCCGCGTAACGCTCGGCGTGCCCGGCCATGTGCTGCTCGAGCGCGACGTACTCCATCGTGCGGCCCTCGGTGTTGCGCAGGGCGTAGGCCGGCCAGCCGGGGTAGCTCGCGTTGCGCTCGTCGACGACCATCTCGGCCAGGGCCACGCGCTTGCCGACCGAGTCGACGCCGGTGTAGCGGGTGTAGCCGCGGGCGTGCAGGTTCTTCAGCGCCAGCTTGAGTATCTCGTCGTTGAGCTTCTCGTCGCCCTTGTGCCCCCAGGTGCGGAAGAACCACTCCGGCAGGTAGTTGGTGGCCTCGCCGTAGTTGGCGACGAAGGTATTCTCCCTGGTCAAGCCCGCTTTCGTCAGGCCGGTGTAGTGCTCGCCGTACGGCAGGCGGCGCACCACCTTCCCGTCCGCGTCGAGCTTCGACTTCGCCAGGCCCTTCGCGACGATCTGCGCGAAGTCGTCGGTGAAGCGGGCCGTCTGGTCGTGGTAGAAGAGCGAGTGGTAGAGGTCCAGGTCCTTGCCGTCGGGCCTCACCAGCACCTCTTCACCGAGGAACGGCTCGGCGCCGAGCGACTCCAGCAGGATCCGGTGGCTCCTGGCCTTGCCCTCGTAGAACCGCGACCCGATGACCCGCAGGCCCTCGTGCGCCTCCCACGCGCCCTCGTAGGTGTACATGACCTGGTTGAAGATGTAGGACAGGCGGGCCCGGGCGAAGTCGAAGTTGGCCTTGAGCACCCGCTCGTACGCCTCCCGCCGGGACAGCTCCCCGCCGTCCCAGTCCACGCCCTTGAGCGAGGACGGGCCGTCCTGCGTGCCGGTGACGAAGGGCTCGTCCAGGAACGCCGCGAACTCCTGCGTGCCGTAGACCTCGGGGATCAGGTTCTCCACGATGTAGAGGGCCTCGCCGAGTGCCCCGTAGTAGCCGCCCCAGTCACCCTGGTGGCCGCCCCGCAGCAGCAGCCGGGTGTTGGCGTAGTAGTCCTTGACGTGGTTGTCGATGGCCTTGAACAGCCGGCGCAGCGCCGCCTTCTTGAGCTCGGGCGTGTTCGCCGGCACCCACGGCTCCAGCAGCGCCGAGGCGTAGAAGCGCAGGTCCTCCTGGTAGCGGACGATCGACAACTTGGCGCCCGGCGAGGCGTCGAGCTGCGTGCTGTACTGGTTGAACAGATCGATCTGGCTCTTGCGGTAACGATCGACCAGCGCCTGCTTCTCGGCGTCGGACGGACCGTCCGCGGGCGTGGTGTCCGGAGCGTCGGTCCCCTGCTTCTCCCCGGAGACGTCCAGGTGAGCGGTGGTGTGCGTGTAGGCCTTGTAGTAGCCGCGCGAGTCGGCGGTCACCGGCTGGCTGAACCCGCCGTCATAGGTCCTGACGGTCATCTCCGCCACCCGCCGGCCCCGCGTGTGCTCCAGCGGCAACATGATCGTGTTGTAGGAGAACCGGCCGGGCAGCGGCCTGCTGGAGCCGAGATTGATCGCTTCGTAGTCGCCGGAGCGACGGTAGCCGATCTGCTCGCCGTTGATGTAGGCGATCGTCTTGTACGGCGAGACGTCGCCGCCCCAGAACTTCAGCGTGAAGTAGTTCTGCGCGACCGGGTCGACCGCCACCCTGAACCGCAGCTCACCGCCCTTCACGCTCGGCGGGTCGGTCGGCTTGGCGACCCTGGCCGGCTCTCCCAGGGCCCCGTCCACCACCGCGGTGGACGCCGCCTGCAGCGCGTGCGCGCTCTCGGACGCGGTGTCGCCGAACGTGACCACGTCCACGTATCCGGCGGGCAACGGGGCGGTGGCGGTGGCCGCGGCGGGAGCCGGGACATGAAAGGGCAGCAGCAGGATCGCGGCCAGGAGGCCGCGTAAGGGGTGCCGTAGGCGCATTGGGGGTGCTTTCGGGCTAGATAGAAACCGTTCTCCTGGAGGGTAGGCCCGGAGTTAGCCGACCGACAAGAATCTGTTACCTAGGCGTTACATCGGTGCATGGCGAACACAGACGCGTTTCCGCAGCTAGTCGGCCAAATAGCGGGCTGTAGGGTCGCAGTTGAATATGTCCGCCCTCTTGCCACCCCACCCGCTCCCCGTGCTTGTGGGCACTGCCGATAGAGACCGATAACTACGATGCGGCCGACTACGGGGCATGTGGACATCGAAGGGGTGTCGACCTGCGGTATCGGATCTTATGGACATGTGTCCGACAAGTACTGGACATGTGTCCGATACCTTTCTACAGTGTCCGGCATGGCTCTCACCGGAGTTCCCCCCGCGGCGTTCATGCGCACCGGCGACCTGGCGGATCCGCGGGCACAACGCACCCGCGCTTTACTCCTGGCCGAGTTCGAGCGCCAGCTCGCCCTCACGGGTCAGGTGCCGACCGTGGCCTCTCTCGTGCGCGAAGCCGGGGTGAGCCGCAGCGCCTTCTACTGCCACTTCACCTCCATCGAGGAGCTCGGCATCGCCGCGGTCCGCACCGCGCTGGATGAGCTGGGCGAGCGGGACACCGCGATGCGGCGGGCCAACGACCTGTCCGGCGCGAGCGTCACCCGGATGACGTACGGCGCCTTCTTCGCGCACATCGCCGGGCATCGGCACCTGTACGCGACGCTGGTGGCCGCGGCCGGCGACGGCTCGGCGCGCGATGAACTGCGCGAGGCGCTGGTACGCCAGACCCAGCAGTCGATCGAGGCGGTGCCAGGACGCCCGGAGAGGCTCGACAGCCGGCGGGCGGCGGCGTTCGTCATCGGCGGCGTCCTGGCCGTGTTGTCGGAGTGGCTGGCCGATCCCGACCCGTGCAGTCCCCATGAGCTGGCCGAAGCGATCACGGCGCTGATGCCGCCGTGGCTGGTCGGCAGCGGCAACGCCCTGCCGGCGCTCCAGGTCGACGTCGGCCCGCAAACCGCCACCTCAGGCGACATCACCACGCAGACACTCCCCACCCCGGTCGACATCGCCGCACAGAAGCCCCCCACCCCGCCACCCCCCACAGGAGGAACCCCCCATGACCATGACGCTTGACCCGGAGATCGCGGCCGTCTTGATGGCCCAGGCGCAGACCATGGCCGACGTCACCCTGCCCGAGCGGGGTGACGCCCTCGGCCTGCGGGCGATGATCGACGAGACGTTGAAGATGGCCTTCGACGCCCTGCCGGACGCCCCTGACGTGACCATGACGCCGTGCACCGCGACCGCCGCGGACGGCGCCGCCATCCCCATGCGCTGGTACACCCACGCCGGGTCGCGTACCGGCGCCGCGGTGGTCTACCTCCACGGCGGCGGCATGATCTGCGGATCGCTGGACAACTACGACCGGCTGGTGCGGCACTACGTCCAGCTCACCGGGGTTCCGTTCCTCGCCGTCGGCTACCGCCTGGCGCCGGAGTTCCCCGGCACCACGCCTGCCGAGGACTCCTTCGCCGGGGTCAGCTGGCTGTTCGACCACGCCGTCGAGCTGGGAGTCGATCACGCGCGCATCGCGATGATGGGCGACAGCGGCGGTGGCGGCGTCGGCGCGGCCGCGGCCATCCTGGCCCGCGACAACGGCGTGCGGCTGGCCAGGCAGATCCTGATCTACCCGATGCTCGACGACCGCAACACCAAGCCCGACCCGGTGCTGGCGCCCATGGCGGTGTGGACCTACGACAACAACTACACCGGATGGAAGGCCCTGCTGGGCGACGCGCTCGGCACGCCGTCGGTGCCCCCGGTGGCGGCGCCGGCCCGCCTGCGCGACTTCGCCGGGCTGGCGCCTGCCTACATCGAGGTGGGCGACCTGGACATCTTCCGCGACGAGAGCATCGCGTACGCCGGGAAGCTGCTGGCCGCGGGCATCTCCTGCGAGCTGCACGTCCACCCCGGCGCCCCGCACGCGCACGACTGGCTCAACCCGAACGCCGACATCAGCAAGCGCGTGGTCGCCGACCGCGTACGGGTCATCGCCGCCCTGTAGGAGATCAGGTGACCTCGTAGCGAAGGTAGGCGATGCCCGACGCGAACGCGCGGGTCTCCAGCAGCCTCGTCCTGACGGATTCCACGTGCTCACTATCCCCTTGGAACCCCATGATCGTCTCGAAACCCATTGAGAACATCGGGCGGGGTCGCCGGCAACAAATCCCCTCCAGACTTCACCTCCGATCAGAGCATGGAGGTGGGTGTTGGCGTACAGCAGACGCGACTTCCTGTCCGCCGTCGGCGTGTCCGGCGGGGCAGGGGCGTTGTTCGCGACCATGGGGGCGCTCGGGCTCGCGCCGACGGCCGAGGCGTCCGCGAAGGCCGCGTTCGATCCGCCGCAGGCGTCGGACTTCTCGCTCACCGGGCGGGCCGCGAAGAAGGTGGTGATCCTCGGCGCGGGGATGGCCGGCCTCGCCACGGCGTACGAGCTGGGCAAGGCAGGGTATGACTGCACGATCCTGGAGGCCCTCGACCGGGTCGGCGGGCGCAACTGGACCATCCGCGGCGGCGACCGCGTCACCGAGTTGGACGGCTCCACGCAGGTCGCGCGCTTCCGGGACGGCGCCTACCTCAACGCGGGACCGGCGCGGCTGGCGCAGTGGATGGTCACCATGGACTACTGCCGCGAGCTGGGCGTGGACCTGGAGGTGTTCACGAACTCCAACGCGCAGGCGTACATCTATCACCAGGGCATGCCGGCTCCCGTCCGCTGGCGCACGGCCAAGGCCGACGTCTACGGGTACGTGTCGGAGCTGCTGTCGCGGGCGACCGACGCGGGCGCGCTGGACGGGACGCTGACCGCGCAGGACAAGGAGCGGCTGATCGCGTTCCTGTCGAGCTTCGGGGCGGTGGGCAACAAGGCGAGCGGGTTCAAGTACTCCGGGAGCTCGCGCCGCGGCTACGGCGTGAACCCGGGAGCGGGCGAGCAGCCGGGCACGGTGCTCGGGCCGGTGCCGTCGTTGTCGGAGGTGTTGTCGAGCGGCATCGGGCAGCGCTTCGCGTTCGAGTTCGGCTACGACCAGGCGATGCTGATGTTCCAGCCGGTGGGCGGCATGGACCAGATCCCGCGGGCGTTCGCCGACAAGATCGGGCGGCAGCGGATCAAGCTGCGGTCCACCGTCACCAAGATCACCGACCTGCCGGACGGCGTGGAGGTGGAGTACACCGACCGGCACGGCCGTACGCAGAAGATCAAGGCGGACATGTGCGTGGCCGCGATGCCGCCGCACATCCTGGCCAAGACCCCGCACAATCTGGGTGCGGAGGTGCAGTCCGCGCTCACCACGCCGACCGTGGCCAGCTCGGGCAAGATCGGGCTGGAATACCGCCGCCGCTGGTGGGAGACCGACGAGGACATCTACGGCGGCATCACCAGTACCGACCTCGACCTCGCCACGATCTGGTACCCCTCCTACGGGTACGGCTCCGCCCGCGGCCTGGTCGTCGGCTACTACAACTTCGGCGCGCAGGCCGACGCGTACGCCGCGCTCAAGCACGCCGACCGGGAACGCCGCGCGGTCGAGCAGGGCATGCTCATCCACGGTGCGAAGTACCGCGACGAGCTGGCGTCGTCGGTGTCCGTCGCCTGGAAGTTGCAGCCGCACATCGAGGGCGCCTGGGTGGGGTGGCCGTCCAGGCAGGGCGCATACCAGCTGCTCAACAAGCCCGCCGGCCATGTGTACTTCGCGGGCGACTGGCTGAGCTACATGATCGCCTGGCAGTCGGGTGCTCTGGAGTCAGCCCGCAAGGTCGTCACCGAGCTGCACCAGCGCGTCCTGAGCACCTCCTGAGAGGAAACCCTCCCCTATGAAGATCCGCACCGCCGCTCTCGCCGCGGCCGCCGTCCTCGTCCTGGGCTCGGGTACGGCCGCCGCCACCACGTGGTGGTCGCCCAAGCCCACCGAGGTCAAGCCGTTCCTCCCGGCGGGCAACACCAACCCGGCGATCGCCGACGGCGTGGCACTCGGCAAGCTCGTCGCCACGTACACCGCCAGCGGGCTGGGCCCGGCGGCGGCCAACCCCGCGGCCCCGGCCGACTCCCCCGAGCGCTACGTCGACTTCCCCGGCGCAGCGCTCCCGCCGGGCGTCACGATCACCGAGGCGCAGGCCCTCAACGTGCTCAAGCGCATCAAGGCCAACCTCACCGCGGCCGGCCTGGGCCTCGGCGACGTGGTCTCGATGCGTGCCTACCTGGAGAAGCCGCCGGGCGCGGCGGAGGCGGATTTCGCCGGCTGGAACCGCGCCTACCGCCAGTTCTTCGCCAACGTGGACCTGGCCACCGGCAAACCCGTCCCCGTCCCGCTGGGGACGGCGCCGCCCGCCCCGCCGATGGAGGCCAACGCCGCCCGCCCGGCCCGCGTGACGATCGAGATCGCGAACCTCCCGGTGGCGGGGTGGCTCGTCGAGGTGGAGGTCGTCGCCGCCTACAACCGCTGACCAGCCGTCCCGGGACCCCGGTCCTGTCCTGGCAGGACCGGGACCCGCGCCTCATGTGCTCAGGACCGCCGGCCTGGTGGAGTGCTCGGCATGAACCGACAGCTCACCACCTTCGCCGTGGCGCTCCCCGCGCTGGTCCTGCCCACTGTTGCCCTGGCCGTCGCCCAGGGTGCGAACATCGCCCACCTTGACCAGGCCTCCGTCCCCGCCCAGATCGCCCTCTTCGGTCAGGCGTTCCTCCCTGCCCTGGCCGCTCTGATCGCCACCCGCCGCCTCGACTGGGGCTTCCGCCGGGTCCCGCTGCGCGTGCTGGCCCTGGCCTGGCTCCTGCCGATGCTCTGCGTCGGCGCCGGGTACGGCGTCGCCTGGGTGACCGGCCTGGCCGCATTCGTCCCCGGGTCGCCGCTGGACGTGCTGATCGGCCTGGTCCCCGGCGTCGTGCCCTTCCTGGTGCTGGCGCTCGGCGAGCAGCTCGGCTGGAGCTCCCTGCTGACCGTGCGCCTGGCCGAGACCCGCGGCCCCGACGCCACCGCGCTGATCGTCGGGCTTGCCTGGGCCGCGTTTCACTATCCGCTGATGGTGTTCGTGCCCGGCGCGGTCGAGCCCGGCGTGCCCGCCGCCTACGCCATGGCGATCTTCACCGTCGAGGCCGTGGCGCTGGCGTTTCCGCTGGTGTGGCTGCGGCTGCGGACCGGCAGCGTCTGGCCGGTCCTGCTCTTCCACGCCACGCTGAACGCCTCCATCTACTTCGTCGCCCAGCCGATGACCGGCCCCGGCACGGCATCGGCATGGCTGCTGGGCGAGGGCGGCCTGCTCACCTCCGCGGCCACGGTGCTCGTCGTGCTCGCCACGGCGCGCCTGTGGCGGGTCAAGGACTTCAGGACCCCGGCAGCGGAGCGTCCGGTTTCAACGGCTGCGGCGTGACCACCAACTTGACCACCCCTTCGCTGTGCGGCACCGCCCGCCACACCAGCCAGTCCGAGCGCACGGCGTCGGCGGCGATGGGTTCGTACCGGACGCGGAAGGTGCCTTTCCTCCCGTCGATGAAGTAGGTCGGGGAGTCGGGGTCCGACTTCACCTGCTCATAGACGACCTGCAGGTCACGCTTGTGTACCTCGTCGAGCACCTCGCCGACGGTGCGATCCTCCAGCCGCACGCCCTCGAGCGCCTCCCCCGGCATCGTAGCCGTGGCCGCCGCCAGGTAGACCTCGCCGGGTTCCGCCGGCCGACCGAGCTGGGCGCGTACGTCGCCCTCGAAACCGACGGGAACCCGGAATACCAGATGACATCCCGCCTCGCCGATCTTGCAACCGCTGGGTTCGAGGCCGCCCTCGAATGTCCCCGCGGGCCTCGGTCCGGGCCGTGCCCGGACCAGATCACCGACGAAGCTGGGCGAGACGGGCACGAGCTGCAGGTCGACGTTCAGCTCGACAGCGCGAAAGGCCTTGGCGTATTCGGCGTGCTCGGCCAGCGGATCCTTGATCCTGGCCACCCACTGCCCGTTCTCCTGCCTGATGTCGATGGCCGAGCTGGCATAGGACGTGGCGCTTCCCCCGATCCCGGCCACGACGCTCGGGCCGACCACGGCGGCCGCTGCGAGCCCGGCCGTCACCACCACGCCGGCGACCAGCCGACGCCACCGATGAGGTCGCCGCGTCTTCGCCGGCTCCCCCGGCCGCCAGCCGATGGCCGCGGCGAGCTCATCGGGATCCCGCAGGGCGATCTGCGATCTCATCTTCTCCAACAGTTCAGTCTCGTTCATCGAGCGCCTTCCGAACTTTGGTGCGGGCGCGGTTCAGCCGCGACCGCACGGTGCCCACGGGAATGTCCAGGACGTCGGCCACCTGCTGGTAGCTGAGCTCGCCCCAGGCGACCAGCAGCAGGACGTCACGATCTCCTTTACGCAGCCCGGCCAGCGCGGCCGCCAGGTCCGAGGTCCCCGCGGCGGCGGTGACCTGTTCGGCGACCAGGTCGGCGTGGCCTTCCAGCACGGGGTCCACACCGGTGCGGGCCAGCGCCCGGTACATCCGCGACTCCGACCGGTGGTGGCGGCGCATCAGGTTCGTCGCGATGCGCCACAACCACGGCAAGGCGTCACTCCGGGCCTGGTCGTAGCTCTCCCGCTTGCTGAACGCCACGTGGAACGTCTCCGCCACGATGTCGTCGGCGAGATCGCCGCCGAGCCGGCGGGCGGCGTAGCGGTGCAGGGGCGGGGCGTGTCTCCTGAACAGCTCACCGAAGTATTGGGGGTCGTCGAAGGAGCGCGCGATTAACGTCGCGTCGTCACTCTCCGAACGCATCACATCAGGTAGGGGCATACGTGTCCTTCTCACCGTGACCGGCTTACACCCAGTACTAGCCCGGTACGGCGCCAAGAGTTCACGCCGACTGAACATCCTGGGGCCGGCCCGCGTATCTCCCCATGGATCGGCACCACAGTCCACTCGGACGAGGAGGCATGGTCGTGGCCGCGGCGACATGGCGTGGGCGAACAGCAGCCGCATTAGCGCTGGCCTCGGTCGCGCTGGCCGCCACCCCTGGGGTCGCGCGGGCCGATCCGTCGCCCGCCCAGGCCAGGGCCCGGCTGGTGAAGCTGAACGAGCAGGCCGACCAGCTCGTCGAGAAGTACAACCAGGCCACCGAGACCTACAAGACGGCCAAGAAGAAGTACGACGTGCTCAGGACCGAGCTCGCCGGCAAGGACGCCCGAGCCGACGCCCTGCGCCGGGACCTCGTCACCCTTGCCGTGAACGACTACAAGTTCGGCCCGTTCGGGAGCTGGGCGCCGTTGAGCGCCCCGAGCAACCCCGAGGCCATCCTGGGCACGATGGCCTCGCTCGAGGAGATGGCGCGAGCGCGGGCGGCGAAGGCGGACGCCTACGAGGCGGCCATCAAGGAACTGCGCGACCGGCACGGCGAGGCCAAGACCGTCCTGGCGGCGGCCGAGGCCGCCCGCGACAAGGTCCGCGCGGAGAAGTCCAAGGTCGACAAGATGGTCACGGCGCAGACCAGGCTCATGCGCCGGCTGGGCCTCTTCCGGACCGGCAACCCCGAAAGCCCTGGGATCCAGTACACCGGCCCGGCCTCCGGGAACGCCCGATCGGCGCTCGAGTTCGCCTTCGCCCAGGTGGGCAAGCCGTATCGGTTCGGCGGCACCGGGCCGGGCTCCTTCGACTGCTCCGGCCTCGTCCAGGCCGCCTGGCGCACTGCCGGCGTCTCCTTGCCGCGCACGACCTATGACCAGTGGAGCTGGGGCGCCGGCCGTCGTGTCTCCCTGGACACGATCGAGCCGGGGGATCTGCTCTTCAGCAAAGGGCTCGGGCACATGGGCATGTACGCCGGCGACGGGAAAATGGTCCACGCGCCCCAGACCGGGGACGTGGTCAAGGTGGTCGACCTCGACGACTACTGGCGTACGCGCCTGCTCGGCGCCGTGCGCCCATGACGGGCCGGCCGTCTTGACCTGGAGTGCGCTCCAGCAGACAGGGTGGACCCATGAGAACACGTGCCTTGGGAAATCACAGCGTGGGCGTCATCGGGCTTGGGGCCATGCCCATGTCGGTGGCCGGTCACATGCCGGACGACGCCCAGTCGATCCGTACCATTTTGGCGGCCCTGGACGCGGGCGTGACGTTGATAGACACGGCGGATGCGTATACGCCGTCGCACACCGACGTCGGACACAATGAGCGGCTGGTCGCCCGGGCGCTGTCCCTGTGGGCCGGGGACACCGGCACGGTGCTGGTCGCGACCAAGGGCGGGCACACTCGCGTGCCGGACGGCTGGGACCTGGACGGCCGCCCGTCGTACTTGAAGGAGGCCTGCGACCGGTCGCTCAAGGCGCTCGGCGTCGACAGCATCGGCCTCTACCAGCACCATCGGCCGGACCCGCGGGTGCCGTACGAGGAGACGATCGGCGCGCTGAAGGACCTGCACGACGCCGGCAAGATCCAGATGGCGGGCATCTCGAACGCTAACCCGGAGCAGATCCGGCTCGCCCACGGGATCCTTGGTGACCGTCTGGTGAGCGTCCAGAACGAATACTCGCCGCGGTTCCGCTCCAGCGAACCCGAGATCGACGTCTGCGCCGAGCTCGGCCTGGCCTTCCTGCCGTGGTCGCCGCTGGGCGGCATCAGCCGTACCGGGGAGCTCGGCCGGCACAACGCCGCCTTCAACGAGATCGCCGAGGAGCGGGGGGTGTCGCCGCAGCAGGTCTGCCTCGCGTGGGAGCTGGCCCGCAGCCCCGTCGTCATTCCCATTCCCGGCGCCAGCCGCCCGGAGACGATCCTCGACTCCGTCGGCGCCGCCACTCTGGAGCTCAGCAAGGAGGAGCTCGCCCGCCTCGGCTGATCCCGGGGCCACGACGTGACGGTACCTGCCGTGGCGAGGTCCGGGGCGGGTGTCGGACGCCGGTCGCGGGGTAGGCCGGGGTGCATGATCGGACAGCGACTTCCCCCCGCGCGTCCGGTGTTGTGGCCACTGCGCCCCGCCGAGTCGGCGAAGGTGTCCCGCACCGCCCATGACGGTCAGGTCGTGGTCAGCATCGAGCACGCCCCACTCCGCGGGGTCACGCCGGACATGCTCGCCTGGTGGTACGCCCACGTCCCGGGAACCATGGCCTACGCCGGCGACGTCTACCCCCGCTACCTGGTCTGGCACCCGCTGGACCACATCTCGTACCAGGTGATCCGGCCGGCGGCGGGCGGCGGCGTCGGCCCGGGCGCACAGCTGCACATCACCGAGGCCCTCGGGCGCGACCCCGGGCGGCTGATCGACATCCGCGTCCGGGTCGAGGAGCTGGGCGCCGCGGGCGCGATCATCGCCAAGCGGGTCGCGGGCACCCACTTGGTTCGCTTGGAGAACGAGTTCGCCGCCGCGCCCGAGGGCGTGCGGTACGTGACCCGGATGCGCCTGGGAGACGATTCGCCGCTCGGCCGGCTGGCGTTGAACCGCGTCGCGACGACCCGGGCTTTCCCTCCGGCCAAGCTGCAGGCGTGGACCCGCCACCACATCGAAGAGATCGGCAATCTGGAGCACTTCCTGCCCGCGCTCTACGCCGAACGCGCCCCCCACGAGTCATGAGGCCGATCGCCACCGGGCGAGCCGCAGGACACCGGCGCCGGCGAAGTAGGCGATCAAGGTCGTGGCGGGCCAGCCGTACGCGCCCGGGCCGGTCAGCGCGACCCCGAGCAGGCCCGCGAGCACCCCGCCCAGGCCGAGGACGGTGAGGACGCCCGCTATCGCGCCGGCCACGGCTCCCGCCGCGGGGCGGGGGCCGGCGCGCCGTTCGACAGGACCGAACACCAGCACCAGCACGCCGAGAATCAGCGTCAGCATGACCAGCCAGGGCAGCCGCATCAGCACCCACGCGGGCGACCCGGGCGGCTCCGCCAGCACGGCTGTCCGGTGCAGCGCCAGGGCGCCGAGCACGGCGGCCGTCATGTGCCACAGGAACAGCGTCATGATGACCAAGTTGACCGCCACGATCACCGTCCAGGGCCGCGGCCGTCGCAACCACCGGGCCGCCGGAGCGCGGAACGCCAGGGCGAGCCCGGTCTGCGTCACCGCCAGCGCCAGCAGCGCCAGGGTGGGAGGCGAGGTGTTCTGGATCTCCTGTCCCGCGATCCCCACCATGCTGATCGGGTAGGGGCCCGCCACGGTGAGCGCCACCAGCGCGGTCAGCCCGGCGGCGGCCATCGGCAACCCCACAGCGGGCCTGGCCGGCAGTCGCCCGTCCTGCCAGGCGAAGCCGAGCTGGTGAACGGCCAGCCAGGCGAGCAGGAAGTTCCCGTCGGCCGCGACGGGCGTCTTCAGCGCCAGCCGGGCCGCGTCGCCGACGCCGACCAGAACCGTCAGCGCGATGGGGACGGCCAGGCCGTAGCGGCGGTGGAGGGCGTGGGTCAGCGGGGTGAGGACGACCACGGCCAGGTAGGCGACCAGGAACCACAGCGGGATCCCGGCCGCCCACACCGCGGTGCCGACCAGTGCGGGATCGGCCCCCAGTGCCCGCGCTGCCAGGGCGGATCCGGCCAGCACGGCCAGCACGACGGTGGTGGGCCGCACGAGCCGGTCGGTACGGCGCAGCACCCATGCGGCCGCGTCGCCGCCGCGGTCGCGGTGGGTGGTCAGCGAGACGGCGTTGGCGTAGCCGCCGACCAGGAAGAAGACGGGCATGACCTGGAACAGCCAGGTCAGGGGACGCGTCCAGGGCACGATCTCCAGCACGTTGCCGGCTTGGACGCCCCCGGCGGGGGTTGCCTGCACGTGCACCGCCAGCCAGTGCCCGACGACGACGGCCGTGATGGCGATCGCGCGGAGCAGATCGACATGGCGCTCCCGCTCCGGTGGCGTCCCCTCCGCCAGCCGCCGCATTTCCCGCGATCAGCCCTGGATCCCGGCCATGGACTCCAGCCTGCGGATCCGATCGGCGATGGGCGGGTGCGTGGAGAACAGCCGCCCGAGACCGCCACCGCGGAACGGGTTGGCGATCATGAGGTGGGAGGTCGACTCCAGCCGGGCGTTCTGCGGAAGCGGCACCTGCCGCGTACCGGCATCGATCTTCCGCAGCGCGCTCGCCAGCCCCAGCGGGTCCTGCGTCAGCCGGGCGCCCGATTCGTCCGCCTGGTACTCCCGCGCCCGCGAGATGGCCATCTGGATCATCGCGGCGGCCATCGGCCCCAGAATCATCAGCACCAGTGCCCCGAACACCCCTGGCCCGTTGTTGTTGCGGCCGCCACCCCCGAAGAACCCCACCATATAAGCCAGGTAGGTGATCATCGTGGCCAGCGCGCCCGCGACCGAGGAGATCAGGATGTCGCGGTTGTACACGTGCGACAGCTCGTGGCCGATGACCGCGCGCAGCTCGCGTTCGTTCAGCATGTGGGTGATCCCGTAGGTCACGCAGACCGCCGCGTGCTCAGGATTGCGGCCGGTGGCGAACGCGTTGGGCTGCAGCATCGGCGACATGTACAGCCGCGGCATGGGCTGGCCCGCCCGGTCCGACAGCTCGCGGACCATCCTGTGCAGTTCCGGCCAGTCGGACTGTCCGACCGGCTGCGCGCGCATCGCCGACAGTGCGATCTTGTCCGAGAAGAAGTAGGCGACGGCGTTGCTCGCGAGCGCGACGAGGACCGCGATCTGCACCCCGCGCCCGCCGCCGAGCCACCACCCCACCAGAATGATCAAAGCGGACAGCGCACCGAGGAGAACCGCGGTACGCAGGCCGTTGTGCTGCATGACGGCCTCCTTTCCCCCTGCGCACCCCCTACCCCCTCCGGGCCCGCGGATGCCGGGCCCGGAGAGGGCAGGCTCCCGAGACCGCCTTCAGCGGCTCGGGCCCGTGCCCTTACCGGCCGGCCGGGACGATCCGGTGCCGTCTACCGGCCGGCCGGCACGATCCGGTAGTCCCCGCCGGGCCGGGTGCGGAAGGTCACGGTGTCGCCGTCCGTGGTGTGCGCGACCGGCCGCCCGCGATCCGTCGTGACCCGGACCCCGCCGCGGAACGCGTCACTCCGCAGGGTGACCGTGCCGCCCTCGTCGGCCGTCAACCGCGCCTCGGACAACCGCTTGGACGCCCACGTCAGCCCGACGGTGTGGCCGCCGCGGGCACGCAGCCCGGAAACGCTGCCGTCGGCCCAGGCGGCGGGCAGCGCGGGCAGCAGGTCGATCACCCCGAGGTGGCTCTGCACCACCATCTCCGTCATGCCGGAGGTGGCGCCGAAGTTGCCGTCGATCTGGAACGGCGGGTGCGTGTCCCAGAGGTTGGCCAACGTGCTGGTCTTCAGCTGGTCGGCCAGCAGTTTGTGCGCGCGGTCGCCGTCGAGCAGCCGCGCCCAGAAGTTGATCTTCCAGGCCTTGCTCCAGCCGGTGCCCGCGTCGGTGCGGGCGTTGAGCGAGACCTTGGCCGCCTGCGCCAGCTCCGGCGTCGTACGCGGCGAGACCTGCCGCCCCGGGTGCACCGAGAACAGGTGGGAGACGTGCCGGTGGGTCTCCGCCGGGTCGTCGAGGTCCTCCTTCCACTCCTGCAGCTGCCCCCACTTCCCGATCCGCAGGCCCGGGTCGAGCGTGGCCAGCACGTCGCCGGCTTCGTCGGCCTCCTTCTCGTCGCCCACCAGCTCCGCGGCCTCGCGCAGGTCGGTGAACAGGTGCCAGAGGATCTGCTGCGACATCGCCGCCCCCGCCGTGGTGGGGCCGATCTCGGGAGATCGGCTGGGGATGGCGACGAGCCTGCCGTCCCTGGGGTCGGTCTGCAGGAAGTCGTGCCAGAACGCCGCGGTCTCCTTCATGACCGGGTACGCGGTCCGCTTCAGGAACTGCTTGTCCAGCGTGAACCGGTAGTGGTCATAGAGCTGCAGCGACAACCAGGCGCCCGACTCGGGGAAGAAGTAGGCGGGATGGTCCCATGCCCCAGTGTGGCCGAAGATGTTGGAGGCGTGGTGGGCGACCCAGCCGTCCGCCCCGAACATCTGCTTGGCGGTGACCCGGCCGGGTTCGCGTAGCCCGTCCACGTACGTGTGCAGGGGTTCGGCCAGCTCGGCCAGGTTGGTCATCTCGGCCGGCCAGTAGTTCATCTGCAGGTTGATGTTGAGGTGGTAGTCCGCCTGCCACGGCGGGGCCTCGAGCACGTTCCACACGCCCTGGAGGTTGGCCGGCAGCGACCCGGGGCGGGAGGAGGCGATGAGCAGGTAGCGGCCGTACTGGTAGAAGAGCTGCTCCAGCGCCCGGTCGGCGGCCGGGGCGGTGCCGTACTGGGCGAGCAGGTCGTCGGTGGGCACGGCGGGCAGGCTGCCGCCGAGGTCCAGCCGTACCCGGTCGAACAGGGCGGCGTGGTCGGCCCGGTGGGCGGACAGCAGCTTGGCGTAGCCGCGGGCGGCGGCGGCGTCGACCCGCGCCGTGAGCTTGGCGTGCGGGTCCTCGCCCTTGTAGGTGGGGTAGTCGGGGGCGTAGTCGGTGCCGGTGCCGAGGATGAGGACCACGGACTCCGCGCCGGCCACGGAGACGGTCCCGTCGGGGTTGTCGGTCCTGGTCCCGCCCTGGTTGAGGACCTGGAGCTGGGCCTCGTACGCCATCGCGTTGCTGGTCAGCGCCCCTTTGACGGTGACCCGGCCGCCGGCGGCCGTGGCGGTCGCCGAGCGGTTGGCGGGCACGGCGATCCTGGCGGTGAACGTCACCCCGCCGGGCCGGTCCGCGGCGACCCGGGCCACGACCACGCCGGCCGGCGCGGAGGCGAAGTACTCGCGGGTGTGGCGCACGCCGCCGGCCGTGAACGACACACCGGCCACGCCGCGCGCGATGTCCAGCTCCCTGCGGTAGTCCGCCACCTCCGCCGGGAGCTCGGGGAAGGCGAGGCGCACGTCGCCGAAGCTCTGGTACGCGCCGAACCTGCGGTGTCGCGGCGTGTCCGACTTGTGCCCGAGCGCGGCCAGCACGTCGTTGGGCGAGATGCCGCCTTCCTTCCAGATCCGCTCCCTGATGGCCTCCAGCGCGCCGGGCCGAGGGGCGTCCCAGTTGCCGTAGGTGTAGTCGGAGACGCCGGGGCCGCCGGTCCACAGGGTCTTGTCGTTGAATTGGAGCCGCTCGGCCTGCACGCCGCCGAACACGGTGGCGCCCATGGCGCCGTTGCCGATCGGCAGCGACCTGGTCTCCCAGCCTTGGTTGGAGTCGGGGGTCGGCTCGTCGTACCACAGCGTGTACGGCTGCGCCGCGTGCCCGGCCTGCGCCTGCGTGGCCGGGACCACGGTCAGCGCCGCGCCGAGTGCGAGGGCGATCGGCCCTGCCAGTAACCGTTTCTTCATGAGGGTGCACCTATACATCGGATGTGTGGCGGATGGCAGATCGGAGGTCTATCGGTCGCACGTGGTGATCGCGGTGTGCCGGCGGCAGGCGATCGCCGCGTACCCGCCCTCGGCGGGCACCGCCACGCTCAGCCGGTCGCGCGGCCCGTCGATCACGTGGCTCTCCCGAACCAGGCCGTTCGTGCCGTCGCGGACGACCTCGACCAGCCACCGGCCGTGCAGCATGCTCAGCGGGACGTCCAGCGTGCGGGCCGCGCCGGACACGCCGGCCCCTATGAACCACCGGTCGCCGCTGCGCCGGGCGAGCACCACGTGGTCGGCCGGGCGGCCCGACAGCAGCCGCGTCTCGTCCCAGGCGGTGGGCACCTGCTCGAGGAACCGTTCGGCCTCGGGCCTGGCCTGATACGACTCGACGGTGCCGGCCAGGTTCTGCAGGCCGGACTCGTACGTGACCGCCAGCCCCAGCTCGTGCGCGTCGGACGTGGGCCGGCTCGGCCGGTGGAAGGCCATCGGCGTGTAGTCCATGGAGCCGATCACGTTCCTGGTGAAGGGCAGGGTGGTCACGTGCGCGGTGGTGAGCGTGCGCTTCTCGCCGCCGTGCACGCCTTCCATGGTCATCACGTGCGGCCAGGTGCGGTGGATGCCCTTGGGGACGGTCGAGCCGTGGAAGTTGACCAGGAGACGGTTCGCGGCGGTGGCGGGCAGGATCTCGTCGTACCAGCGCAGCCGCTCCTGCGATTCGGCGTCCATGAAGTCGATCTTGACGCCGCGCACGCCCCAGCGGTTCAGCGTGGGCAGCCACAGGGCGCGTTCCTCGGGAGTGTCCAGGTCGCGGAAGTGCACCCAGACGAGGATCTCCACGCCCTTGCCGCGGCCATACTCGACGAGTTGCGGCATCCAGCTGGTCGTCGGCCAGTCGGGGTCGGTGACGTCCCACTGGTCCCGCAGGAAGTACCAGCCTGCGTCCACCGCCACGTAGGGCCAGCCGCGCTGGGCGGCGTAGTCGACGTACCCCTTCTGGATCTCCAGGCTCTGCCCGGCCTCCCTGCCGCCCGCCAGCCACGTCCAGAGCACCTGGCCGGGCCGGATCCACGAGGTGTCGCGCACTTCGGAGTCAGGAGCGAGGTCGTCGGCCAGCGTGGACTCGGTGACCGTGGCCAGGTCCCCGATGACCAGCACCCGCCACGGAGTCTCCCCCGCGGCCTGGACCTGCTGGTCCCACAGCTGCAGCCGGTACGTGCCGGTGCCCTCCTCGTGCGTCAGCCGCGGCCCCGAGTAACCCCCGTCCAGGGCCGACTCGGTGATCAGGAGGTGGCCGCCGCCGGTCTCGAACAGGGCGGGCACCATGAAGTCGGCCGCGAGCGCGTTCTGCGCCGTGTACTGGACGAAGGGGTTCTCGTAGTCGCGGCGGTGCCGGGCCAGCCAGGCGGTGGAGTCTGGGCGGAGGGTGAACGCGGAAGTCTCGCGCAGGACCGGCCCGTGGTCGCCCGGCCACTGATACCGGTGGGCGACGCCGTCCCTGGCGACCCTGACGACCAGGTCAAGCCGGGCGCCGGCGGCGTTCTCGAAGGCGAACGTGGCCTCCCGCATGAGCGCGGACCGCTTGAGCCGCTTGCCGACGGTGGTGGTGTAGTGCTCGGTCACCACGCGTTCGCTGCGGTGCAGGAAGCGCAGCCCTTGGGACAGGTCGGCCCGCTCGGTGACGAGGCCGACCGGGCTGGGCTCCAGCACCCGGGCGCCGTGGCGCTCGGCGGCCAGGGTGAGCGTGCCCGCGTCCGGGTCGAGCGCGAGTTCGGCCGCCGGGCCACCGGGGAGGCCGGTGACCGTCCAGCTCTGGTCGGCGGCCCGAGCAGGCAGGGCGGGGACGAGACACAGGGTCAAGAGGAGTGCGGCGCACAGACGTAACGGCGTGGCGGTCGACATGAGGGCTCCTGCAGCCGGATACATCGGACCTGTTTCCGGATCGTAAACCCTCCGTTTCGGTATGGCCAGGAGGAGATCCGATCTCTTTCGCCGATCAAACAGGCCGTCAGAGGGTGAACAGCAGCTCGGCGAGCTCCGTCCGGTTGCTCAGGCCGGTCCGCTCGTAAACCTGCACCAGCGTGTTGGCGACGGTCCGCCGGGAGAGCACCAGCTGGTCGGCGATGTCCTGGTTGCTCATCCCGGACGCGGCCAGGTGGGCGATCTGCCGCTGCCTGGGGGGTGGCCAGGCCTGTCACCACCGGAGTACGCGCGCCTGCGCAGCGGCGGGCCAGCTTCCAAGCGCGGGTCCCCGGTCCGCGGCGCCGAGGCGGACGGCGTCGTGCAGGCCCGAGCCGCGGCCACGTCACCGGTCTGGGCGTACGCGTGAGCCAGCTCGGCCAGGCGCGTAACGTGCCGAACAAAACCCGAACCCGGAGAGCTGCCGATGATCCATCGGACGATCCAGGAGGCGTACACACGGGGCCTGGCGGACGAAGGAGTCGCCGACGATCACGTCGCCGCCGGGTACGTCACCACGCTGGTGTTGCGCAGCGCCTTCACGGCCATCCCCGTGGAGCGCCTCGGCGAGCCGGTCACCGACGGCTTGCAGTACCTGTTTCGCAAGCGTGTCGGCCTCGCCCGCTTCATCGCCGATCTCGGCCTCGCCCTCTGATCCGGGGCTCGTCACCGCCCGGCCGCGAACGGTGGCAGGGCGCGGGAGATGGCGCGGGCGCTGGTGCGGACGAGGTGGGCGAGCGCCTGCGTCGAGGCGGTGCCGTGGTGGACGACCAGGGACACGGCGGCGACGACCTCGCCCTCGGAGTCGTGGATCGGGGCCGCGACCGACAGGGCGTCCATGGTGACCTGGCGGTCGCTGACGGCGTAGCCGCGGGCGCGGGTGTCGGCGAGCGCGGCACGCACCTGGCGCGGGTCGGTCATGGTGCGTTCCGTGTAGCGCTGGATCGGGCAGGCCAGGACGAGTTCCTGCACGTCGGAGGGTGCGTACGCGAGCAGGACCAGGCCGACGCCGGTGGCCGTGAGCGCGAAGCGGCCGCCTACCCTCGTCAGCACCGGCACCGCCCCGCTGCCCGCGATCCGCTCCACGAACACGACCTCGGTGCCTTCGCGTACCGCCAGCTGCACGTTCTCGCGGGTCACCTGCGACAGGTCCTCCAGATACGGCAGCGCCGCCTCGCGCAGGCCGAGGCCGCGCGGGGCGAGCGAGCCGATCTCCCACAGCCGCAGGCCGATGTGGTAACAGCCGGCCGGGTCCCGTTCCAGCGCACCCCAGGCCACGAGCTCCGCCACCAGCCGGTGAGCGGTGGACACCGGGAGCCCCGAGTGCCGGGACAGGTCGCTGAGCGTCAGCGAGCGCCGGTCGGGCGTGAACGCGCCGAGGATCTGCAGGGCGCGCGCCACGACCGGCCCGGTCCGGGCGACGGCTGACGGCATCGGCGGCTCCATGGTCAGAGCTCGAGGACCAGCTTGGGGCAGGCGGCGCGGGAGACGCAGATGAACATGACGTCGTTCGCCGCCTCCTCTTCGGGCGTGAGGAGCGAGTCGCGGTGGTCCACGACGCCCTCGAGGACGGGCGTCTCGCAGGTGCCGCAGGTCCCCTCCCGGCACGAGGTCAGGACCTGTACGCCTGCCTCCTCCACGACCTCCAGGATCGACCGATCCGGCGGGACCGTCAGGGTGAGACCGGAGGTGGCCAGCTCGACCTCGAACGACCCGGTCATGATCGGGTCGCCCGCATCCTTGGGGGTGAAGCGCTCCACGTGCAGCGGCCGGTTCGCGCAGCGCTCCTCGACGGCCTGCAGGAGCGGGGCGGGGCCGCAGCAGTAGACGAGGGTGTCCTGCGGCTCCTCCGCCAGCAGGGCGTCGAGGTCGAGCAGGCCGTGCTCGTCCTGCGGCCACAGGAGCACCCGGTCGCCGTGGGCGGCGCGCAGCTCGCTCGCGAACGCCATCGACGCGGCGGTCCGGCCACCATAGGCCAGCCGCCACTCCGCCCCGCAGGCGGCGATCATCGGAAGGATGGGGGTGATCCCGATCCCACCGGCGACGAACAGGTAGCGGGAGGCGGGGTGCAGCGGGAAGTTGTTGCGCGGGCCGTGCGTCAGGATCGTGGCGCACGGGTGGAGCTCGTCGTGCACGTAGGCAGAACCGCCGCGGCCGGCGGGCTCCCGCAGGACGGCGATCCGCCATGTGGTCCGGTCGGCCGGATCACCACACAACGAGTACTGGCGGACGAGGTCGTCGCCCAGCACCAGGTCGATGTGCGCCCCCGGCGCCCACGCCGGCAGCTCACCGCCGGCCGGGTCGCGCAGCTCGATCGCCACGACTCCGTCGGCCACCTGCTCACGAGAGTGCACGACGAGCTTCCGCTCGGCACTCAAGTCGGCGCCACCACCGGTCACGGCCTGGCCCGCGATCTCGACACCGCCCATCGCACCACTCGTGCTCCCGGCACCGGTCATCGGGCCGCCCGTCACGGGGCGGCCGGTCACGGCACGGCCAGCGACCCCGGCGTCGGCCATCGCGCCACCCGTGCTTTCGACGCCCGTCATAGCGCCGCTCCCGCACCGGACAGGGCCGCCCGACCGGGAGCCGTCGCTGGGCCCGGGACGGCCGCCGAGCCGGGAGCGGTCTCCGCGGTGTGGCCGACCGGGTGGGCGAGCAGCCACTCCCACACCTCGATCGGGCCCTCGGCGAGGTGCGTGGCGCCGCAGTGGCAGGTGCCCTGCAGCAGGTCGCTGCCGGGCAGCCACACCACCCGCAGCACCTCGCGGCCGGGAAGCATGCGCGTCGGTTCCATGCCCGTCACACCCGGCTGTCCGCGCTCTGCCCGGCGACCAGCTTGGCCAGCATGCGCCGCGCCGCCAGCCCACCGGTGTCGATGTTGATCGACAGCTCCTGGTAGCCCTCGGCCTCGGTGGCGATCACCTGCTCCAGCACGTCCAGCGCGACGACGTCCTGCAGCACCACGGTCCGGTTGTTCTCGGCCAGGAAGTCCGACACGCCCTGGTCGTCGAGGGCGAAGTCACGGGCCACGGCCCAGAAGTCGTGCGTGGTGTGCTCGGTCTCGGGCGTGATGGCGTACACGACCTCGACGTGGAAGGCGTCAGGGTCGCTCCCGTCGGCGTTCGGCAGCACCCCGAGCGGCGCGATGCGCGAGTGCAGCTTGTACAGGCACGGCGGGGTGTACTCGATGTCCTGCCAGCGCATGATCCGCCCGGTGAGCCCGGTGGACTTGGCGTAGAACGGCGGGCACTCGGCGTCGTCCATGTGCCGGCTGACGTAGACGATCCCGGCCTCCTCGTCCACCTCGGTGGTGATCGGGGTGGCGGCCACCTCGGGGGTGCCGATGTAGCCGCCGTGCAGGTACGTCTCGTGCGACAGGTCGAGCAGGTTGTCCACCAGCAGCCCGAACCGGGCCTTCAGCGGCTCCATCCCGGAGACGGTGGTGTAGTCCGGCGAGTCCAGCCAGGGCGCCCGCGGGATGCGGGTGGCGTCGGCCTTGGCCGGGTCGCCGATCCAGACCCACACGAACGAGTCCTGCTCGACGACCGGGTAGCTCTTCAGCCGCGCGGTCCGCGGCACCCGGGTCTGGCCGGGCACGGCCACGCAGCCGCCGTCGGCGCCGTAGGTGAATCCGTGGTAGCCGCACACCACCTGGTCGTCGAGCAGCCGGCTCGGCGCCTGGGACAGCGGGAACCGGCGGTGCACGCAGCGGTCCGACATGGCGGTGACGGTCCCGGCGCGGGTCCGCCAGAACAGGATCGACTCACCACAGATGGTGCGGCTGAACAGCTCGTGGGCGATCTCGCGCCCGTACGCGGCGACGTACCACTGGTCGCGGGGGATGCTTGACATGGGCGACTCCTTCTCAGTGGAACGATGGTGACGTCGGTCACGCAGGGCGCGGAACCGCCCTTCCCGGATGCCGGAAAACGAATGTCCTCAGAACCGCAGGACCGGCTTGATCGTCGCGCCGGAGACGATGTCGCCGATCGCGCTCTGGATCTCCTCGAACTTGTAGTGCCTGATCAGCCGGTCGATCGGCAGCCGCCCGGCGGCCACCAGCTCGGCCAGCACCGGGATCAGTGACTCCGTCTCGCTGTCGCCCAGCGTCAGGCCCACCACCGTGCGGCCCGGCAACATGTAGTTGACGTCCACGGGGATCGACGAGCCGAACGGCGGGGCGCCGACCAGCACCGCGGTGCCCCGGGCGGCGAGCACGCCGACGGCGGCGCCGGCGACGCCCACGTTGCCCGTCGTCTCGACGACGCCGTCGGCGCCCTGGCCGCCGGTGATCTCCCCGATCGCCTCGGCCAGGTCGGCCGTGGTGGTGTCGACGGTGTGGGTGGCGCCGAGCTCGCGGGCCAGCTCCAGCCGGGCCGGCACCCGGTCGACCGCGATGATGCGGGTGGCCGGGGTGAGCCGGGCCGCCATGACGGCGGACAGGCCGACCGCGCCCGCGCCGGTCACGACGAGGGAGGCGCCGGGGCGGGGGCGCAGGACATTCCATACCGCCCCGGCGCCGGTCTGCACGCCGCAGCCGAGCGGCGCCAGCAGGTCGAGCGGCGCGTCGGCAGGCAGCTTGACCAGGCTGCGCTCGTCGACCAGGGCATGCCTGGCGAAGGAGGACTGGCCGAAGAAGTGCCCGCCGAGTGCCGCGCCGTCCCTGGTCACGGTGGGTGAGCCGTCCGCGCGGGCGCCGCCGAGCAGGTTCAGCGGCAGCCAGGCCGCGCAGTAGGCGGGGTGCCCGTCACGGCAGTTGGCGCACCTGCCGCACGAGGTGAAGGAGAGCAACACGTGATCGCCGGGGCTGACCCGCGTCACCGCGGAGCCGACCGCCTCCACGACGCCCGCGCCCTCGTGGCCGAGGACTCCGGGCAGCGGGAACGGCAGGCCGCCGGCGGCGACGCCCAGGTCGGTGTGGCAGATCCCGGCGGCGACCATGCGGACCAGCACCTCGTCCGGGCGCGGGTCGGTCAGTTCTACTTCGCTCAGCTGGAAGCCCGCGCCGGCGGACTCGACGACGGCTGCTGACGTGGTGGTGGTCATGGCTTACCTCTCACAGGGCGATGACGACGGACTTGACCTTGGTGTACGACTCCAGCACCTCGGGGCCGTACTCCCGCCCGTAGCCGGACTGCTTGACGCCGCCGAACGGGATCGCCGGGTCGAGCATCGCCCAGTCGTTCACCCACACGATGCCGGCCTCCAGCCGCGCCGCCACCCGGTGCGCGCGGGCCAGGTCGGTGGTCTGCAGGCCGGCCGCGAGCCCGTACGGGGTGCCGTTGGCCATGGCCACGGCCTCGTCCTCGGTGTCGAACGGCTGGACGGTCAGGACCGGGCCGAAGATCTCCTCCTGCACGACGCGGGAATCGTCGCTGAGGCCGGCGATGACGGTCGGCTTGTAGTAGTAGCCGCCGCCGACCTCCAGCCGTTCGCCACCGGTGACGATCCGGCCGCCCTGCTCCTTGGCGATCCGCACGTACTCCTCGACCTTGGCGAGATGCCGTTCGGCGGCCATGGGGCCGACGACGGTGGCCGGGTCGAAGGGGTCGCCGACCGGCACGCCGGCGACGGCGCCGGCCAGGATCTCCAGGACGGTGTCGTACAGGGAACTGTGGACGAGCAGGCGCGGGCCGCCCATGCAGAACTGGCCGGTGTTGAAGACGAACGCCTTGATGGCCGAGCCGATCGCCTTGTCCAGGTCGGCGTCCTCGAACACGATCTGCGCGGCGTTGCCTCCCAGCTCCATCGTGACGGGCTTGAGGCCTTCGCCGGCCGTGGCGGCCGCGTACCGGCCGATCTTGGTGGAGCCGGTGAAGGCGATCTTGTCGATGCCGGGGTGGCGCAGCAGCGCCTCGCCGGCCACCGCGCCGCCGCCGGTGACCACGTTGAGCACGCCGTCCGGCACCCCGGCCTCGGCCAGGATCTCGGCCATCAGCAGGGCGCTGAGCGGGGTGTCCTCGGCGGGCTTGTGCACCACGACGTTGCCCGCGGCCAGCGCCGGGGCGACCTTCGAGCTGCTGAGGATCAGCGGAAAGTTGAACGGGGTGATCGCGCCGACCACGCCGATCGGCTCGCGGCGCGTGTAGGCGTGCGAGGGGATCGGGATGTGCCGGGTCGCCCCTTGGATGGTCTGCGCGAGCCCGGAGTAGTACTCGTAGATCTCGGCGGCCGTGGCCACGTCGACGGCGCGGCACAGGCTGACCGGCTTGCCGACGTCGACGCTCTCGACCGCGACGAGCTCGTCCTCGCGCCGCCGGATGATGTCGGCGACGCGGTGCAGGATGCGTGCCCGCTCGCGGCCGGACGTCTGCGACCACGCGCCGAACGCCTTGCGCCCGGCGGCGACGGCCGCGTCCACGTCGGCGGCGTCCCCCTCGGCCACGGTGGTGATCACCTGTCCCGTGGACGGGTCGATGATGTCCCTCCGGCCCTTGGCGACCGCCTCGGCCCACTCGCCGCCGATGAACAACTTACCCGGCTCGATGTGCGGCCGGCTCACGGAATCCGTCATGACCCGCTCGCTTCCCGGTGCGGTCGCACGCCGCACCGTCCTGGTCCCGACCTGTTCAACCAACAGGTTTCCTGATAATTACGCTTATATGGCGAAGAATGCAAGAGGGCTGAGATACTCAGGAAACCTGACTGTCCAGAGCAAAGGAGCGCACGTGACAAGCACCACCGGCAGCGACGGAGCCGTGGAGAGCGCCACCTCGCGCCCGTCGCTGCTGTACGTCGTGAAGCAGGTCGAGCTCGCCGCGCGCTCCCACATGGACGAGCTGCTCAAGCCGACCGGCATCACCGCGCTGCAGTACACCGCGCTCACCGTGCTGCGCCGCCGGGACGGGCTCAGCTCAGCCCAGCTCGCCCGCAACTCCTTCGTCACCGCCCAGTCCATGGCCGACATGATCACCGCACTGGAGCGGCGCGGCCTCATCGTCCGCCGCCGCGACCCGGACAACCGCCGCGTCCTGCTGATCAGCCTCACCGACGCGGGCCACGAACTGCTCGCGGCCCACGACGAGGCGATGGAGGCCCTGGAGGGGCGCATGCTCGCCGGACTCACCGCCCGGCAGCGCCGCGACCTGGAGGTCTACCTCAACCGCTGCCGGACGGCGCTGTCCGACCTGCCGCCGCACTGACGGCCGGCGCGGACAGGTTCCGGAGCTTGAGCTTCTGGATCTTGCCCGAGCCGGTCTTCGGCAGGTCCTCCACGAACGTGACGTACCTGGGGATCTTGTATTTGGCCAGCCGGGTTCGCAGGAAGGTTTGCAGCTCCTCCCCCGTGACGGCGTGCCCGGGACGGGCGACCACGAACGCGCGGCCGGTCTCCCCCCAGGTCTCGTCCGCCACGCCGACCACCGCCACCTCGGCCACCGCGGGATGCTCGAAGATCGCCGCCTCCACCTCGGCCGGGTAGACGTTCTCACCGCCGGAGATGTACATGTCCTTGACGCGGTCCACGATGTACAGGTGGCCCTCCTCGTCGCGGTAGGCGACGTCGCCCGAGCGGAACCAGCCGCCCTCGGCGAAGGCCGCGGCGGTGGCCCCGGCGTCGTTCCAGTAGCCGGGGGTGACGTTCGGACCCTGGATGAGGACCTCGCCGGGTTCGCCGGGCGGGGCGTCGCTGAGGTCCGGCCGGACGACCCGGACGTCGGCGAAGAGGACAGGCACGCCGGCCGAGCCGGCCTTGCGTTCGCTCTCGCTCGCCTCCAGGAACGTCGCCCCCGGCGAGGTCTCGGTCATCCCGTACCCCTGGCAGAACACCAGCCCCCGCTCCTGGTAGGTGCGGATCAGCGCGGGCGGGATCGACGCGCCCCCGGACATCAGCGTGCGCAGCGAGGACAGATCCGCACCGGCCCAGCGCGGCGAGGCGGCGAACGCGGCGAACATCGTGGTGACCCCGAACATCCACGTCACGCCGAACTTCTCGATCAGGTCGTAACACGCGTCCACGTCCCACGACGGCATGATCACCGAGCGGGCGCCCTTGGCGAAGGTCGGCAGCAGCGTCTGGTTCAGCGCCGCGACGTGGAACAGCGGGGCGCTGACCAGCGTCGTCTCGTCACTGGCCACGTCCACCCCGACGAACATGTTGTAGGTGTTCCAGATCAGGTTGGCGTGGCTGAGCATGGCGCCCTTGGGGCGCCCGGTGGTGCCCGACGTGTAGAGGATGAGCGCGATGTCGTCCTGCGCCACCGGCACGTCAATCGGCGTTAGGGCACCTTGCGCCAGCCAGTCCTCGTAGGCCTCGAGCGGGATGATCTCGTCCAGGTCCGGCGTGCCGGTCAGCGCCTCCACCACGCCGGCGCACTGCGGCGCGTGGATCAGCACCTTCGCGCCGCAGTGCCCCAGCATGTAGTCGATCTCCGGTGCCGCGAGCCTGAAGTTCAGCGGGACGAAGATCCCGCCGAGCATGTGCGTGGCGAACATGGTCTCGGCGAACGCGACGTGGTTCGGGCCCAGGTAGGCGACCCGGTCCCCGGCCCGCACGCCGCTGTCCCGCAGCCGATGCGCCAGCCTCGTCACCCGCTCGTGGACCTCGGCGTAGGTCAGCGAGCGGTCCTCGTAGACGAAGGCCGTGCGGTCCGGCGTCATCATGGCCCGCCGCGCCGGCCAGCCGCCGATCCCGGAGTTGTGCATGAGCGTGTCTTTCCTGTCAGGAGGCGACGGTCTTGGAGGCGTTGGCAGGGATCGGCTCCTCGGCCAGGTCGCCGCGGCTGGTTTCCTTGAGCGCCAGTGTGCAGGCCACGGCCAGCAGGCACGCGGCGGCGATGACGATGGACACCACGAGGGTCCCGCCGCCGCCGGCCTGGATCTGGGCGAACACCACCGGCGCCAGCCCGGCCCCGAGCCCGGCCAGCTGGTATCCGAGGGACGCGCCGGTGTAGCGGGTGCGGGTGCTGAACAGCTCGGTGTAGAGCGCGGCGAGCGGGCCGTACATCATCGGGTGCACGATGGCCTGGCCGAAGACGAGCGCGAGGGTGAGCAGGGCGACGCTGCCGGTGTTCACCAGCGGGAACAGGGCGAACGCGAACACCGCCATGATCAGCGCGCCGGTGATGACGACCGGCCGCCGCCCGACCCGGTCCGACAGGGCCGACCAGCCGAGGATGCCGAGCACGGCCAGCGCCGAGGAGAGCGTCAGCCCGTTCAGCACGTCCTGCCGCTCGAAACCGGTGCCGACGCCGTACGCGATGAGGAAGGTGGTGAGCGTGCCCTGCGCCACGAACGCCGCCAGCCCCACACCGACGCCGAGCAGCAGCGTTCTGGGCTGGCCGCGCAGCACGTCCAGCAGCGGGATCCTGGAGGCGCTCTCCTTGACGGCGGCGCTGAACACCGGGGTCTCCTCCACCCGCGTCCGGACGAACAGGCCGATCGCGAGCAGGACGATGCTGATCAGGAACGGGACCCGCCACCCCCACGCCAGGAAGGCCTCGTTGCCCACCACGGCGGCGGTGCCGGTCAGCGCGCCCGTCGACAACACCATGCCGAACGGCGCCCCGGCATTGGTGAAGCTCGCCCACAGGCCGCGGCGGGCGGTGGCGTGCTCGGCCGACATCAGCACCGCACCGCCCCACTCGCCGCCGACCGCGACTCCCTGCACGATCCTGAGCAGGACGAGCGCGATCGGGGCGAGCACCCCGGCCTGCTCGTACGTGGGCAGCACCCCGATGAGGAAGCTGGCCACGCCCATCAGCACCATGGTGAGCACCAGCATGCGCTTGCGGCCGAGCCGGTCGCCGAAGTGGCCGAAGACGACGCCGCCGATCGGCCTGGCCAGATACCCGGTGGCGAATGTGCCCAGGCTGGCCACCGTGGCGACCAGCGGGTCAAGGTTGGAGAAGAAGACCTTGCTGAACACGACGGCCGAGGCCGTGGCGTACAGGAGGAAGTCGTAGTACTCGATGACGCTGCCGAGGAAGCTCGAGGCCACCGCGCGGCGCAGCTGGACGGGGTTGGACATGAGTGGGGGGCTCCTTCACATCTGGAAGGGGGGATCAGGCGTAGTGCCGGTAGACGGCACGGGCGACGCACGCGGGCTTGGCCGCGCCGTCGATCTCCACGGTGAAGTCGAGCAACATCTGGACGCCGTCGCCGGGGACGTCCTCGACCTCGGCGACCTTGCCGGCGAGGCGGATCTTGCTGCCGACCTTGACGGGGCTCGGGAAGCGGACCTTGTCCAGGCCGTAGTTGATGCTCATCTTCATGCCCTGGATGTCGAGCAGCTCGTTGAACAAGGGGATGAGCAGGGCGAGGGTCAGGTAGCCGTGCGCGATCGTGCCGCCGAACGGCCCGTCCTTCGCCCGCTCCGGGTCCACGTGGATCCACTGGTGGTCGTTGGTGGCGTCGGCGAAGGTGTTCACCCGCTCCTGGGTGATCTCCAGCCAGCCGCTGTGGCCGAGGTCCTGACCGGCCAGCGCCTTCAGCTCGGCGAGACCGTTCGCGACGGTGGTCATGACTGCGTCTCCTTGGGGGTGAGGCCGAGCAGGCGCGCGGCGTTGTCTTTGAGGATCTTGGGGCGGACCTCGGGCTTGATGTCGAGCTTGGCGAAGTCGGCCAGCCACCGGTCCGGGGTGATCACCGGGTAGTCGGAGCCGAACAGCACTTTGTCCTTGAGCAGCGTGTTGGCGTACCGGACGAGCTGCGGCGGGAAGTACTTCGGCGACCAGCCGGACAGGTCGATGTGCACCGACGGCTTGTGCGTGGCCACCGCCAGGGCCTCGTCCTGCCAGGGGAACGACGGGTGCGCCAGGATGATCTTCAGGTGCGGGAAGTCCACGGCGACGTCGTCGACCAGCATCGGGTTGGAGTACTTGAGCCGGATGCCCGCCCCACCGGGCACACCCGCGCCGATGCCGGTCTGGCCGGTGTGGAACAGGGCGATCGCGCCCAGCTCCTCGATCACCTCGTACAGCGGGTAGGCCAGCGGGTCGTTCGGGGCGAAACCCTGGATGCTGGGGTGGAACTTGAAGCCGCGCACCCCGTAGTCGGTGATCAGGCGGCGGGCCTCGCGGGCACCCGCCCGGCCCTTCCACGGGTCGACACTGGCGAACGGGATGAGCACGTCGGCGTGCTCGGCGCAGCTCTCGGCGATCTCCTCGTTGGAGATGCGGGGATGGCCGGTGGCGTGCTCGGCGTCCACCGTGAACACCACCGCGGCCATCTGCCGCTCCCGGTAGTAGGCGGCCATCTGCGGGATGGTCGGCTGCTCGTGCGCGCCGAAGTACTCCTCCGACGCCCCGAACAACGCCGGGCTGAGCGAGCCGTGCCCGTCCTTGGAGACCTCCGCATGCGTGTGGACGTCGATCGCGACCAGTTCGTCGACGTTCATGAGGTGGGCGCCTTCGGCGCGGGGATCCCGTACGTCTCCGGCTCGGCCCCGACACCCGCCTCCCACGAGGCGGCGATGGCGTCGGCGGACCAGCCGCCGTCGGCGTAGGCGACGGCCTTCTCCTGGGGATGCGACCAGAGCGCCAGCTTGTCGCCGCCGATGCCGACGGCCTGCCCGGTGACGCCGGCGGAGGCGTCCGAGGCGAGGTAGACGATCAGCCCGGCCACGTCCTCGACCGTGCCGAGGCCCTCGTCCTTGCGCAGCCAGTCCGGCAGCGGGTCACCGGTGCGCTCGGCCTCCTCCAGGATCGGCGCGAACACGGGGATGGTCTTCGTCATCTCGGTGGCCGCGACCGGGACGACGGCGTTGACGGTGATGTTGGCCCGGCCCAGCTCCATGGCCCAGGTGCGGGCCATCGCCACGATGCCCGCCTTGGCGGCGGCGTAGTTGGTCTGGCCGAAGTTGCCGCGCTGCCCGGCCGGGGAGGAGATCAGGATCAGCCGGCCGCCGTCGCCCTGCTCGCGCATGCGTACGGCGGCCGCGCGGGCGCAGGTGAACGTGCCCCGCAGGTGCACCTCCACGACCGCGTCGAAGTCCTCGTCGGACATCTTCCACAGGACCCGGTCCCGCAGGATGCCGGCGTTGGTCACCATGACGTCGAGCCGGCCGAACTCCTTGACCGCGGTGTCCACCAGCCGCTGCGCGACCTCGGTCCCGCCGACCGCGCCCACCTCGGCCACAGCCTTGCCACCCGCCGCGACGACGGCCTCGACCACCTGGGCGGCCGCCTCAGCGTCCACGTCGTTGACGACGACCGCCGCCCCGGCGGCGCCGAGCGCCTCCGCATACGCCCGGCCGAGCCCACGACCGGCCCCCGTGACCACGGCCACCTTGCCCGACAAATCCATCTATTCCACCCCAAACACCGCAGGAGTCCATCGACGCCGGTCAATGTAGGGCACTTTCGTGACTTAGGTCAAAGTTCTGCCCAACATCGGCCTCACAAACCCGACGCCCTCTACGTTGGGCATATTTCCAACCTGCGTCAAGAGTTTGCCCTACATCTGTGCTCCGTCTACGCTCATGTCTGTGAAGCACGAGGACGAGCAGGACCAGCCGCATCAGCCGCCTTCGGCGCGCCCGCAGTCGCTGATGTTCAGCTTTCTCGGCATCTACGTGCTGGGGCGCGGCACCGCGGTCTACTCCGGCAGCGTCATCGACGTCTTCGCCCGCTTGGGCGTCTCCGAGGAGGCGGTGCGCTCCACGCTCACCCGCATGGCCAAGCGCAACCTGCTGACCAGGCACCGCCAGGGCAAGAAGGTCTATTTCGGCCTCACCGAGCACGCCACCGACGTGCTCGACGACGGGCGCCGGCACGTCTGGGAGACCGGCGCGGTCAACCGCGACTGGGACGGCACCTGGACTCTGGTCGGCTTCTCCCTGCCGGGCAATGAGCGCAGCACCCGCCACGACCTGCGTTCCCAGCTCATCTGGGCCGGATTCGGGCCACTCCAGGGCGGGCTCTGGATCGCTCCCGGCGTGAAGGACGTGGAGTCGATGCTCGCCCCGCTCGGCCTCGGCGACAACGTCACGGTGCTCCAGGCGCAGGCGTACAAGCCGACCGAATCAGCCGACCTGGTCCGCAAGGCGTTCGACACCGACCAGATCGCCGAGCGCTACCGGGTCTTCCTCGACCGCTGGGACACCGCGCACCCGCTGCCGTCCGCCACCGACGACCTGGCCAGACAGCTGTTCCTGCACACCGACTGGCTGCAACTCGTCCGCCAGGACCCGCGCCTCCCGGCCGAGCACCTGCCCGCCGACTGGCCGGCCATCCGCGCGGAGAAGCTGTTCCACACGCTGGCCCACCGCTACGAGCACAGCGCCGCGCAGCTCGCGGAGTCCGTGCTCGACGAGCTTCCCCTGCGCCCCTAGCGGGATCACGCGTACGCGGCGAGCGTCCTCCCGGTCGCGTAGTGGTAGGAGGCCGCGATCACGGTCTTGGCCACCTCCAGCTCGTCCGCCGTCCGGGGACCGTACACCATCACCACGTTGACGGCGGGGGAGTAGAGCGGATGACGTTCGCCCCAGCCCTTGGCGACGAGCTCCTGCTGATCGTCCGGTGACAGGGACACGTGCAGACTGCCGTCCAGGTGGATGTGGGCGAACTCCGCGGTGAGTCGCGGCGGCATGAGCACCGCGCCGCGCGGCGGCAGCGTGCCTCCTTCCAGGAAGAACGCGGTGGCGCCCGGCTCGGAGATCTCGCTGGGCCTGATCCGGGTGCCGGGCAGCCCGCCGGTCATCCAGCGCTTCAGCTGCTCGCGGATCTCATCGGGACTGTTCTGGCTGAGCTGGACGTGGGGTACGGAGGGCCCGGTGCGTGGACGGTCGCCGGCGCGGGTGGGCAGGATCATGATGGCGCTCCTCTCAGAAGCCGGATATCCACAGCCTCGGCGCCACAGGCCGCCGGGCTCACCGCCCGTTCGGGCAGTGTTCGCCACCCGAACGGCCAGACCCGCCGCCTGACCGAGCGCACCTAGCATGAGATTCATGGACCTGCCCGACCCGCGTATCGTTCTGGCCGCCGCCGCCTCGATCCTCCAAGCTCCGATCGGCGCCATGCTGGAGCCCTTGTCTCAGGCGCTGTCGGGATTCCTGCCGCACCGGGCGCTGGCCATGCTCACCGGCGACTGCGCCCGGCATCCCATGAAGACATACGGCGACCCCGCGCTCACCGAGAAGATCACCAGCGCCGAGCTGGCCCGCGTGGGCGGCGCCGTCGACGTGGGCGAGCCGTGGTTCGGCGAGCTGCGCCTCGCGGGCGGGCAGCTCCCGGCGCTGGCCGTCGCGGCCCGCCCGCCCGGGGCCTCCGGCGCCCTGCTCGTGGTGGTGACGGCCGGAGGGACCGTGCCTGCCGCTCCGGTGCGCGATCTGGTGCGGCGGCTGTGGGACCTGGTCGCCGTGGAGCTGTCGCACCGGGCCGCGAACCTCCCGCCCGCCGGCCTCAGCGGCAGCCGGGTGGCCGCCGGCGAGCGCGCCCGCGCCATAGCCGAGCTCACGGGGGCCCACGCCGCCACGCTCAAGGCGCTGCTCGGCGCGTTGCGCAGCCGCTCGCTCGACGACGGCGCCGCCCGCCGGGCCGCCATCGACCTGGCGGTGTCGGCGCTGATCGAGCTACGTGCCGCAGGCGACCTCGACCGGTCGCTGAGCGAGGAGCCGGCCGGGACGGCGTTCGACCGGCTGGCCGACAAACTCGCGCCGCTGACCCGCTACAGCGAGGTGTCGCTGGAACTCGCCGGCCCGCGCGAGCGCGACCGCGCCCTCCCGGGCGATCTGGCGGGCGCGGCCCAGGCTCTGGTCCGCGGCGCCATCGTGACCATGCTCGAGTACGAGGGCCTCACCAGGATCCGGGCGACCTGGGAGCTGTCCGATGCGGAGCTGCTCGTCACGGTTCGCGACGACGGTCCCGGCGTGCTCACCGCCGACGCCCTGCCCGTGCGCCGCCTGGCCGAGCTGGCGGCTGCCGTGGGCGGGCGCCTGACGCTGGACTCCGTTCCCGGATGGGGCACCACGGTGACCGCCGTGCTGCCGCTCGCGCCGGCCGTACACGGGAGCCAGGGCGACGCGCTGGCCGCGCTCAAGCCGCGCGAGCTGGAGGTGCTCGAACGGCTGGCGCGCGGACTGCGTAACCGGCAGATCGCCGAGGAGCTGCTGATCAGCGAGCACACCGTGAAGTTCCACGTGGCGAACATCCTGGACAAGCTGGGCGTGGGAACCCGCACCGAGGCGGCGGCCCTCGCGCACTCCTCGGGCCTGTCCACGGTCGCCTGACCTCAAGGCCTTTCCTTGCGTCTCCGGCCTCATCTCCTCTACATTGAATAAACGTTTACTCAATGAGGAGTCATGGCAAGAACGCGGAAGGAACAGGCGGAATGGCGGCGCGAGCAGTTGCTCGACGCGGCGCTGACGGTTTTCGCCGGGAAAGGCGTGGACGGCGCGTCGGTCAAGGATCTCGCCGCAGCGGCAGGAGTGACGCCCGGCCTGCTCTATCGCTACTTCGACAGCAAGGAGGCCCTGGTCCAGGCGTTGCTGGCGGAGCGCGGCTTCCTGCCGCAGCTGCGCGAGCTCCTGACCGCCGACCACGGCACGCGGCCGGCCAGGCAGGTGCTCACCGAGTTGCTGGAGGCGTTCGACCACCTGCTCGCCGGCAACGCCGACCTCATGGCCGTGTTCTTCAGCGCCACCCAGGCGCGCGCCGAGCTGGCCGAGCTGATGACCGAAGGGCAGCGGCTGATCGGCGATTTCCTGGCCGCCCGCGTCGCGGCCGGCGAGTTGCGCCCCCACGACGTCGCGACCGCGGCCAAGACCCTGCTCGCCACCGTGGCCGTGAACCGCAGGACGGGCACCCCGGTCGACGTCGAACGCCTGGTCGAGCTGCTGTTCCCCGAGGAAGGATGAGACGACATGCGTACCGAGAGCACGAGATGTTGCGTGGTCGGCGGCGGCCCCGCCGGGATGATGGCCGGGCTGCTGCTGGCCCGCCAGGGTGTCGAGGTGACCGTCCTGGAGAAGCACGCCGACTTCCTCAGGGACTTCCGAGGTGACACCGTCCACCCCTCCACGCTGGAGCTGATCGCCGAGCTGGGCTGGATCGAGGAGTTCCTGAAGCTGCCGCACACCAGGATGCGCGACGTCACCGTGAGCATCGGCGGCCGGGACGTCACCTTCGCCGATTTCACCCGCCTGCGCGTGCGCTGCCCGTACATCGCCTTCATGCCCCAGTGGGACGTGCTGGACTTCCTGGCCGGCAAGGCCGCCACGTACCCCTCCTTCCGCCTGCTGCGCAGCACCAGTGCGACAGGACTGATCATGGAGGAGGGGCGCGTCACGGGGGTCCGGGCGGCCACCGCAGACGGGCCGCTCGACGTACGGGCCGACCTGGTGATCGCCGCCGACGGCCGCCATTCCACGCTCCGCGACGTGGCCGGACTGGAGTCCAGGGCGAGTTCGCCGCCCATGGACGTCTTGTGGTTCCGCCTGCCTCGCCGCGACGACGACCGTATGCCCTTCTTCCAGCGTGGCCAGGGCGCGCTGGTCGCCATCGACCGGGGCGAGTACTGGCAGCTCGCCTACACGATCCCGCCGGGGGCGTTCGCGGAGCTCAAGGAGGCCGGGCTGCCCGCGTTCCGCGAGCGGGTGGCAGGTCTGGCGCCGGCCCTGCGCGATCGTGTCGGTCTGATCGACGACTGGGATCACGTCCACCAGTTGACCGTCAGGGTCGACCGGCTGCCGCGGTGGCACCGGCCGGGGTTGCTCTGCATCGGGGACGCCGCCCACGCCATGTCGCCCGCGGGCGGCGTCGGCATCAACCTGGCCGTGCAGGACGCCGTCGCCACCGCCAACCTGCTCGGTCCCGTCCTCCGTCGTCAGGCGGGCGTCCCGGGCGAAGACGCACTCGCCAGAGTGCAGGCACGCAGGGAACGGGCTGTCAGAGTGACCCAGGCCTTCCAGGTTCGCATCCTCCGCGACCTATATCCGAAGAAGGCGGCGGACGATACCGCCGCGCACGTGCCGCCGATCTTCACTGCCTTCAAGGCGCTGCCACCGCTGCGGCATCTGATGGGGCGCTTCATCGGGTTGGGCGTACGACCCGAGCACATCGGGAAGCCCTGACCCGTGTCCGATGTCGGCGCCGGCGAACAGCCAGTACGTATCCCCGGCACGCGCGGATGAGCGTGGCCCTGGCCACTTCCTCCAGCCCGCACTGGGCGAGCAGGCCGGCCAAGTTCCACCGCTTGATGGCCGGCCGGAGGTGGCGGAGTCGACGAAGGCAGTGCCGGTCGGGCCAGGTGGGCAGCCAGGCGACCTTGCAATCGACGTACGTGATTGCGTACTCTCCAGGGAGGGAGGACCCATGCACCCGATGTCCGCGAGCGAGTTCCGCTCGAACCTGGCGGCGGCCCTGGACCGCGTCACAGAAGATCTTGACGAGATCGTCGTGACCCGCCCCAACCGCGAACCAGCCGTTGTGATCAGCCTCCGCGAGTACGAGTCGCTGAAGGAGACCGCGTTCCTCCTCGGCATCCCGGCCAACGCCCGTCACCTGGCCGCCTCCATCGAAAGCCTGCGCAGCGGCCAAGCCCAGCCGCACGAGCTCATCGAGGTCCCCGCCCAGGACACCGAGTGAAGATTCTTTTCACGCCAGAGGCGTGGAACGACTACTTGTGGTGGCAGCAGAACGATCGTGCCACCCTCAAACGGCTGAACCGCCTGATCGAAGACATCTGCCGCAACGGCTACGAGGGCATCGGCAAACCCGAACCCCTACGCCAGAACCTCTCGGGCTTCTGGTCACGCCGCATCACCATAGAGCACCGCATTGTCTACGCCATCGAAACCGACACCGTCCAGATCGTGGCCTGCCGCACCCACTATGAATAGCGCGCTTCTCCAGGTCGGCGATTACGTGTTCCACGCGGCGCATTGGCTCGCCCTCGGGACCGCTTCGTAGAGGCTCTGACCATCTCCAGCCGGGGCAAGGGCTGTTTCGTGCTTGCCGACCGGGGAGCGACACGGCACGCCGATCACGACGAGGCTCGCCGACTCCACCGCGGTGTCGAGGTCGACGTACAAGCCGGGGCGGGAGACGTTCACCACCAAGATCCCCGCCGCGGACGGGCGGTTGGCACAGATGGCGGGCTTCAAGTTCGTCTACGACCCGGCCGGCACCGCCCAGGTCGTCGACAACGCCGGTACGGTGCTGACGCCCGGCACCCGGATCCGCTCGGTCACCCTGAACGACGGCACCGTGATCGTGCAAGATGGCGCGGTCGTCCCTGGCGGGCATCTCGGTGGCCACCAACGACTTCAGTGCCCGCGGCGGTGACCAGTACCCGTTCCGTGGCTTGTCGTTCACCACCGTCGGTGTCACGTACCAACAGGCGCTGGCCGACTTCATCACTACCGATCTCGGCGGCCAGATCACGGCGAACGCCTACCCTGAGGCCGGTTCCGGCCGTACCACCACGTCATAGCCCCTCCGCAGCCATCGAGCAGGGGACGGGTCGCCCCGTCCCCTCTTACATCGCCGGACGATATGCCCTCGGGCGTGTGGCGGCACGGTGCCGGTCGGCCAGGCGGCGGGGTGCTTACCAAAACCGCGAGACCTTTCAGTACCAGGTGCGCGTAATCGGCAACGCAGAGCCGAGCATCTCGTAGGCGACGGTGAAGAGCAGGCGGACGATGGGCGACGAACGGGCACGGATCGTTGTCATTGACTGCGGACGAGCGCGAGCATCTCATCCACTGAACCGGCCGGATCGCTGATCGGAAACTGCACCGCCCGGATGATCGCGTCGGGGTCGAGCAACAGGGTGAGGCGCTTGAAGCGGTCGACGCCGGCCGTTCGGAAGGTCGGCAGCAGCAGCCCAGCGGCGAGTCTGCTGTCTTGGTCGGACAGGAGGGGATAGGACAACCTCGCGTGCGTGACGAAGGCGGCCAACTGGTCGGGTCGCTGGGTGCTCACGCCTCGGATCGTGGCACCTGCCGCCTCGAAGTCGGCACACCGTGACGCGTAGGTGAGAGCCTCCAAAGTGCAACCCTTCGTCCCCGGTATGTCGGCCCAACCGGGCGGGTAGCCCTGGGTGCCCGGAGCAAAGGCGCCGGGGAAGAAGTAGAGCACAGTCCAGACGCCGCCCGGTGCGTTGGGCACGACCGGCTCGCCGTCATGTCGTTTCAGCACGACATCCGGCATTTTCCGGTTGACCAGCTCGTGCATGCGACGGCTCTCGGCGGACCCGTCATCGCTGGTCGCGGTCAGCGCCCCATCGCCCATCACATGTCTGGCGCCCCAATCCTGCAGGGCGATGAGCGCCGGCAGGAGACCTTCGCCCTTCGTGGTCAGCACGTAGTCGTAGCGCGGCGGGCGATCGGAATAGGGCCGCCTCTCGAGCACCCCGTGTTCGACGAGCCTGGCCAGGCGTTCGGCCAGAGCTCGACGGCTGACGCCGAGCTCGCGTTGAAGGCTGTCGAAGCGGGTGGTGCCGCCCGCGATGTCCCGCACTACCAGGAACGTCCACCAGTCGCCGATCACTCCGAGCGCTTGCGCGATACCGCAGTCGGAGTCGGGCAGATCGGTGCGCTTCACATACTCCAGTATAGTGCGTTCCATTCTGGAACTTACCTGAGGAGAGGTGCTGGGATGGGAATCGACAGTGGAGGAGGGGCGGGCGTCTTCTGGCGGTGGTGGACGGCTGGCACGACCAGCGCGGTCGGCTCGGCGGTAGGCGCGGTGGCGCTGCCGCTGACGGCCTTGACGGTGCTCGACGCCTCCGCGTTCGAGATGGGCTTGATCGCCGCCGCCGGTTACGTCGCGTGGATCGTGATAGGCCTGCCCGCCGGGGTGATGGTGCAGCGACTCCCCATGCGAGGGGTTCAGGTCGGCGCCGACCTGGCCCGCGCGGTGGCGGTCATCTCCATCCCGCTGGCCTGGTGGCTGGACCGGCTGACGGTCGCCCAACTGGTGATCGTGGCCCTTGTGATGAGCTTCGCGAACGTCGTCTTCGACGTCGCCAACTCGACCTTCCTGCCGTCGATCGTGAGCAAGGAGCAGTTGCAGTCCCGTAACAGTCTGACGTCCGGCACCCACGCCACTACTCAGCTCGGTGGGCCGTCGGTTGGCGGTCTCATCGTCCAGGTGCTCGGGGCGGTGCCCACCCTCCTCGTCGACGCGGCAAGTTACCTTGTCTCAGCCTTGCTGCTGCGGACCCTGCCCGAACGCCGCGCAGAGGCCCCCGACCGCTGGCCACCGGTGCGCGCGATGATCCGCGAAGGCTGGCGTTTCGTCGTCCACCACCCGGTCATGGGTCCGTGCATGTGGGCCGCCACCGCGGCCAACACGGTCTGCGGGGCACAGCACGCGCTCTACGCGCTGTACCTCGTACGCGAGCTGCACGCCGAGCCCGGCCTCGTTGGCCTGCTGCTAGCGGCGGACGGCGTCGGCACGCTGATCGGCGCGGCTTTGACGAACCAGGTCACGGCCAGGCTCGGCACCGCCCGCGCCCTGATCGTCGCCGGATTCGTCTCGGTCGCCGGGGCGCTCGTCGTTCCCCTCGGCACCGGTTGGCAGGGCTTCGCCGCCTTCGCCGCGGGCAACGTGATATTCGCCGCTGGCGTCGTGATGCTCAGTGTGGTGACCCGCACGTACCGGCAGATCGCCAGCCCGCCCGACCTGCTGCCTCGGGTGATGGCCACGGTCCGCTTCGTCTCCTGGGGCGCGATCCCGATCGGCGGGTTGATCGCCGGAGTGATCGCCGGAGTGCTCAGCGGCCGGGTCACCCTGATGATCTTTGTCGTCGCAGCCATCTGCATACCGTTGGTCCTCCTGGCCTCACCGATCCGGCATCTGCGCGACCTCACCGACTATCAGCAGAGCGACGCATCCGCCGGCTCGCCACCGCATCGTCGGCAGCTCGCCCATGAAGCCCAAGCGGACACGTCCAACCCGTGAAGCCAGGTATGCGAACTCCCGCCTGTCAACGGGAGCCAGCCACAGGGTCGAGCGGACGGTCAGATCACCTGTCCCTGCTGACCACATCACGGGAGGTCGATGGCGCTCCGCAACGACGGGATCCCAGCTCAGGAGCGGTTCGGCGGCTCATCGCAGAGTTCTTAACCCAATCCCGATGACTCCTGTCCACCGGCCAAGATCAAAAGTTCAGGAAGACACTAAGCGATCCCCCGGGTGCCTGTGGGAATGCTCAGAGGGTGTTGCTGGACCGGTGATCTTGCCCGTGTTGATCAGTTCGTGTGGTGCTCCCGGGAACGGCAAGGTAGCGCTCGTGGGGCGTCCTGGGGCACCGAAACCGGCTGTCGCTGATGGTGGCTGCCGGTCCCGTATCAGTGCGAAATCAGCCCGCTGTTGGCGGCGTTCGGCTTCCTCGGCCTCGGCTCCCAGCCGCCGTCACCGGAGTGGGGCCTGCTGCTCGCCGAGAACCAGCCCTACGCAGAACGCGCCCCCTGGGCCGTCCTCACCCCGGCCGCCGTCCTCGCCCCTGGGCGCGCTGGCGGTGACGGCGGCGGGCGGAGTACGCCGTCCACGGCTGAAGCCGCAGTCGAGGACGCGCCCAAGCCAGCCAGCCCAGCAGGAGCAAGCCGTGCCCGAGCCGCCGCAGACACCCGCACTCACACCACCCATGCACACCCCTTGAGCGGACCCCCATGACGTCCCTGATCTCCCGCACCCTCGCCCGAGCCGCCCGGATCCCCAAGCCCCCACGCCAGCGAACCTGGACGGAACTCTCCCCCCTCCTGCGCCTGCTGATCCTCACCCAACTCGCCTTCAACATCGGCTTCTATGCCGTACTGCCGTTCCTGGCCGAACACCTCGGCACCGCCATCGGCATGTTGTGTGTTGTGGGCCGAGCGCTGCACGCCGTTCTGCCGCGGCCATGGAGCGACCTGGACCGTGAACGGCCGTCCCGACCTCGAGGGATTCATCGCCGGCTACGCCGCACCCTCCGACGTTCCCGCCTATGAGCGGATCAGCCTGACTGGACTCGGCCCGCAGCTGACGCTAGAGATCCAGTACGCGCGGCAGGCGCAACTCGCCGGTGACGTGACAATCGGTCAGGCGCAGGTTGCCCTCCACCTGGATGTTCGAGGCCATCAGGCCGGGCAGCCGGGAGCCGGCGAAAGGTGGCGGGACTGGCCCCGCCTTGCGCGATTGCATCGGGCTGATCGACGACTGGGATCAGCCTTCCAATACCGCCGATCTTCACCGCCTTCACGGCGCTGCCGCCGCTGAGCCATCTGATGGTGCGCTTCATCGGCATGAAAACTTTGTGCGCGGGCCAGATGACCGCCCATACTGGGCCGCGTGGATCTCGTGGCGTACGTGCGGGAAGCCTTCGGCTGGGATCAGGACGTCGTGGCGTCCCGAGGGCCGCGGGGGGCGCTGGGGCAGATCTGGCGGCTGGAGGTCGGGCCGGCGTGCTACGCGCTGAAGGAGATCTTCGCCGAGCCGCCGTCACGGGCGTTGATCGAGGCGGAGCTGGCGTTCGCGCGGCAGGCCGCCGCGGCCGGGGTGCGGCTGCCGGCGAGCCACGCCGACCGCGAGGGGCGCTATCTGCTCACGACGCCCGATGGGACGTGGCTGCGCCTGTACGACTGGGCGGACCTGCGGCCGGTCGAGCTGACGGCGCCCGCCACGCCGACCGAGCTCGGGGCGCTGCTGGCGCGCCTGCACCGGTGTGCCCAGCCCATGGCCGTCGAGCCGGACGGCCGGCCGCCCGACGCCTGGTACGACCGAGTCCCCGCCACGCACGAGTTGGCGAAGCTGTCCGCGTCGGGCGCGTCGTGGGCGGCGGGCCTGGCCGATCGGCTGGCCATCGTGCCCGAGTTGTGCACGGCGGTCACGCCGGCCGCTCCCGCCGGCCTGATCCTCTGCCACCGCGACCTGCACCCCGAGAACGTCCTGGCCGATCCCGCCGACGACGGGCTGGTGGTCGTCGACTGGGACAACCTCGGGCCCGCCGCGCCGGGCCGGGAGCTGGCCCGTGCGCTGTTCGACTGGTTCTGCGACAACTCCGTCGCCGACCTCGACGCCATGCGCGCCATGTACGAGGCCTACGTGCGCGCTGACGGCCCCGGGCGCATCACCCAGCCGGCGGACTTCTCGATGCTGGTCGCCTCCCGGCTCAACTTCCTGCTGGTCCAGGCACGCCACGCCCTCGATCCGGACGCCGAGCCGCGCCACCGCGCGTGGGCGGAACGCGAGATCGACGAGGCGCTGCGCATCCTGCCGACCCCGCGGCAGCTGGCCGACGTGCTGGAGATGGCCCTCAGGGTTCCTTGACCGCCAGCACGGGGCAGGGCGAGTCCAGCAGGATGCGCTGAGCCGTGCTGCCCATGATGAGCTTGCCGACCGGGGAGCGGCGCGGCACGCCGATCACGACGAGGCTCGCCGACTCCCGCTGCGCCACATCCAGCACCGCGGCGGCCGGGTCGTTGTCCTGCACCTGCCGCACCTCGTGCCCGTCGCCCACCCGGCGTTCGAGGTCGGCCACCACCGCGGTGTCGGGGTCGACGTAGGAGCCGGGGCGGGAGACGTTCACCACCACGAGCCGGGCCTTCCTGCGTTCGGCCTCGGCCAGCGCCTGGTCGAGGACGGCCTGGCCGAGCGCCGTGGGGACGTATCCGGCGACGACGACTGTCATGCTTCCACCTTCTCTCGGGAGGAGTCCTTGCGCTTGGTCAGGCGTAGGACCGGGGGCACGACGATGATCAGGACGATCACGGCGAGCAGGGTGGCGGTGATGGGCTGAGTGAGGAAGCCGGTCACGTCGCCGCCGAAGATGCGCATCGACCGGCGGAACGACGACTCCAGCAGGCTGCCGAGCACGAACGCCAGCACGAGCGGCCCCGGCTCGAAGCCGGCCTTCTTCATCAGGTAGCCGAGCACCCCGAGGCCGACCATGAGGAACATGTCGAAGACGCTCATCCTGACCGTGTAGACGCCGATCATGGTGACGAGGATCGTCAGCGGGGCCAGGATGGCCTGCCGCACCCGCAGGATGCGGACGAACACCCCGATCAGCGGCATGCTCATGGCCAGCAGCAGCAGGTTGCCGACGTACATGGAGTTGACCACGCCCCAGAACAGGTCGGGCTTCTCCGCCACCAGCGCCGGGCCGGGTGTGATGCCCTGGATGAGCAGGGCACCGAACATGATCGCCATGGTGGCGTTCGCCGGGATGCCCAGCGTCAGCAGCGGGATGAACGACGACGTCGCGGCGGCGTTGTTGGCGCTCTCGGGCCCGGCCACGCCCTGGATGGCGCCCTTGCCGAACTTCTCCGGCTGCTTGCCGGCCCGCTTCTCCACGGCGTAGGCGACCATGGACGCCATGGTCGCGCCACCTCCCGGCAGGATGCCGAGCAGGAAGCCGAGGAACGAGCCGCGGGTGATCGCACCCTTGGACTCGCTGAGCTCGGCGCGGGAGGGGTAGACCGAACCGACGGGCGCGGCCGCCTCCGGGGGCCGGCGCAGCGACTCCAGGTTGTAGAGGATCTCGCCGACGCCGAACAGGCCCATCGCGACGATGACGAAGTCGATCCCGTCGAGCAGCTGGTCGACGCCGAAGGTCAGGCGGGAGACGCCTTCCAGCGGGTCCTGCCCGACGGTGGCCAGCAGCAGCCCGACCGTGGCCATGAGGATGCTCTTGAGCGGCGACCCGGTGCCGAGCGTGGTGATCAGCAGGATGCCGAGCAGGGCCAGCGCGGTGTACTCCGACGGCCCGAAGTCCAGGGCGAAGCCGGCGACCAGCGGCGCCACGAACGTCAGGCCGATGATCGCGACGGTGCCGCCGATGAAGGAGCCGATGGCGGCGATGCCGAGCGCCGAGCCGGCCCGGCCCTGCTTGGCCAGCGCGTGCCCGTCGATGGCGGTGACCACGCTGGACGCCTCGCCGGGCAGGCGCAGCAGCACCGAGGTGATGGTGCCGCCGTACTGGGCGCCGTAGAAGATGCCGGCGAGCATGATGATGGCGGCGGTCGGCTCGATGTTGTACGTGATCGGCAGCAGCACCGCGATGGTGGCCGCTGGCCCGAGCCCGGGCAGAACCCCGATCAGCATGCCGAGGGTGACCCCGAGCAGGCAGTAGAAGAGGTTCTCCGGCTGGAAGACCACGCCGAAGCCGTCGATCACCGGGGAAAGGAAGTCCATGTCCAGTCTCACAGTTGGATGATGTGGGGCAGGGACACCCCGAGCCCGGTGATGAACAGCAGGTAGAGCGCCGCCGTCGCGACCACCGAGACCACGGCGGTCATCCGCCAGCTCTCCCGGCCGAGCCCCTTGAGCCACAGCACGAGCAGCGCGATGGTGGGCACCTCGAAGCCGACGAGCTCGAACAGGAACGCGTAGGCGATCAGCGAGGCGGCCGCGATGGCGACCGTCACGACGTCCTTGGTGAAGCGTTCCTCGTCGCCGCGGGGCCGCGACTGGAGCATGAGCACCGCGGCGATGACCACCATGGCGACGCTGACCACCAGCGGCCACATGCCGGGCCCGGGGGCCGACAGGCTGCCGACCCCCAGGTTCCACGACATGAGCGCGGCCACTACGCCGATGACCAGCGGCACCAGGGCGGCCACCAGGTTCAGCCGACGCTCGTAGCTCACTGCTGCTGGGCCTTCAGGTCGATGCCGAGGTCCTTGGCCAGCTTGTCGAAGCGCTGCAGGCTCTCGTTCAGCTGGGTTCCGACCTGGTCGCCGTTGGCGTCCCAGCGGCCGATGTAGTTGGTCTTCAGGATCTCGTTGTACTCGGGCGAGGCGATGGCCTTGTCGATGGCCGCGGCCAGCTTGTCACGCACCTCGGCGGGCAGCCCGGCCGGTCCCGCGACGAACCTGCGCTGGTCGACCACGACGTCGTAGCCGGACTCTGTGGCGGTCGGCACCTCCGGCAGGGCCTCGTGCCGCTTGTCGCCGAAGACCGCGAGCGCCCGCATCTTGCCGGCCTGGACGTGCTTGAAGCCCTCGGCGATCTGCACGGACGCGGCGTCGACCTTGCCGCCGAGCACCGCGGTCACGGTCGGCGCGCCTCCGTCGAAGGGCACCGGGGCGGCGTCCGTCTTGGCCAGGCCGAACAGCAGGGTCTGCGACAGCTGGCTGCCGGTGCCGGGGCCGGTGGTGCCGTACTTGACGCTGGAGGCCTCGACCAGGTCCTTGAGCGTCTTGTACTTGGAGTCGGCGGGCACGACCAGGACGTAGTCCTCGACCGCCAGACCCTTGATGAAGGTCATGTCGGTGAGCTTGACCGGGTCGGCGTCGTCGAGCATGAGCGGGCCGATGGCGAAGAGCGACTGCGGCATCACCGCGATGCGGTAACCGTCCGGCTTGCTGCCGAACACGTCCTTACCGGCGATCTTGCCGTTGGCGCCCGGCTTGTTCACGACCACGGCCTTGGCGCCGAGCGGCTCCTCGATGCTCTTGGCGAGGGCGCGGGTGAGCAGGTCGGTGCTGCCGCCCGGGTCCGTCGGAACGGTGAACTCGACGGGCTTGTTGGGGTAGCCGGACGCGGCGGCGCTCTTGTCACCGCTGCCGCCCTGCACGGAGCAGGCTGAGGCGGCCAGCGCGACGGCGGCCAGGAGTACTCCGATTCTCATGATTCTTCTTTCGTTATCACCAGCGGGGGAGTGCGGGCTGGATCCAGTCGGGATGGACCTTGCGCATGGCGGCGACGTCGTCGCGGTCACGCATGTCGGGGCGGGCCAGCCAGCGCTCGTGCAGCGCGGCCAGCGCGTCCCGGTCGAGCTCGACACCGAGGCCGGGGGCGTCGCTCACCTCGATCGCACCGCCCGTGAAGCGGTGCGGCTCGGTGATGACGTCCTCGGTCTGCCAGGGCCGGTGGCTGTCGCAGGCGTAGCTCAGCTGGGGGATGACGCTGGCGACGTGGGTCATCGCCGCCAGGCTGATCCCGAGGTGGGTGTTGGAGTGCATGGACAGGCCCACGCCGTACGTGCGGCACAGCGCCGCCAGCTCACGGGTGGCCTGCAGCCCGCCCCAGTAGTGGTGATCCGACAGCACGACCTGGACGGCGTCCTTGGCGAACGCCTCCGGGACCTCGGCGAACGTGGTGACGCACATGTTGGTGGCCAGCACCGCGCCGGTGCGCTTGCGCACCTCGGCCATGCCGTCCACGCCCGCGGTCGGGTCCTCCATGTACTCCAGCAGGTCGCCGACCTCCTCGGCCACGCGCACGCTGGCCTCGACCGACCAGCCGCCGTTGGGGTCCAGCCGCAGCGGGTAGCCGGGGAACGCCTTGGCCAGCGCCTTGATGGCGGCGATCTCCTGCTCGGGCTCGAACACGCCGCCCTTGAGCTTGAAGGAGGTGAAGCCGTAGTCGTCGGCGAAGCGCTGGGCCTGCCGGACGACGCCGTCGGGGTCGAGGGCGGCGCCCCAGTCGTCGGGGGCCTCGCCGTCGGGGTGCTCGGCCCAGCGGTAGAACAGGTAGCCGCTGTAGTCGACGCGGTCGCGTACCTTGCCGCCGAGCAGGCAGTGCACCGGCAGCCCGGTCGTCTTGCCGAGCGCGTCGAGCGAGGCCACCTCGAAGGCGGACACCACGCTGCGGATCAGCTTCTCGTTGTTGCGGGTGCCGCGCAGGCCGGCCGGGTCGAACTCCTTGACGTTGTCCGCGGCCCCGGTCAGCGCGGCGGACGCCAGGGTGTACAGGCCGTTCACGGCGGTCAGGTCGCGGCCGGGGAGGACCTCGGCGAGCTTGCGGGCCACGTCCAGGTAGTCGGAGTCACCGTAGGTCTCGCCGATGCCGGTGACGCCGTCGTCGGTCTCGATCTCGATGATCGTGCGCGGCGTGTACGGCTGGTGCACGCCGAGCACGTTGAGCAGCGGCGGGTCGCTGATCAGGATGGGCGTGACGGTCGCCCGGATGATTCGTGACATGTGGGGATTCCTTCTAGGCGGCGGCGAGGGCGAGTCCGGTGCTCAGCAGGCCTTCGAGGGTCCGCAGGTGCTCAGGCGTGGGGTCGGCCAGGGGGGCGCGCACCGAGCCGACGTTCGCGCCACGCAGCCGGGCCCCGGCCTTGACCAGGGAGACCGCGTAACCACTGCCCTGGTCGCGCAGCTCTACCAGCGGGACATAGAACTCCTTGAGCAGCCGGTCGACCCGCGCGTCGTCACCGGCGTGGAACGCCCGGAAGAAGGCGCCGGCGATCTCGGGGGCGAAGGCGTGCACCGCCGAGGAGTAGGCCGGCACGCCGATGCTGCGGTAGGCGCGTGCCTGCATCTCGGCGGTGGCCGCGCCGTTGAAGAACAGCCACTGACTGGGGGCGGCGAGCTTGATGCGCTGCAACCGGTCGAGGTCGGAGTGGCCGTCCTTGACGCCGATCACGTTCGGGATCTCGGCGAGGGCGGGCACGGTGGCGACGTCGATCCTGACCTGGGCGCGCTGGTAGACGATGATCGGCAGCGCGGTGCTCGCGGCGACGCGGCGCACGTGCTCGACCAGTCCCCGCTGCGGGGTCTCGGCCAGGTACGGCGGCAGCAGGAGCAGGGCGTCGGCCCCGGCCCGCTCGGCGGCGGCGGCGAACCTGGCGGCCTGGGCCCAGCCGTAGCCCACGCCCGCGACCACCGGCACCGCGCCGCCCGCCTCCTCGACGGCAGTCTTGATCAAACTCGCGTACTCGTCCTCGGCGAGCGAGAAGAATTCACCGGTGCCGCAGCACGGGAACAGCGCGCCGGGACCGGCCCCGATCTGCGTGCGCAGATGCGCGCGGAAGCCGTCCAGATCGACGCGCCCGTCGGGGTCGAAGGCAGTCAGCGGGAACGACAGCACGCCTGTGTCCATCCCCCGGCGCAGCCGTTCGGATATCTCCTCGCTCGTATACGTGGCAGGCAAGCTGTCTCCATATGTAGATTGCTGAGCATGTGGCTGGCAGTTAAGCTCCATTTTGGTAATGTGTCAACACTTTGACCGAGGCGCGCAGACTCCTGTGAGGTGCAATGACCCATCCCGAGAGCGGGGTGCGTAGCGTCAAGTCCGCGGCGAGGACCATCGAGCTCCTCGAACTCCTGGCCTCCCGCCAAAACCGCCCCGCCCGTCTGCGTGAGCTGAGCGAGGCCCTGGGAGCCCCGCGCAGCAGCCTGTACGCCCTGATCCGCACCCTCGTGGAGCACGGCTGGGTGCGCACCGACGAGACGGGCAGCCTCTACAGCATCGGCATCCGCGCCCTGCTGGCCGGCACCACTTACCTCGACACCGACCCCTACCTGCGCATCGCGCAGCCGCACATCAACGACCTCAGCGCCCAGCTGGACGAGACCATCCACTTCGGCCGCCTCGACCGCACCTACATCGTCTACCTGGCCACCAAGGAGTCGAGCCGCTACGTGCGCCCGTTCAGCCGCGTGGGCCGCCGGCTGCCCGCCTTCAGCACCGCCATGGGCAAGTCGCTGCTGGCCGAGCGCATCGGCACCCCGCATGAGGTGCCGATCCCGCAGCCGATCGTGCCGCTGACTCCCAACACCCTCGTGGACCAGGACGCCCTGCGGCGCGACCTCGAGCTGACCCGCGAGCGTGGCTACGCCATCGACAACGAGGAAAACTATGTCGGCGTGAAATGCTTCGGCTTCGCGCTGCGCTACCACTCCCCCGTGACCGACGCGATCAGCTGCTCGGTGCCCATCGCCAGCCTGACCGACGAGCGGGAGCAGGAGATCGTCGAGGCGATGGGGAAGGTCAGGCTGGCGATCGAACGCATGGCGCCGGTCGATCTGTCCGCACCCGGGTGGGTCTGACGGTTGGATCTTCTCTCCGTGACCCTGCTGGTCGCAGCGGGGCTGGGCTCGGGGCTGGCCGGCTCCATCGGCGGGCTCGCCTCGCTCGTCAGCTATCCGGCGCTGCTCGCCTTCGGCCTGCCGCCGGTCGTCGCCAACGTCACCAACACCGTGGCGATGTTCTCCACCACCGTCGGCACCGCCGCGGGCTCCCGCCAGGAGCTGCGCGGCCACGGCCGGCGCGTCACCAAGCTGGTCGCGGTGGCCGCGGTGGGCGGCACGGCCGGGGCCTGGCTGCTGCTGGCCACCCCGGCCAAGGCATTCGAGCTCGCCGCGCCGTTGCTCATCGCGTTCGGCTCGGTGCTGCTGCTGGCCAGGGACCCGCTGCGGCGCCTGGCCGACGCGCGGGCGCCCAAGACCGCGTCCTTCCTGCCGCTGGCCGTGGCGGTGGCGCTGGTCGGCGTGTACGGCGGCTACTTCGGCGCGGCCTCCGGCGTCATCATGCTGGCCGTGCTCTGCGCCAGCGTCACCGAGCCGCTGCCGGTCACCAACGCGGTCAAGAACATGGCGACCGGCGCGGCCAACATCACGGCCGCCGTCGCGTACGCCTTCCTGGCCCCGGTTCACTGGCTGGCCGCCGGCGCGCTGTCGTGCGGGTGCCTGGTGGGCAGCTGGCTCGGGCCGAAGGTCGTGCGGCGGCTGCCGGAGCGCCCGCTGCGCTTCGCCATCGCCGTGGCCGGCCTCGGCCTGGCCGTCAGCCTCTGGATGGCGTGACTACTTCACCGCCCCGCCCGTGATCCCGGAGATGATCTTCCGCTGCGCGACCGCGAAGACGACCAGCAGTGGCAGGCTCATCAGGATGATGTAGGCGAAGATCAGGTGCCAGTTGTTGAGGTAGAGCCCGGCGTTGGCGACCTGGAACAGGTTCAGCGGCAGCGTGTCGAGCCGGCCGCCGATGACGAAGAAGGCGTAGAAGACGTCGTTCCACACGTACAGGCAGATGAGGATGGTCGCGGTGGCCAGCACCGGCCGCAGCAGCGGCAGGATGACCGACACGAAGACCCGCACCGGGCCCGCGCCGTCCATGCGGGCGGCCTCCTCCAGCGACAGCGGCACGGTGCGGACGAAGCCGGTGACGAAGAAGATCACGGTGGACATGTAGATGCCGGCGTAGACGCCGATCATGCCGACCGCGGTGCCGGCCAGGCCGAGCTGGCGCAGCAGGAGCACGATGGTGACGACCGCGGGCGGCAGCACGATGCCGCTGATCGCCAGCGCGTACAGGACGGCGTTGAGCCTGGTGGTGCGGCGGGCGAGGACCCAGGAGGCCATCGAGCCGAGCGTCAGCACCAGCGCCACGGACGGCGCGACGACGAGCAGGCTGCCGAAGAACGCGGAGGGAACCTCGCCCTGCTGCCAGACCTGTACCAGGTTGTCCCACAACCGCCAGCGCGACGGCAGGGACAGGTCCGGCGAGAGGGCCTCGCCCTGCGACTTGCCCGCGGTGACGACGACCAGCCACAGCGGCACGCCCATCACGAGCGCGACGAGCACGACGACGGCGAAGGGTCGCAGCCGTGCCGCGATCCCGCGCGAGCCGGGTGCGGGCACGCGGCTCCGCACCTTGCTTCCGAAGGCCTGGACTGTCACAGGTCCTCCTTCGTCGGACCTGCGACAAGGTCGCTGTGTTCATTGGTGCCCTCGCTACGCTCGGTCACAGGATCTCCTCCCTCTTGCGCAGGATCCGGATGACGGGGAACGCCAGCAGGGCGACCATGAGGAACAACACCAGGCTCATGGTCGTGGCCTGGGCGAACAGTCCCTGGCCGAACGTGCGGTAGATGAAGATGTTCAGGATCTCGGTGCTGCGGGCGGGCCCGCCGCCGGTGAGCGCCTGGACGATGTCGAAGCCGTTCATGGAGCCGAGCAGCGAGGTGGCCACGTTGAAGGTGACCGCCGGGGCCAGCAGCGGGAAGCGGACCGACCAGAACGCCTGCCAGCCGGTGGCGCCGTCGATGCGGGCGGCCTCGGTGACGTCCTCGGGGATGGTCTTGAGCCCGGCCAGGTAGATGAGCATGGACAGGCCCATCCACTTCCAGGCGTGGATGACCGCGGCCAGCACGAGCGTCCAGGTGGTGCTGCCGAGCCAGGCGATGCTCACCTGCTGCCCGCTCAGCGCCGACAGCAGGTCGTTGAGGCTGCCGTCCGGCTTGAGCAGGGCCTGGAAGACGTACCCGACGGCCAGCGCGGACATCAGCACGGGGATGACGAAGATCAGGCGCGCGGCGCGGTTGAGCCAGGTGTCCTTCTCCAGCAGCACGGCCAGGCCGAACCCGAACAGGTTCTGGAAGAGCGCGACGAGGACGGCGTAGATCACGGTGATCCGCAGCGCGCTGAACAGCGTGCCGTCCGACAGCAGGAAGCTGAAGTTGTCGAGGCCGACGGGGCGGATGTCGCTCTTGAAGCTGGACCAGTCGGTGAAGGCGTAGATGAAGTTGAAGAGGGTCGGCAGGAAGAAGAAGACGAAAAGGATCGCGAACGCCGGGATCAGGAACCACATCGGGTGGTTCTGACGCCTGGCGGCCGCCGCGGGGGTGCGGCGGCGAGCGACAGGGAGCGTGAGCGTCTCCTGACCGGTGGGCACGAGGCGGCTCCTAGAAGGGAGGGCGGGAGGCCGTGCGAGCCTCCCGCCGGGCGGTACGTGGATCAGAAGCCGGAGGCTCCGGCAGCCTTGGCGAGCTGGGCGAACTGCTTCTGGGTGGCGGCGGCCACCTGCTCGGGCGTCAGGCTACCGGTGATCATGTCGGCCAGGTTCAGGTACAGGTCGGGGTTGGCCACGGCCAGCGCCTGCATGGACCCGACCGAGGTGCCGACCGACTCGTGCACGTCCAGCAGCGCCTGCGGCACGCCGGCGGGGGTCGGCACGTCGCTGCGCAGCGACACGGTCTTCCGGTCGGCGACGAAGCCCTGGTAGCCGGGGCCCATCCAGTAGGAGAGCAGCTGCCGCGCGGCGGCCTCCCGCTTGGCGTCGCCGGTGCGGAAGGCGACCAGCGCGTTCGACTGGTCGGGGATGAACGTGCCGACGTTGCCGGACGGCGAGATCGGGAAGAAGCCGATCTTCTTGTCCAGCTCCGCGGTGTCGGCCTTGGCCTGGAGCTGGCCGAAGAACGAGTTCACCTGCATGGCCATGGCGGCCTTGCCGGACAGCAGCGCCTCGCCCTGGTCCTCGAACTTCGCCGTCTTGATGTCGGAGTTGAACAGCCCCTCGTCGATCAGCGACTTGTACTTCTTGATCGCATCGAGGATGGTCTTGTCCTCGAACGTCTCCTTGCCGGTGTTGACCCGGTCCCACAGGCCGCTCTTGGCGGCGTCGGCGAGCTGCACCTGCACCCACCACTGGGTGGCCCACTTGTCGCCGGCCATCTCGAAGAACGGGGTGACGCCCTTGGCCTTGAGCTTGCGCCCGGCCTCCAGCAGCTCGTCGAAGTTCTTCGGCGTCTCGGCGATGCCGTTGGCCGCGAAGACCTCCTTGTTGTAGTAGACGCCCTCGACGGCCGGGCTCGTGATCAGCGCGGCGTAGCGGGTCTTGTCCAGCAGGCCCGTGATGTCACGCAGCTCCGGCGCCAGGGTCGACACCCACGGCGCGCCGTCGAGCGGCTGCAGGTTGGAGCGGGCGTTGAGCGCGGTGAGCATGGACGCGGTGGGCTGCCAGAAGGCCAGGTCGGGCTTGTCGCCGGTGGCCACCTTGGTCTGCACGCCCTGCTCGTACGGGTCCGGGATGGTGACGACCTCGACCTTGGCCCCGGTGGCCTGGGTGAAGGCGTCGGTCACGGCCTTGGGCATGGTGTTGCTGTTCTGGGCGGCCCAGATGGTGAGCGTGACCCCGTCCAGGCGGGCGGTGGGCGAGGGCCAGGCGGCGGGGGCGTCGCCTGCGGCGGGCGTGGCGGGCCCCGCGGCGGGATCGCTGCAGGCGGTGAGTGCCAGGGCGGCGGCGGTCGCGACCGCGGTGAAGGCTGCGAGTCTCACGGTGAGCTCCTTTGCGGGTCAGAGAGGGCGGAGCCGGAGGATGCGGGCGGTGGGTGCGGGGCGGGTGGCGGTGACGGTGAGCTCGGCGGTCCGCGGGTTCCACGTGTGCGTCCAGCCGTTCGCCGCCTCGGGGTAGACGACCTCCACGCTCAGGTCCCGTCCCGCGAGGTGGGGCAGGGGGAGCACGGTGGTGTCGAGGGCGCCGGGGCGGCGCCAGATCCCCAGGTGGGTGCTGTCCCCGGCGCGCAGGCCGAGGGCGAGCCAAGGGTCGTTCCAGCCGGGCAGGCCCAGCGGCCAGCACGGCGTGGCTCGGATCAGGTCGGGGCGGAGGCTCTGGTGGAGCCCGACACCCTCCTTGACCAGCGAGAACTGCGAAGGAGTCATCCTCTGCAGGTTTCCGGACAGGTAGAGACGGCCCAGGATGCCGGTGCACAGGGTGAAGGCGATTTCCTCGTCCGTCATCTCGGGCTGGGGGTAGGCCCAGTTGGCGGCCTGCTCGGGCAGCACCGACAGCGGCGCTGCCACCGCGATCGGCGGGTAGCGCAGGAAGTCCTGCTGGTCGCTGGTGGACTGCAGCTGCATGCGGGTCAGCAGCGCGTAGTCCATGCGCATCGCGCCGGAGCCGCAGTTCTCCAGCACCAGGTGGGGGTGCCGGTCCAGGACACCCTCCAGCCAGGCCAGGTGGGCCCGGTTGTGGGCGAGCAGCCCGGCGCCGACGCTGGTGGCGTCGCGGTCGGTGCCGGCGCCGGGGTTGATGTTGTAGTCCAGCTTGAAGTAGCCGACGCCCAGCTCTTCCACCAGCCGGTCCACCACCTGGTCCAGGTGCGCGACGGCGGCGGGGTGGCGCAGGTCCAGGTGGTAGCGGCCGTGCTCGGCGACGCGCTCGCCGCCGCGCTGCAGGAACGCCTCGGCGGGCAACTTGTCGGCCATCGGGCTGCGGACGCCGATCACCTCGGGCTCCAGCCACAGGCCGGGCGTCAGGCCGCGGCCGGCGATGTGGGTCAGCACCTCTTCCAGCCCGTTGGGGAAGCGGGTCTGGGAGGGCTGCCACTCGCCGACGCTGTCCCACCAGTCGCCGCCGTCGTCGTACCAGCCGGCGTCGACGCAGAAGACCTCCGCGCCCGCCGCGGCGGCCGCGTCGATCAGCGGCAGCAGCTTGGCCGTCGTGGGGTCGCCCATCAGCGTGTTCATGTAGTCGTTGAACACCACCGGCAGCGCGGCCCGGTCGGGGTGCGGGCGCCGCAGCGCCCGCCGGTGCGCGGTCAGGGCCGCCGCCGCGCCCTCCACACCGTCGTCCGAGACGGCGATCGAGACGGGCACGGAGGTGAACGACGCGCCGGGCGCGAGCAGCTCGCTCCACTGGTGGTCCAGGTCGGTCGGCCCGGACAGGGCGACGTAGACGCCGTCCATCCGGTCGCCGGCCTCCCACCGCCAGGGGCCGTTGTGCTCGATCTGCCACAACCAGGTCTGCCCGGTGCCGCGGTCGGTCAGCCCGCCCATCGGCACGTGCTCCCCGCTGGACCAGGTGCCGGTGCTGGTCAGGGCGAACACGCCCTTCCCGTGCTGGCCGTGCCCGGCCAGGCCGAGGTCGGCGACGTGCTCGCTCAACGGCCGCCGGGACCAGCGGCTCTCCCCCAGCCATTCGCTGCTCGCCCGCAATACGTCGAGCTCGCTCACCGGGCGGCCGAGGAAACCCGCCGCGAACGAGGTGACGGCCAGCAGCAGCACGGGCCTGTCGCTCAGGTTGGTCACCTTGACCTGGGTCTGGACCGCGGCCGCGCCCTCGTGCGAGCGCATCGTCACCTCGGCGCCCAGCCCCGACGTCTCATCCCGCAACCGCACGCGAAGCTCTCGCCAGTCGCCGTCGCTCGACTGGTCGGAGCCCGCGTACCGCAGCCGGCAGCCCACCGCCGTCTCCGACAGCCGCTGCGAGGCGCGGGCCCGGCCCTCGCCGGGGATCAGCACCTCCACCAGCGGCTGCGACACCCGCGCCGGCGAGCCCGCCGGACCGGCCGACAGCTCGCGGAGCGCCACCGGGCGATCCGGGTGGATCTCCACGACGGCGGCGAGGCCGGCATGGCCCCAGCGCAGGGTCTGGGCAACGTCAGCAGGCTTCAAGATCTCTCCTCAGATAACGCACGTTCTCAGCCGAGTGCCGTTTGTGACCGGTCACATCGGCTGTAGGCGTTAGTGTGAGCGGTCACACGACCAGAAGAGAAGTCTCTTTGCGGGATCGTTACGCGCCGATTTCAGGAGTGAGGCGGCGGCGCGGTCGACTCACGCACCACGAGCGCGGGCGGCACGAGGGCGGGCCGGGCACTGTCAGGCTGCGCCTGGCCGGTCAGCTCGGCCACGGCCGCGTGGAAGCAGGCCCGGCCCAGGCCGGCGAAGTCCATCCGCACCGTGGTCAGGGCAGGAGTCCAGTACGCCGACCCCGGGATGTCGTCGAACCCGACGATGCTCACGTCGCCGGGAACGTCCTTGCCCGCGTCGTACAGCGCCCGCCGGACCCCCTGGGCGATGTCGTCGTTGCCGCACAGGATCGCGGTGACCTCCCGCTCGGCGGCCAGCCGCCGCCCCGCCGCGTAGGCGGACTTGATGTCCCACCCGCAGCTCAGCACCTCGGGGATCTCCGCCCCTGCCTGCGCCAGCGCGTCCTGCCAGCCCGCCAGCCGGCCCCCGGGACCGCCCTCGGACGGGATCGCCACGTGATGGACGGTGCGATGGCCCAGCTCCAGCAGATGCCGGGTGGCATCGGCGGCGGCCCGGCGCTCGTCCAGGGCGATCGCGACCCGGCCCCGGTCGGGCGCGGCCGGCTCGACCACGGCGACGGCGGGTACGTCCGGCGGCAGCGCCTCCAGCACCGCGATGCCCAGCGGATCCCACGCGATCACCACCACGCCGCCCGCGCTGGCGTCGCTGACGTAGTCCACGGCCTGCTTCACCTCGGCGGGGGCGGCCGACTCCACGACCCTGATGCCCATGGCGAGGCCCTCGGCGCGGGCCGCCTCCTCCAGGCCCTGCAGCGTGGTGGCGTAGCCGTACAGCACGGTGTTGGACGTGACCACGGTGATGCCGCGGGCGCGGCCGAGGCTCAGGGCGCGAGCCGCCCGGCTGGGCCGGAAGCCGAGCCGCTCGATGGCCGCCAGCACGGCGGTGCGGGTTTCCGGCCGCACCCGCGGGGAGTCGTTGAGCACGCGGGAGACGGTCTGATAGGAGACCCCCGCGGCGGCGGCGACGTCCCGGATGCTGGGCACGGATCGAGGGCTTGGGCTCACGGTCACATGGTAGGGCGGGGCGCGAACGAGGTGGCCGATACCATGCGCGCATGACCACGCACGGCTTCACGCTCACCGCCGAGGGCCCGTTCGACTTCGGCGCCTCGCTGCGGTTCGTCGAGGACTGGCCGGCCACCAGCGTGCTGCCCTCGGACGGGCGGGCGCTGCGCTTCGCCTACTGCGCGGAGTCCGATTGGCTGCCGATCGGCGTGACCGTCACGGGCGTGCCGGGCGGGGTGAGCGTGGCCACGACGCGGGCTGCGGGTCCCGGGATCCGGGGCGAGGTGGCGCGGATCCTCTCCCTGGACGTGGACGGCGCCGGCTTCGCCAAGCTGGGCGAGGCCGACCCGGTGCTGGGCGACCTGCAACGACGCCGCCCCGGGCTGCGGCCGGTGTGTTTCTGGAGCCCGTGGGAGGCGGCGTGCTGGGCGGTGATCGTGCAGCGCTCGTCGATGATCATCGCCTCCCGGATCAAGCAGCGCATCGCCGAGCGGTACGGCGCGCCGGTGACCGTGGACGGGCGAACCTACGCGGCCTTTCCCCCGCCCGTGACGCTGCTGGAGGCGGGCGGCCTGGGCCTGCCCGCGCAGAAGGAGGAGTGGGTGCGCGGCCTGGCCCGAGCGGCGCTTGACGGGCTGCTCACCGCCGAGCACCTGCGGTCGCTCGGCCCGGAGGAGGCGCTGGCCGAGCTGCGTGGCCTGCCCGGCGTGGGGCCGTTCTCCGCGGGGCTGATCCTGATCCGCGGCGCGGGCGCGCCGGACGCGTTCCCCGGCGACGAGCCGCGCCTGTTCGCGAACCTGCGCGAGGCGTACGGGCTGCCGGAGGACGCGCCGCCGGCCGCCTACCGCAAGCTGGCCGACTCGTGGCGTCCCTACCGGTCCTGGGCGTCCTTCCTGTTCCGGGCCTCCACGTACGGCGTCATGGACCCGTGAATCCGGCACCGGAAGCTACGCCGGGCCCGCGGTGTTGCCCTGGGCATGGACAATCGTTACGCGGATGAGAAGGTCATCAAGCGGCTGCTCGGACAGGCACAGACGTGGGCTTTCGTGGGCCTCGGCAACCATCCGCACCGTACGGCGTACGAGCAGGCTCGTCTGCTCCAGGTGCGAGGCAGGCGGATCATCCCCGTCCATCCTGCCGCCGAGACCGTGCTGGGCGAGCCGGGATACGCGTCGTTGTCCGACGTGCCGGCCAAGGTGGACGTCGTCGCCGTCTACCGGCGCTCCGAGCACGCGGGAGAGGCCGTGGACGAGGCGATCGCCACGGGCGCCGGGGCGGTGTGGCTGCCCCTTGACGTGATCGACGTGGCCGCGGCTCAGCGTGCTCGCGACGCCGGCCTCGATGTCGTCATGGATCGTTGCCCAGGAGTCGAATGGGCATTGCGCCGCCCTTCTTAGGTTCAAACTCGGTTTACGATCCCCCCTTCGCTGGGATTATTGGGTTATTTTAGGAGATAAGCGGAAAGTCATGCCGGGGATGCACATCACAGCTCCCTCGGTTGCTCCACACGTCAAGAGGAGCGAAGCCATGAATATTAACCGCACTATGACGGCCGCACGGGTCTGCCTGTCGCTGGTCCGTCTACCGGAGCCAGGTGAAGGCGACAGCGACGACCATGCGCGAAGACGCCGTCGTCGCCGGTGACCTGATCACTTCTTGGAGATGATGCGGCCCTTGAACATCGGGTGCTTGGTCTCCCAGTAGCGCCAGCCTTCGATCCTGGCGGGCACGTTGGCGATGCCTGAGTCGATCTCGACGTGGCGGCAGGTCCGTAGCACCGACCACGCCGACCAGCCGACACGGTAACCGAGCACCCGGTACCACATGTTGCCGTACTTGCCGTCGCTGATCTCCTGGGTGTATTCGTGCCCGGTGAAGACCATGTGCCGCTCTTCGAGGTGGGGAAGGCCCAGCTTCCGCAGTTCGTTGACGACCTCAGTGGTACCGAACGTACGTGTGACCTCGTGTCGCTTCGACAACTCTGTCTCCAGGAACGCGAGGACTTCGTGTTCCCGCGTGACGGACACCGTCATCTGGCCGCCAGGGCCGTCGATGAAGCGGGTGCGGGGGACGAAGAAGTTCCTGGGCGACAGCCAGTGACGTTTCCAGAAGATGCGCGGTTCGCACCACCCGTGATCGCGAAAAACATGCTGATCGTGCTTCTGCTTCTGCACCTGCTCGTGATCATCGTCGGCGCCCGCACTGGTCGTCAAGGAGGCGACCAACACGACCGAGAGCGAGCCGCACATGGCCAGCCTCGTCGCCCTCCTCACCGAGTGACGGGGCTTCGGCCGGTCGGGAAGGGGCGTGAACATGTCCGTTCCTTTCAAGAAAAATGCGACCACGCAGCCGCAGTGCGAAATGCGACCCGCAGCAGGCGAGCCGATCAGACCAGCACGATGCTTACATTTGACGTGGTTCCGGCTGGAGCGCCACACCGCAGCCGGATCTCTCGCATCGAATAAAGAATTGGCGAAGAATGGTCAATTTGCTTTTCCCGCCACCGATTGATCTGCTCGCGCCCGGCCTCCCGGGTAGCCGAAAACCGATGGGGGCGTACCACTTCCTCCCGGTCTGTCCGATCCGCGATGCTGGATCGGGTAACCGGCGAAAGGAACCGATCCATGCGCGAGACCGGACGTGTGCTGCCCTCACATGCCTCGGCGGTCATCATCGGAGGCGGCGCCATGGGCGTCAGCTCGGCGTACGCCCTGGCGGCGGCCGGGGTGCAGGACGTGGTCCTGATCGACAAGGGGCCGCTGGGCTCCGGCTCCACCTCGAAGGCGGCCGGGGGCGTGCGCGCCCAGTTCTCCGACCGGGTCAACATCGAACTCGCCGTCCGCAGCCTGGAGACGTTCGAGACCTTCGCCGACCGCTTCGGGCAGGAGATCGACCTGCACAAGCCGGGCTACCTGTTCCTGCTCGACTCCCCGGAGTCGGTGGCGGAGTTCGAGAAGAACGTGGCGATCCAGAACGACCTGGGCGTGCCCAGCCGGATGATCTCCGCGCGGGAGGCCGCCGAGCTGTCGCCGTTGATCGACACCGACGGGCTGCTCGCCGCCGCCTACTCCCCCAGCGACGGCCACTGCACCCCCGAATCCGTGGTGCTCGGGTACGCGGGTGCGGCCCGGCGACTGGGCGCGCTCCTGCTGCCCAACTGCGCCGCGACCGGCATCGAGACCGTGGACGGCCGCATCGTCGCGGTCCAGACCGGCGGTGGCCGCATCGAGACCGACACCGTGATCTGCGCGGCCGGCGCCTGGTCGCGGCAGATCGGCGCGTGGGTGGGCGTCGACCTGCCGGTGACCCCGCTACGCAGGCAGATCCTCGTCACCGAGCCGATTCCCGATCTGCCCCCGACCGCGTTCACCATCGACTTCGGCACCACGTTCTACTTCCACCGCGAGGGCCCGGGGCTGCTGCTGGGCATGTCCGACCCGGACGAGACCCCTGGGTTCAAGCTGGATCGCTCCGACGCCTGGCTGCCGCGCCTCGGCGAGGCCATGGCCCGCCGCGCCCCGGCCCTGATGGAGACCGGCATCGCCACCGGCTGGGCCGGCCTGTACGAGGTGACGCCGGACCACAACGCGCTCATCGGGACCGCTCCGGACGTCGACCGGTTCCTTTACGCCACTGGCTTCTCCGGCCACGGTTTCCTCATGAGCCCGGCCGTCGGGGAGGTGGTCCGGGACCTCTACCTGAGCCGGGCCCCGTTCGTGGACGTCACCGGCTTCGACGCCGGCCGTTTCGCCCTGGCCGGGGCCAGGCCGGAGCTGAACATCGTCTGACCGTCAGCCGCCTATGTCGAGCAGGATTTTCAGGAGGTCCTGCGGGGCGTCCCGCATGAGGTTGTGCCCGCTGTCGAGCGCGTACGTGGTCCAGGAGGGGTCCGCGCGCAGCCGCTGGTAGGTGGGGGTGAACGGCGATTGGTCCGCCCACCCCGCCGCGTACACGTAGACCCGCCGCCGGACGTGCGCCGCGTCCTCAGTGATCGGGAGAGGTTGGAGGAGCGAGGCGAGTGGGTGGGGCGTGGCTCGCGGATCGAAGAAGGGCAGCGGACGCACGGCGTCGCCGCTCTCCACCACATCCACGTACCACTGCCGCTCGCGATCGGAGACCAGACTCCACATGGAATCGCCGGGCTGCGGCACGACGGCGTCCAGGTAGACCAGCGAGTCCACCCGGCCCGGCACACGATCGGCGACCCCGGTGATCACCATTCCTCCGTAGCTGTGGCCGACGAGCACCGCATCCTGGATGTTCTCGGCCGCCAGCACGCCGGTCACGTCCTGGATGTGGGTCTCCAGGTTCACCCCGCCATGCAGCAGATGGCTGCGCTCACTGAGCCCGGTCAAGGTCAGCGGGTGTACGCGGTGCCCGTGACGGCGCAGCTCCTCGGTGAGCTGCTCGAAGCACCAGCCGCCGTGGCACATGCCAGGAATCAGAACAAAGGTGGTCACTGCCGTTCTCCTTCTCTCGTGGTCGTGGGTGCGAGGCGTGGACGGCCCAGGGTGGCGGCGGCCGCCGCGCACAGGATCGCGGTCCAGGCCAGCGTGGCCTCGGTCGAGGTGTGATCGGCGAGGATGCCGGCGATCCACGGCCCGGCGGTCTGACCGGCCGCGAACAAGGTGGTGAAGGCCGCCAGCGTGGCCGTCCAGTCGGCGGGCGGGGTGCCGTTCCTGATGAGCGCGGTCACGGCGGCGGGAACGGCCATGAACGTCGCCCCGTAGACGACTGCGGAGGCGAGGATGACCGGCAACTCCGAGGAGGCCAGGGCCAGTGCGGCTCCCCCGGCGAGGACGGCGAGCAGCGCGGCAAGGGCTCGGTCACCGGGCCACTGGGTGATGGGGCGGCTCCACAGCGAGGGCGCCGCCATGACGGCCACCCCCAGGACCGTCCAGGTGAGTGTCACCTGCGCGACCGGGAGGTGCCGCTCGGCGAGGTAGGCGGACAGGAAGGTGATGTAGGTGATGTAGCCGGCGGCGAACAGCAGATACGCCAGGGCGGTCCGCCAGAGCGGGCGCACCCGAGCCCGCCCGGCGGTGGCGGCCGGCGCCTCCCTGTCCTCGCCGGTGTCCGCGGCGGCCCAGCTCACCAGCGTCGCCAGCCCGGCGGCGACGCTGAGGCCGGCCCAGGCGAGCTGCCAGCGATCCCCCAGTGCCGGGATGGTCGCGCCGCTGACCACGATGCCCAGCCCGGTGCCGGCGAAGTAGACGGTGATGGGCACGCCGGAGGAGATGCCGGTGGCGATACGCGCCGCGATCACACCGCCCGCGATGAACACCAGCGCCCCCGCGACCCCGGCGGCGGCCCGTGCGGTCAGCAGCACCAGGTGGTCACCGCTCACCGCGCTGGCGGCGAGCGCCACCACGATGAGGATCATCCCCCAGCGGAAGGTGCCGGCGGTGCCCAGCCGGCGCCGGACGGCGGGGGTCACCAGCGCGCCGAGGAGGTAGCCGAGTCCGTTGGCGGCGCTCATGACCCCCGCTTCGGCCAGGCTCCAGTGCAGGTCGTCCCGCATGGCCGGGACGAGCAGCCCGTAGGCGAAGCGCGCGAGCCCGAGCGCCGAAGCGGTGCCGAGAGCCAGCCTCACCGCCTGCCACAGCGCCGGGCTCACGGGCATCGCGCCAGGAAGCGCAAGATCGTACGCGCCAGCGTCACGCGATGGTCCGACAGAGCGTGGTCGGTGGCGAAGACATGATGGTCGAGCTGCTTGACGGGCTGCGCCTGGTAGGCCGTGACCAGCGGTTCGTGATGCACCTCGTGCGGGGTGACGGTGTCGAGGCTGGTGCCGATGAGCAGCACCGGGCGGTCCGCCAGCAGCGGCGCGAGCCCGGCAAGCCGCCACGAGTCGCCGGCCGCCTCCATCTCGGCGACGAGCGCCTCCCCGCTGGTGCCCCGAAGCGGTCCGAGCTCCCCGGCGAACGCCTCCACATAGCCCTCCCGCAGGCTCGGGTCAGCCCGGCAGAGCGCCGCCACCGTACCGAAGTCGAACCCCGCCACCGAGGCGACCGCCGCAATGGACGGGTCCGCCGCCGCGGTCATCAGCGCGGCGAATCCACCGAGACTGTGGCCGATCAACACCACCCGTCGCGGATCGAGCCGGTACGCGGCGACGAGCTCCTCCTCCCGCAGACCGGCCACGACCGCGGCCGTGTCCTCGAGCACATGCCCCCACGACCACGAACCCCCGGCGCCCCACGAGCCGCGATAGTGGAACACCAAGGACGCATAGCCCGCACGGCGCAGCACCTGTGCGAGGTCGAAGTTGCGTTCGTTGCCGGGGAATCCGTGCAGCAGCACGACGACCGGGTGCGGCCCGCTGCCTGCCGGAACGTGCAGGACGCCCGGCAAGGCCGCGCCACCGCTGTCGAAGGTCAACGCGGGTGTGACGGCGGGAAAGCGGGGATCGCGCGGAGGGTCGGTGGCAAGCGGGTCCGTCATCGAAGGCTCCAGAGATCGAACCGATCGGTACGATCCAAGACGCTAGCAGCCAATCGAACCGATCGGTACCATCTATGGCATGCCAGTCGCCAAAGGCTCGACGATCGACCCGGCCCGCACCCGCGCCGCCATCATCGAAGCGGCCACCCCGGTCCTGTACGAACGCGGACTCGACGGCATCGGCGTCGCCGAGTTGTGCGCCCGCCTAGAGGTGTCCAAGGAGACGCTCTACCGCCACTTCGGCACCAAGGACGGCCTCGTGCAGGCTGTGCTGGAAGCGCGCAGCGCGCGGTTGACCGGCTGGCTGACGGAGGCCGTCGCGGCGGCCGGAGACGACCCCCACGACCAGCTGACCGCGGTCTTCGACGCCCTCCAGCGGTGGTACGACAGGCCGGCCTTCCGCGGCTGCGCGATGGTGAACGCGTCCGCCCAGCACCACGACGAGACTGTGCGCGCCCTCACCGCACGGCACCTGGACCGCTACCTCGACCTGCTCACCGGCATCGCCACGCGCGCCGGAGCCGCGGACCCGGGCACGCTGGGGCGCCAGCTGCTCATGCTGATCGAGGGCGCGACCATCCTCGCCGCCCACCACGGCACGGTCGGCATGGCCGGACAGGCCCGCGACGCCGCCCTCACCCTGCTGGGGACCGCCACGCCCTCAAGGGCTCAAGGGCCGGTGAGGTAGCCGTGGGCGACGACGTGCGAGGCGCGGCGCGCGTAGAGCCCCGGGTCGTCGGGCGCGACGGTGGATAGACCGTCCACGTAACGGTTGTACATGCAGAACGCGGCCGCGATCAGCACCGTGTTGTGGATCTCGATGTCGGTGGCTCCGGCCTTCCTGGCTGCCTCGACGTCCTCGGGGGTGACCGCGGTCCCGCTGTGCCGCACGGCGGCCGCGATCGCCAGCAGGGCTCGGAGCTTGTCGGAAATGGGTGCGGTGCCGGGCTCCTCGCACGCTTGGGTGACGACGGGCTCGCCTCCGGGAAGCTGAGCGGCGGCGAACGCTCCGTGCGACATCGCGCAGAAGCGGCACTCGTTGAGCGTGGAGACATACGAGGCGATGAGCTCGCGCTCGCCCCTGGACAGGGTGTTGTCACCCCGCAGTAGCACCTCGGCCAGCTCCATCAGCACCTTGCCGGTCTCGGGACGGTACTGCAACAGCCCGACGATGCCCGGGGCGTCGTTCCCCAGCTCGATGTACGGCATCCGTTTCCTCCTGAGGATCGGCGGTCAGGCGGCGTAGTTGCGGACGACACGCAGAGCGTCGGCGGCGCGCGGACCCTCGGCGGTCAGGCCGGTCTGCTCGGGCACGAGCCGGCGAGCGCCAACCCGGCAGAACTCCGAGGCCAGGCCGGTGATCCGGTCCGGGGCGGCGGGGTCACCGAAGGCCCATCGGGTTCCGTCCGGTGCGGCGAGATCACAGAACACCGGGGCGTCGGGAAGGCCGGCGACGGCGAAGGCGTACGGCAGCGTACGGTGGGCCAGCCAGGCCACATGCCGCAGCCGGTCCGTGTCGGGGTAGGCGATGCCCAGCGGACCCGTGATGTCCAAGGCGTGCGCCCAGTGCTCGGCGATCCTGGTCGTGGCCAGGGTGCGCGGGGACAGCGGCGTCCTGACCCAGGACAGGCGCGTGCCCGGCGGATGGGCGCGCAGCGCGTCAGGAGTGGCGAAGGCGGCTTTGCGCCAGCGGGCAAGCAGGTCCGACGGCGGCATCCCGCGCTCCGCGGCAACCATCTCGTCGGCCAGGCCGTCCACGGTGGCCTCGGCGGAGGGAAGGAAGGCCGTCCCTTCCGTGATGGACTGGCCGGTGACCGTTTCCTCGGTCTGGGCGAGATGCAGGACCACATCGGCAACGGTCCAGCCCGCCGCCGCCGAGGGGTGGGACCACTGATCCGGGGTCAGGGACTCCAATACCGCGTCCAGCTGACGGTATTCCGCAGCCAGATCATCGAAGATGTCCGTCATCGCCCCATCGTACGGAACTTTGTTCTGCAGGTTCCAGGCGATGCCATATCCAGATACGCATACCTTGAGTCAGATCGACACCTCCGTACGTACCTCTGAGCGCAACTATCCGGTTTCGGGAGGTACGTATGCACCGCAGAGTCGCCCTGCTCTCCGCCGTCGCGCTCACCGTGGCAGGCGCCCTGGTCCCCGCGGGCGCCGCCCAGGCCAGTGCCTCGACCGGCCTCGACCCCAGGCGGCCCGTCGGATGGTCGGGCGCCGACTCCTGGTCGGAGCGCAGGACCGTCCTGCAGTACTGGACGCCGCAGCGCATGCTGGCGGCGCAAGCGCTCGATGCGCCCGCGCCGCGACGCACCAGCCAGTGGGACGACCCGTCCCAGGGCACCCCGTGGGCGACCCGCGGCGCCGCGTCGACGACGGCCCGGCGTACTCCGTGGACCACCCAGGGCGCCGCCTGGTCGGTCCGGGGCGTGGCCGCCCAGCAGCGGACCCTGGTGCCCAACAGCCCCGGGCTGCGCTGGACCGACGGGGGCGGGGTCGTGCGCACCGTCGGGCGGGTGTTCTTCACCACGGCGGAAGGCCGCAATTCCGCCTGCTCCGGCACGGCCGTGACCAGCGCCAACGAAAGCGTCGTGATCACTGCGGGGCACTGCGTGAAGCTGAACGGCGCCGCGCACCGCAACTGGGTGTTCGTCCCGGGGTTCGACAACGGCCGCCGCCCGTTCGGCACCTGGGTCGCCACCACGCTGCTGACCACCCAGCAGTGGAACGCCCGAGAGGACATCAACTTCGACGTCGCCGCGGCCGTGGTCGCGCCGCTGCAGGGGCGGACGCTGACCGACATCGTGGGCGGGCAGGGAGTGGCGTTCAACCAGCCCAGGCGGCGGCAGATGTACTCCTTCGGCTTCCCGGCGGCGGCGCCGTTCAACGGGCAGCGGCTGATCTACTGCAGCGGGCGCGCGATCGACGACACCGTCATGACCAGCGACCTGGGGCTGCGCTGCAACATGACCGGCGGGTCCAGCGGCGGGCCCTGGTTCCAGGGTTTCGACGAGTCCACCGGGCAGGGCTGGCTGAACTCGGTCAACAGCTTCAAGTACAACTTCGCGCCGAACTTCATGTTCGGCCCCTTCTTCGGGAACGAGGCCATGGCCGTCTACCAGGCGGCGCAGAACACCAACGCGCTGTGAGCCGTCATGCCCGGGGTGTCTGGCTGCGGTAGGAGCGGCCGAGCTCCGGGCCGAGCCCGAAGTAGTGGCGGAAGTTGTAGATGAGCGGGCTCCAGGCGGCCGGGTCCACGTGGTCGGTGCCGGGCACGACGATGCGCGGGTCCGCGTGGACCTTGCCGACGACGGCCTCGGCGATGACGAACCAGCCCGCGACGCCCGGCCGTACCCGTTCGGCGCGGGCCTCCAGCTGGAGCGGGCACTCGGCGACCCGCGGCGGCCGTACGGTGTCGGACGGCTCGGCGCGCAGCCCCGCCGCGCCGAACTTGTCCGGCTCGAAGCGGCAGCCGTGCGGCTTGCTCGTGGGCACGGGCTGGCGGCCGGTGAGCGGCGCCAGCCGCTCCACCGCCGCCCACTGGTGCGGCGCGGGCAGGTTGATCACCACCTCGGGGCGGCGCCCGAGGTTATACGCGGTCTGGCCCTCCGCGCCCAGCCCGAGCACGAGCACCTGGCCGAGTGCCCACGCCGAGGAGATGGGGGCGAGATTGGCCGATCCGTCGTCGTTCTCGGTCGACAGGAGCACGACCGGGGTGCCGAAGTACAGGATGGCGGGCTCGATGGCCACATGGGCTGCGTTCATGGACCGGAGCTTAGGAACGCGATGTTCAAGCCCCGGTCGAAAGGTCCCGGCGGCGGACGGCTCAGCCGGCGGCGGCGCGGCCGGCCTGGCGGCCGGAGAACAGGCAGCCCCCGAGGAACGTGCCCTCCAGCGCGTTGTACCCGTGCACCCCGCCGCCGCCGAACCCGGCCACCTCCCCCGCGGCGAACAACCCCTCGACCGGCCGCCCGTCCCGGCCCAGCGCCCGTGAGTCCAGGTCGGTCTGGATGCCGCCAAGCGTCTTGCGGGTCAGCACGTGCAGCATGACGCCGATCAGCGGACCGGCGGCCGGATCGAGGAGCCGGTGCGGCGTGGCGACGCGGCCCAGCCGGTCGCCGACGTAGCGGCGGGCGTTGCGGATGCCCTGGACCTGGGCGTCCTTGCTGTAGGGGTTGGCCAGCTGCAGGTCGCGGGCCACGATCTGGCGGCGGACGAGGGCCGGGTCGAGCAGCGGCGCCTTGGTCAACTCGTTCATCCGCGCCACCAAGTCCTCCACGCTGGAGGCGACGACGAAGTCCGCGCCGTGCCGTTTGAAGGCCTCCACCGGGGCGGGCGCCCCCTTGCCGACCAGCCGCTCCTTGAGGAAGGCCCGCCGGTCCTTCCGGGTGATGTCGGGATTCTGCTCCGAACCCGACAACGCGAACTCCTTCTCGATGATCTTCTGGGTGAGCACGAACCATGAGTGGTCGTGTCCGGTGCTCCTCAGGTGCCGCAGCGTGCTCATCGTGTCGTAGCCGGGCAGGCACGGGTCGGGTAGCCGCCGGCCCAGCGCGTCCAGCCACAGGGAGGAAGGGCCGGGCAGAATCCGGATGCCGTGTCCCGGCCAGATCGGGTCCCAGTTGCGGACGCCCTCGGTGTAGTGCCACATGCGGTCGCGGTTGACCAGCCGTGCCCCGGCCTCGGCGCTGATCTCCAGCATGCGCCCGTCGACGTGGGCGGGCACACCCGTGAGCATGCTCTCCGGCGCGGGCCCGAGGCTCTCGGGCCAGTAGCGGCGTACCAGCTCGTGGTCGCCGCCGATCCCGCCGCTTGTGACGATCACGGCGGGGGCGGCGAGCTCGAACTCGCCGACCGGCTCGCGGCTGGAGGTGACGCCGCGCGGCGAGTCGTCCGCGGCCAGCAGCGTGCCGCGCACGCCCTGGACGGCGCCGCCGGACACGACGAGCTCGTCGACCCGGTGGCGGTGGCGGAAGGTGACCAGCCCCTCGTCGGCGGCCTGCCGGACCCGGCGGACGAACGGCTCCAGCACACCGGGCCCGGTGCCCCACGCGATGTGGAAACGCGGCACGGAGTTGCCGTGCCCGTCCGCGCGCAACCCGCCGCGTTCGGCCCAGCCGACGGTGGGCAGCAGCTTGACGCCGAGGCGGCCGAGCCAGGCCCGCTTCTCGCCGGAGGCGAACTCCACGTATGCCCGCGCCCACTGGACCGCCCAGGAGTCCTCGTCGTCGAGACGGTCGAACCCGGCGCTGCCCTGCCAGTCGTGCCAGGCCAGTTCGAAGGAGTCGCGTACACCGAGCCGGCGCTGCTCCGGCGAGTTGACCAGGAACAAGCCGCCGAAGGACCAGTGGGCCTGGCCGCCGAGGTTGGCCGCGTTCTCCTGATCGAGCAGAAGAACCTTCTTGCCTGCGTCGACGAGCTCACAGGTCGCCACCAACCCGGCCAGGCCGGCTCCGACGACGATGACATCAGCGTTCATGCAGGGGGATCCGTCCGGGAGAGCTTTCACACGATGGACATGGAGACTACCGAGCGGTCGTCACCAACCACAGCGATCGCGACGGCGCGGAGGACACGGCCGGGCTGGTACGCGGGCTCGGCAGGGCCCCGGCCGTGCGCGCGGCCGCATCGTCAACGTCACCAGCGTGCATGAGGAGTATCCGCGGGTGGGCGCGGGCCCGTACTGCGCGGCCAAGGGACGGATAGGCCGCTCAGTCCTGCAGCTGAGCACGCAGCTTGGCCAGCACGGCGCGCAGGATGCGGGACACATGCATCTGCGAGATGCCGAACTCGGCGGCGATCTCGGATTGGGTCATGTTGCCGTAGAAGCGCATGAGGAGGATGTTGCGCTCCCTGTCCGGCAGCGCGTCGATGAGCGGCTTGATCGCGTACGCGCCCAGCAGGTCGTCCAGCGTGTCGTCCTGCGCGGGCAGGAAGTCGCCCAGGTCGGCCGCGTCCTCCTCGCCCCCGACCGGCGCGTCCAGCGACAGCGTGTTGTACGCCGCCGACGCGTCGAGCGTGAGCAGCACGTCCTCCTGCGAGATGCCCATCTTGGCGGCCAGCTCCGCGACGGTCGGCGCGTGGCCGAGCGTCTGCGTGAGCTCGGCGGTCGCCTTGTTGAGCTCCAACCGGCGCTCCTGGAAGACACGCGGCACCCTGATGGCCCACGTACGGTCGCGGAAGTGCCGCTTGACCTCGCCTACCATCGTGATCATCGCGTAGCCGCGGAACTCGTGCCCGAGGTCCGGGTCGAAGCCGTTGATGGCCTTCATCAGTCCGACGTACGCGGCCTGGCGCAGGTCCTCCATAGGTTCGCCGCGGTGGTAGTAGCGTCGCGTGACGTCGTTGACCAGACCTGCGTACATCTCCACCAGACGCTCACGGATGCGGATCTTCTGCAGGTCCGGGGTCTCCGGCCGATTCATCTCGGCCAGCAACTGCTCGGCGGTCATCTCTTCGAACGCGATTTCCAGGACTGCCATCGGATACTCCAAGAGTAAGTCTCAGGCGCCCCTGCACACCAAAAAAAGTCCAGGCAGAGGCACACACGCCGGTCGCGTGAGTCGAAGCCCTCTGCTGGACTTCGGGATCAGTAATTCCCACCAAATCCCCACTTATCGCCATTCTAGATCACGAAACGATCACACTGCAAGAAAACATCTCAGGGGTGGACGCCCTTGCCTCTGGGGCGGACAGTGGCGGGTGGACTCTCTCACCTCACGGCGGACGCGGGCCCCCTCCGATCTCCCGCGTCCCTGACACCGAGGAGGAAGTATGCCCGCGATCCACCACGCCGAGCACGTCGGCAGCCTGCTGCGGCCGCCCGAGCTCCTGCAGGCCAGGCAGGCGCGCGAAAAGGGCGAGATGAGCGGTGAGGAGCTGGCCAAGCTGGAGGACGACGCGGTGCTGGCCGCGATCCGGCTCCAGCGTGAGGCCGGGATGGAGGTCTTCACCGACGGCGAGATGCGGCGGGCCACCTGGATGGCGGGTCTGCTGGAGTCGCTGGGCGGGGTGGTGCCGGTCGAGGTGCCCACGGCGGCGTGGTTCCGTGAGGACGGCATGCCACCGCCCGAGGAGACCGCGTTCCAGATGGTGGCCGCGAATGCCGAGCTCACCCAGAAGGCGCATCTCACCGCCGTCGAGGCCGATTTCATGGCCCGGCACGCACCCGGTCAGTTCAAGATCACGATGATGAGCTCCTCGATGGGGAACCTCCTGTGGCGGCCGGAGCTCAGCCAGGCCGTCTACCCCACGCCCGGCGACATGATGCGCGACCTCGTCTCCCTGCGGATCAAGGAGATCGAGGAGCTGCTGGGCCTGGGGGTCAACTGGATCCAGCTGGACTCCCTGAGCTACAACATGGTGTTCGACGCCGACTTCCGGGCGCGCATGATGGGGCCCGGCGCCCCCGGCCCTGAGGCGATACTCGACGCGACGGTCGCGGTGGACGCCGAGCAGGTGCGCGCGACCAAGGCCATGAATCCCGACGTCACGGTCGGGATGCACATCTGCAGGGGGAACAACCGCAGCGCGTGGATGTCCACGGGGGGCTACGAGCCGATCGCCGAGCGGCTGTTCGGCGAGGTCCCGGTGGACCGGTTCCTGCTCGAGTACGACACCGAGCGGGCCGGCGGGTTCGAGCCGCTGCGGTTCGTGCCCCAGGGCACCACCGTCGTCCTCGGACTCGTCTCCTCCAAGGTCCCGACGCTGGAGTCGCAGGACGACCTGCGCCGCCGGATCGACGAGGCCGCCAAGTACATGCCGCCGGACAACCTCGCGATCAGCCCCCAGTGCGGCTTCGCCTCCACGGCCCGGGGCAACCTGCTGACCGTGGACGACGAGCGGCGCAAGCTGGAGTTGGTCGTCGACACCGCCCAGAGGGTGTGGGGCTGAGCCGCGTCCGGCGGGGCGCTGGCCGGTTCAGCCGGTCAGTGCGACTCGAGCGACTGGTCCTGTGAGAGGTCGTGCTGGGTGAACAGGTCGATGAGGAGGCGGACGGGCAGGTTGGCCTCGGTCGGGTAGCGGAAGGACTGATCGAGATGGAGGATGTAGCGGTTGCGCCGCCCCACCCGCTCGCGCGCCACGTAGCCGGCCTCGTGCAGGTCGGTCACGATGCCCTGTACGGCGCGTTCGGTGATGCCGATGCTGGCGGCGATGTCGCGCAGCCGGACCTCGGGATCGCGGGCGATCTCCAGCAGAACCCGGGCATGGTGGGTGAGGAAGGTCCAGGAGGAAGAAGAAGAACGATCGTGGTAACTGCTCACCGATTCTCACGCTCCTGGCCGCAGACTGGTGTCCCCTTCGACAGCGTAGGGCCCGCGGATGTTTCGGTGCCCAAAGCCGGGTATGACCTTGTTCCGGGTGACGATCGTACCGGGCGGAAAGGAGCCCCATATGGAACAGCCGGGTATCGACAGCCGGCGGACCGCCGTGCCCACCGGGCACGTCTCCTGCACGCCGGCTCCGGCCGCCCAGCTTTTCGAGATCGCCGTGCTGGACTCCACCGGCGAGGACGGGCTGGGCCGCTGGCACACGATCGGCTGGGGCGTCGACCGGGTGCATGCTGACAGCATCGCCGAGTCGTTCGTCACCCGGCCGGTCCACCCGTACGACGCGGCGCAGATCCGGCAGAACGGCCACCTGGTCGGCGAGCACCGCCGCCCCGCCGAATAGCCTTACGAGGAGGGGTTTTCCGGCTCGCCGAAGGGCCGCAACCGCATGAGCCGTATCAGGCGGCGCATCTGGTGCGGGGTGTCGCGGATGGGCGCGCCGGCCCGCTCGGCGAAGGCCGCCAGTGCCCGGACTGCCGTGACGTCGGTGAAGCCGACCTGGCGGACGTCGAGGACGAGCGGGTGGTCGATCCCCCGGGTCCGTTCCAGCGTGCGCAGCACCTCGGCACTGTTGGTCTTGTCGAGCTCGCCGGTGATGCGGATCAGCGCCGAGCCGGGCGTCACCGTGCAGGTGACGCGCACGAGATGATCGACGTAAAGCAACTGGCTGACGGTGGTCATGGGCTCGCCGTCCGCCTTGCTGACGCGGCGCATTCGGCAGCTCACCCCTCCCTGCTGCCCGCGACGGAAGGATTGTTCTGGCCGGACGGGTTCACCGTAACATGCGATGAGAAATACCGGAATAGCTCTTCTGTAGAGCCGCGCCTCACTCCGCGGCTTTTGACGGGTGCGGCTCGTCGTACTCGACGGCGTAGTCGTAGTGCGAGCGATCCTTCAGCGCGAACGCCGCCACCACGCTGATCAACGCACAGATCGCCATGTAGATCGCGATGGACAGCGAGCTCTGGTACGTCGCGTACAGCCAGACGGCGATCAGCGGCGCCGGCCCGCCGGCCGTCACCGAGGCCAGCTGGTAGCCGAGGGAGGCGCCGCTATAACGCAGCCGGCCGGTGAAGCTCTCGGCGATGAACGTGGCCTGCGGGCCGTACTGGATGTCGTGGATCGGCGCGGCCAGCACGATGGCCAGGAAGACCAGCGACGGAACGCGGGTGTCCAGCAGCGGCCAGTAGATGAAGGACCAGACGGCCATGGCGGCGGCGCCCACGATGTACAGGCGCCTGCGGCCCACGAGGTCGGAGATGTACCCCCAGAACGGAACCGTGAAGAGTGAGACGATGCCCGCGGCGATCACGTACGTGTAGACGTCGCTGGCCTCGAAGCCCAGCGTCTTGGTGGCGTAGGTGAGGACGAAGACGGTGAAGATGTAGAACGGCGCCTGCTGCCCGGTGCGCAGCAGCGCGCTCAGCACGATCTCCCGCCAGTTCCTGACGATGACCTCGCGCACGGGGACCCGCTCGACCTTGTTCTCCGCGAGGACCTTGGCGAAGACCGGGGTCTCCAGGATGCCGAGCCTGATGTAGAGCCCGACCCCGGCCATCACGATGCTGAGCAGGAAGGGGATGCGCCAGCCCCAGTAGGGGTCGACCGGCTGGAAGGTCTGCAACGCCAGATAGCCGAGCACGAGACCGACGGGGACGCCGAACTGCGGCCAGCTGCCGAGGAAGCCGCGCCGCCCGCCGCGCGACTGGCCCCACTCGGTGGCGAGCAGGACGGAGCCGCCCCATTCGCCGCCGACGCTGATGCCCTGCAGCAGGCGCAGGAGGGTCAGCAGGATGCCGCCCCAGATGCCGATCTGGTCGTACGTCGGCACCAGGCCCACGAGCGCGGTGGCGACGCCCATGGCCAGCAGCGTGATGATCAGGGTGGCCTTGCGGCCGATGCGGTCACCGTAGTGGCCGAAGATCGCCGCGCCGATCGGGCGGGCGGCGAAACCGCCGAAGTAGGTGCCGAGCGCGAGCAGCAGGCCCGTGGTCGGATCGCTCGTGGGGAAGAACAGCTGCGCGAAGATGGTGCTGGCCGCGAAGCCATATAGGAAGAAGTCATACCATTCGATCGAGGTGCCCACGGCCGAGGCGATCACCGCCCGGACCAGCTGTCGTCTCTTTTCCTGGCCAGTGGCGTCGAGCGCCCGCTCCTCTACCATCTACCGCTCCTCGGTAGGCCTTGCTTTCCCGTGACGTTACCTGAAGTGGTGGTGACGGTCACGAGGCAGATTTCGCGGGAAAGGGCATGACCGGCTCGGCCGGTGCGATCGCGGCTTCCGTACGTGCTGGGTTCAGTGGTGTGTTCACGGGTAGCGGGAGGCCAACGCCGAGAGGAGGGCCGAGCGATGCGTCCTATCGCCTCTGCCGTGATCGTCATGGCCCTGGCGGCCGCCGTCGGTTGTCAAGGCCATGCTGGATTCGACACCAGTGCGAAGGACATCCCTCAGAATGAGGGGGCCAACGTCGATGTGGGGTCCACCCTGCATATGCGTAACGTCTTCCTGCTGGGTGGCGCCGACCCTGCCTCGCCCGCCCCGCAGCAGGCCCTGTACGCGGTGCTGATCAACGAAGGCGACCAGCCGGCGCGGCTCGAACGCATCACCATCGAAGGCGGCGGGTCGGCGCAGCTCCCCGGGCCTGTCGTCCTGCCTCCGAACCAGCTCGTCGGCTCCGGCGAGAAGCCACTCTGCACGGTCACCGGGGTGCGCCCGCGCGGCACCACGGTGCCGATGACGTTCTTCTTCAGCGGTGCCGAGCCTGTCCGCGTGAATGTGCCGATCAAGGAGAAAGCCGGCGTCTACACCCGGCTGACACCCCCGCCGACCGGCTTGCCCTCCCCCACGGCCCCGGGCACCGTCTCGCCCTCCCCTACTCCGCCGGGCACCGTCTCGCCCTCCCCTACTCCGACGGGCACCGCGTCACCGACTCCGTCCTGACCTATACACCGAACCAAGCGCTTGCTACGCTCCGGCCATGGTGTCCACGGTGATCTGGGGTACCGGCAACGTCGGTCGTGCGGCCATCCGCGCCGTCGAGGCGCATCCCGCACTGAAGCTCGCCGGCGTGCTGGTCCACGACCCGGCCAAAGCCGGCCGCGACGCCGGCGCCCTGGCCGCACTCGGCTACGAGGTCGGGGTGGCGGCGACCACCGACGTCGACGCCGTCTTATCCGCCTCCCCGCGCGCCGTCGTCTACGCCGCCTCCGGCGATCTGCGCCCCGACGCGGCCCTGGCTGACGTCATCAGGGTGCTCCGCACGGGAGCCGTGGTCGTCACCCCCTCCCTCTACGCGCTCTACGACCAGCGCAGCGCCCCGCCCGCATTACAGGCCGAGGTCCGGGCCGCCATCGCAGAGGGCGGCGGCTCGTTGTTCGTCTCGGGCGTCGACCCGGGCTGGGGCAACGACGTGCTGCCCCTGCTGATCAGCGGACTGGGGTCCGTCATCGACGCCGTCCGCTGCCAGGAGATCTTCGACTACTCCACGTACGACCAGCCGGACTCGGTCCGCTACCTGGTCGGCATGGGCCAGCCGATGGACTACGAGCCGCCGATGCTCGCGCCGACCGTCCCCTCCATGGTGTGGGGCGGCCAGGTACGGCTGATGGCCCGCGCACTGGGCGTGGAGCTGGACGACCTCCGCGAGAGCGTGGAGCGGCGACCGCTCGAGACCACCGTGACCACGCCGGAGATGGGCGAGTTCGCGGCGGGCACGCAGGGCGCGGCGCGGTTCGAGGTACAGGGGATGGTCGGGGGCGAGCCGCGTATCGTCGTCGAGCACGTCACCCGCATCCACCCGTCCTGCGCGCCCGACTGGCCGTCGCCCCCGAGTGGCGAGGGCGCCCACCGGGTGATCATCGAGGGCCGCCCGCGCATCGAGGTCACGGTCGAGGCCACCGACGAGGGAGGCAACCGCTCCGCGGGCGGCAACGCCACCGCGGCCGGCCGTCTGGTGAACGCCATCGACTGGCTCGTGACGGCCGAACCAGGACTGTACGACGCGCTCGACGTGCCGTTGCGCCCCGCGACCGGCAGACTCGGAAGGAAGCACCCGTGATCATCGACGTCCCCGAGGGCAAGGACCCGATCGCGTACGTGTGGGGCGAGATGGTCCCCGGCATCGGCGCCGCCGCCTCCCGATTCTCGTTGTCGGTCTACGCGAACACGACGCTCGGCCTTCGGGAGTTCGAGGCGGCCCGGCTGCGGATCGCCCAGCTCAACGGCTGCGTCTTCTGCCTGGACTGGCGGACGGAACGCGACGGCCAGAAGGTCGAGGACGGCTTCGCCGACGCGGTGGCCGAGTGGCGCACCACCACCGCCTTCGACGAGCGCACCCGCCTGGCCGCCGAGTACGCCGAGCGCTACGCCCTGGACCACCACGGCCTCGACGAGGAGTTCTGGTCCCGGATGACCGCGCACTACAGCCAGGCCGAGATCGTGGAGCTGAGCATGAGCATCGGCTCCTGGTGGGCGTTCGGCCGGCTCAACCGCGTGCTGGGCCTGGACACCGCCTGCGTGTTGCCCGGCGGCCCATCCCCGGCCGGCGACCAGCATCGATGAGAACGTCGATGAGAGCGAGGAACCCCCCATGAGCGACACCATCTCTCGCCGCGGCTTCATCGCCGGCGCCGGCACCCTCCTGGGCGCCGCCGCACTCGCCGCCCCGGCCCGGGCGGCGGCCGGCCCGATCGCCTCGGGGGCGCACGTCCCCGCCCTGGTGATCGGGACCGGGTACGGCGGCGCCGTCGCGGCGCTGCGCCTGGCCGAGGCCGGCGTGGACGTCCACATGATCGAGATGGGCATGGCCTGGGACACGCCCGGCTCCGACGGCAAGATCTTCTGCAACACGCGGGAGCCGGACTACCGGTCGTACTGGCTGCGGACCAGGACCAAGGCGCCGCTCAACTACTTCCTCGGCTTCCCCATCGACCGGGACATCCCACGCCACACCGGCGTGCTGGACGCCGAGGAGTTCGGCGGGATCACGGTCTACCAGGGCCGCGGCGTCGGCGGCGGCTCGCTCGTCAACGGCGGCATGGCGGTCACACCCCGGCGCGAGAACTTCGGCTCCGTGCTCCCGTCGGTGAACGCCGACGAGATGTACAACGTCTACTACCCACGCGCCAACGCCGGGCTGGGCGTCGCCACCATCGACCCGGCCTGGTTCGACACGACGCCCTACTACCAGTACGGCCGCGTCGGCCGTAAGCACGCCCAGCGCTCCGGCTTCCCGTTCGTCTTCGTGCCCGACGTGTACGACTGGAACTACATGAAACAGGAGGAGGCCGGCACCGTCACGAAGTCCGCGCTGGCCGGCGAGATCCTCTACGGCAACAACCACGGCAAGAAGACGCTGCAGAAGACCTACCTCGCCCGCGCCAAGGCCACCGGCAGGGTGGCGATCTCACCGCTTCACAAGGTCACCTCGGTCGCCCCCGCGTCCGGCGGCCGCTACACGGTGACCATCGAGCAGATCGACACCTCCGGGAACGTCACCGCGACCAAGACCGTGACCGCGGACCGGGTGTTCTTCGCCGCCGGCAGCGTCGGCACCAGCAAGCTGCTGGTGCGGCTGAAGGCCACCGGCGTGCTGCCGAACCTGAACGGCGAGGTCGGCAAGGGCTGGGGCGACAACGGCAACGTGATGTGCGGCCGCGCCAACCACCTGTGGGACCCGACCGGCAGCCTGCAGTCGGCGATCCCGTGCTGCGGCATCGACAACTGGGCCGCAGGGGGCGCGTTCGCCGAGGTCGCGCCGCTGCCGACCGGGATCGAGACCTTCGCCTCGTTCTACCTGTCGATCACCAAGAACCCGAACCGGGCCCAGTTCTCCTGGAACGCGGCGGCGGGCAAGGTGGAGCTGAACTGGCAGACCGCGTGGAAGCAGCCGTCCATCGACATGGCGAAGACGATCTTCGACAAGATCAACGCCAAGGAAGGGACGATCTACCGCACCGACCTGTTCGGGGTCTACAAGATCTGGGGCGATCACCTGACGTACCACCCGCTCGGCGGCGCGGTGCTGAACAAGGCCACCGACAACCACGGCCGCCTGCACGGTTATCCGGGCCTGTACGTCATCGACGGCTCGCTCATCCCCGGCAACACCACGGTCAACCCGTTCGTCACCATCACGGCGCTGGCCGAGCGGAACATCGACACCATCATCGCCACCGACCTGTGAGGCACAAGGACCTCCCTTGCGGACAAGCGTCCGTGTAACGACCACTCGGAAACGCCGCCGTCGCATCCCCTCCTGATCAGACTCCGTATCCGCGGCTGGGGCGGGCAGCGCTATGCTCGCCCCAGCCGCCGCTATGCGGACACAGGGCTCCGCCCGACGGTCTAGAGTCGGATCGGCGGGATCCGAGCAGGGAGGCGTTCCATGGCACGTGCTGACACCGGCCCCGATTTCATCGAGGCGCTGGCCCGCGGCCTCGATGTGATCAGGGTGTTCCGGCCCGGCCGGCCCGTCATGTCGCTGACCGAGGTCGCCGCCGCCGCGGGCCTGGCCCGGCCCACGGCTCGCCGGATCCTGCTCACCCTGCAGGAGCTGGGTTACGCCAGGAGCGAGCCCGGCGGATACGCGCTCACGCCCCGGGTGCTGGAGCTGGGGGTGTCCTACGTGCGGTCGATGGGGTTGTGGGAGGTGGCCAGGCCGCACATGGAGCGGCTGGTGGCGCAGACCCACGAGTCGTCGTCCATCGCGCAGCTCGACGGGTCGGACATCGTCTACGTCGCGCGCGTGGCCGTACCGAAGATCGTCACCCTGTCGGTGCAGATCGGGACCCGGTTCCCCGCCCTGCAGACGTCGCTGGGGAAGGTGCTGCTGGCCGCGCTGCCGCCGGACGAGGTGGACCGGGTGCTCGCCGAGCCCAGCCGCTCGGGGGTGGAGCCGCGCTGGCGGCCGGACGTGGCCGAGCGCGACGCGGCGCTGCGGGAGGTGCGGGCGAAGGGCTGGGCGCTGACGGACGAGGAGCTCGCCCTGGGCATCCGCAGCGTGGCGGCACCGCTCAGGGACGGCATGGGCAACGTGATCGCGGCGATCAACGTCAACGCGCACGCGGCGGAGACGCCGGTGGAGCGGCTGGCCGAAGTGCACCTGCCGTTGTTGCTGAAGACGGCCGGCGCCATCAGCGCCGACTGGGCCCTGTACGAAACGGTCCCCCACGTCACACTGCCGGTCCAGGCGCCGGTCCGGTGAGCGGGCGGAGTCAGGAGGGTTGCGGGGTCAGGACGATGCGGCCGGAGGTGGCGCCCGCGGATTGGCGGCTCCACGCGGCCTCGATCTCGTCCAGCGGCACGACCTCATGCGACACCTCAAGGCGCCCCAGCGTCGCCAACTCCGCGATCCGCCCCATGGCAGTGGCGCGTTGTTCCCTGGTCAGCTCGTTGTTGGTGTAGCCGAGCACCCGCAGGGACCGGCTGCGCAGGGTCGCGGAGTCCAGCGGGCACGTCTCCCCCGCCGAGCTGCCCAGATTCACCAGCCGCCCGTACGCTCGCAAGGCGCGGGCGGCCGCGGCGGCCGGCACGCCGAAGAGCGGATCGAGCACCAGATCCAGCGGCCCGTCAGAGGCGGCCGCGAAGCGTGCGGCCAGTTCGCTCACATCGTCCGTGTCGAGCGCGACCACGGCGTCCGCGCCCGCCTGCTCGGCCCGTTCCCGCGCGGCCGCGGAGCGGGCCGCCGCGATCACCCGCCGGGCGCCCGCGACCCGGGCCAGCTGCACGGCGGCCTGCCCGACCACGCCCCCCGCCCCCAGCACCAGCACCTGCTCACCGGCGGCGAGCTCGCCGCGCCAGGTCAGCGCCATGTGGGCGGCGACCGCCGACAACCCCAGCGCGGCGACGGCGACCGGGTCAGCCCCGGCAGGCAGCTCCACAAGGTCGTCCACGGGTATGGAGGCCAGCTCGGCCATGCTCCCGTCGCCGGGCGCCATCCCCGCGGACGTCGAGAACCACACGAGCGTGCCGTCCCCCACCGTCCCGACGCCCTGGACGCCCGGCACGTAGGGTGTGGCCGGGACGCCGAAATAGGAGGAGCCGCCGGCGCACAGCACGTCGAGCGGGGTGATGGGCGCGGCGAGCACCCCCACCAGCCGTTCCTCTGGCCCCGGCTCCGGCGCCGGGCGCTCGGCCACCCGGGGCGGCTTTCCGCAGGTCTCGATCTGCGCGGCACGCATCAGCGGCTCCCTTCGCATCCCGTTCAGGTGGCGATGTCCGGGTACGGCAGGTTGTGGTGGGCCAGGCGTCGGGCGTACTCCAGCTGGAACCCGAGCGGCTCGGCGTAGTCCCGCTCGAACATCGCGATGAACAGCGTAAGCGTCAGGAACGGGTGCGCCCCCAGCTCGAACAATTTGGGATAGTCGTGGGTGGCGAGCGCCTCCCGCTCGGTGTCGTCGAACCGCAGCCAGGTGGACGACTCGTCGGCGTGGCACCCGAGGATCCGGTTGGCGTACTCGGCCTCCCACCACTCGACGGTGGCCCGCGGCTGCTCGCGGTAACGTTCGACCAGCTCGGGATCGCGGTCGACGGTGAACAGGAACTTGTCGAGCAGATACTTACTCACGACCGGCCGCCTCCGTTCGGATACCAGGTGAAGTACGCCTCCATGGTGTGGAACAGGTCGTAGGTGTCGACGTAGTCGGCCTTTCGCCCCTCGCCCGCGACGCCCATCATCAGCATGAAGTCCATGAACCCGTGGGTGGCGTTGCCGGGTGCGTGCAGGCTGTCGAGCGTCACCTCCGCCAGGCAGCCTTCGATGTCCCCTGAGGAGATCCACTCGACGGCCCGCCGGTCGAACTCCGGGTCGGGCCCGTGCGGGCCGAACTGGCGGGGACCGCCGAGCTCGAGCGACAGATGCCCGGTCCCGATGACCGCGACCCGCTGATCCGACGGCCAGGATTCGACCAGCTCCCGGATGGTCCGCCCGAGCTGCACGAACCGCTTCGGCCGCGGCAGTGGCGGGGCGAAGATGTTGGTGTAGATCGGCACGATCGGCAGGTCGTTCTGCGGGCGCAGGGTGATGATCGGGCAGGTGATCGAGTGGTCGATCCGCAGCTCGTTGGAGAAGGCCAGGTCGAAGCCGGCGTCCAGGCCTTCACGCAGGATGTACGCCGACAGGTCCTCCTGGCCGGTGAAGAACATCCTGGGCAGGCCGAACTCGCGTTCCTCGTTGTAGAAGTTCGCGTCGTAGAAGGGGGCCTTGCCGACCAGGAACTGTGGCATGTTGTCCAGCCAGAGCTGGTGGAAGTGGTCGGAGCCGACCATGACCAGCACGTCGGGCCTGGCCTTGGTCAGGGTCTCGCGGAACGCCTCGACCTTGCGCACCCACTCGTCGGCGAACGGCGGCCGGTCCTCGCCGGTGCTGGTGGAGGCGCGGTAGTAGAAGGGATGGTGGGTGGACGCGATGACCGCGACGAGTTCAGCCATGCAAGCCTCCGTTGGCGTACGGCTCGGGCGGGATGGATTGGTTGTTGAGGTCCACGGACAGGAAGATGTCGGCCGCGACCGGATGGCGCAGCTCCTCGGCCAGCTGGCCGATCAGGCCGGCGGTCCTGGCCAGCAGCGCGAACGCCCGCAGCAGCTCCAGCGGCAGGCCCAGGTCGGCCAGCGCCGCCCCGCACACGCCGGCCCCGTTGAGCGGCAGTGTGCGGCCGAGGACCTGCGGGTGGACGCGGCCGATGGCGGCGAACAGCGACAGGTGCGGCCCGTACAGGCCCTCCTCGGCGGCGATCTGGAACAGCCGCGGCGTGCGGGGGTCGCCGTCCTTGTGCACGTGGTGGCCGAGGCCGGGGATGAGCTTGCGTTCCGCGCGCCGGGCGCGGACGGTCTCCAGGGCGAGCGCGTCCCAGCCGGCGTCGTCGTCGGGGATCGGGTGCTCCCGCAGCACCTCGTTGAGGAAGCGGCCGCAGTCCTCGGTGACGCCGAGGAATCGCGAGCCGCCGCCGAGCAGGCCGGCGGCGAGCGCGCCCTGCACGGAGTCGGGCGCGGACAGGTAGGTGAGCCGGGTCACGATCGCGGTCGGGGTGAACCCGTGGTCGGCGAGGGCGGCCAGGATCGCCTCGAACACCCGGATCTCGCCGGAGGTCGGGCGGCGCTGCGTGGCCAGCCAGAACGCCAGCTCACCGAAGCCGACCTGGCCCATGACGTCCTCGGCAAGGTCCTGCCCCAGCAGCGTGATCGTCGTCGGCGACGACGCCCCGAGCGCCGTGGCGTACTGCCGCTCCGTGCCGGACTCGGGCACATCAGACTCGGTGCCGGACTCGGGCACATCAGACTCCGTGCCGGACTCGGGCACATTGGGCTCTGTGCCGGGTTCCGGCATCACGCCCCACCTCCTTCCACGGAGCCGGCGGGGCCGGCGAGCCACTTACGCAGCTCCGCGCCGTGCTCGTCGAGCTCCGGTGGCGGCAGCGTATAGCTGACGGGCGTCTCTGAGAACCGGATCGGATGCCGCGTCGTCGGCACCGCCCGCTCCCCTGCCCCCACCTCGACGACGGGATCGAGCCCGAACCGCTCGGCCATCGCGAACCCGCCGTCGATCGTGTTGATCGGCCCGCTCGGCACCCCGGCCTCGACCAGCAGCTCGAACCATTCGACCGCGCCCCGGGTGGCGAGCCGCTCGACCAGGATCGGCCGCAGCTCGTCCCGGCGCGCGGTGCGGTCGGCGTTGCGGGCGAAGCGCGGGTCGTCGGCGATCTCGGGGATGCCGAGCACTTCGCACAACTTGCGGAACTGGCCGTCGTTGGCGGCGGTGACGATGAGGTCGTTGTCGGCGGTCGGCAGCGGCTCGTACGGGAACACGCTCGGATGCGCGTTCCCCATCCGATACGGCACGACCCCGCCGGCGACGTACGTGGAGCTGTGGTTGACCAGCCCGGTCAGCGCCGATGACAAGAGATTGATCTCGACCTGCTGCCCCTGACCCGTGGCCTCGCGGTGGCGCAGCGCGGCGAGGATGCCGATGACGGCGTGGTTGCCGGCCATCACGTCGAACACGGAGATCCCGGCCCGGTACGGCGGCCCGTCAGGATCGCCGGTGAGGCTCATCAGCCCCGACATGGCCTGCACCATGAGGTCGTAGCCGGGCACCCGGGCCCCGGCGCCCGACCCGAACCCGCTGATGGAGGCGTACACGACGCCGGGGTTCACGGTCCTGACCGAGGCGTAGTCGAGGCCGTACTTGGCCAGCCCGCCGGGCCGGAAGTTCTCGATCAGCACGTCCGCGCGCCGGGCCAACTCCCGGGCCGTTTCGGCGTCGGTCTCGTCCCGCAGGTCGAGCGCGATCGACCGTTTCCCCCGGTTGACCCCGAGATAGTACGTCGACACCTCGCCCCGCACCGGCGGTGTCCAGGATCGCGTGTCGTCCCCGGTGGGCCCCTCGACCTTGACCACGTCGGCGCCCAGGTCGGCCAGCAACATCGTGGCGTACGGCCCGGCCAGGATCCGGGAGAAGTCGGCCACCAGCACGCCGGACAGCGGCCCGCCCCCGGCCGGTCCGTTCGCCGCTACGGCGTCGTCTGTCATCCGGCTCCTTCCAACACCTGCGTTCACTACACGGACGATTGTCCGCAATCGCGATTCTGACACAAGCCCGGACTGTGGCCCAAGCTCGGCGGAGGCTCTTGACACCGTTCCCGGCAACCGTAGAGTTACGGCGAACAGCATGACCGTGTAGCGGACAACCGTTCGGAAGATCGGAGTTCAGCGATGAGCGAGCGTACCGAGTTCGAGGCCGGGCGGCCTGTGGTGCTGCGCGGCGGCACCGTGCTGCCGATGGACGGCGGGCGCACGGTGCTCGAACGCACCGACGTCCTGGTGACCGGCGACCGGATCGCCGCGGTCGGGCCCGATCTTGAGGCGCCCGAGGACGCTGTCACGATCGACGCGTCGGACGGCATCGTCATGCCCGGCATGATCGACACTCACCGGCACATGTGGCAGACCGCGTTGCGCGGGTACGGCGCCGACTGGACGCTCACGCAGTATTTCGTCTGGTTCTACCTGGAGCACGGCAAGCTGTTCCGGCCGGAGGACATTTACGCGGGCAACACCCTCGCCGCGATCGAGGCGCTCGACGCCGGCGTCACGACCGTCGTCGACTGGTCGCACGGCCTGCAGACGGTGGACCACGCCGACGCCGCCGTCGACGCGCTGCAGGCGGTCCCGGGCCGGTACGTGCTCGCGTACGGCAACATCCAGCAGCCGCCCGCCGAGTGGACGGCGGCGCCCGAGTTCCGCGACTTCGTTGCCCGCCGGATCACCGGCGACGACCTGCTCGGCTTCCAGCTCGCCTTCGACGTGCTGGGCGACCCGGCATTCCCGGAGAAGCCCGCGTTCGAGGTGGCGCGGGAGCTGGACGTGCCCGTCACCACGCACGCCGGCGTATGGGGCGCGACCAGCGACGACGGCATCCGGCTCATGTACGAGCACGGCTTCATGACCCCGCGCACCATCTACGTGCACGCCGCGTCGTTGTCGGCCGACTCCTACCACCGCATCGCCGCCACCGGCGGCTCCGTCTCGGTCTCCACGGAGAGCGAGCAGAGCGCCGGCCAGGGCTACCCGCCCACCTGGGCGGTACGCGCCCACGGTATCCCGGTGTCGCTGTCCATGGACACCAGCGTGTGGTGGAGCGGCGACCTGTTCTCCGCCATGCGCACCACCCTCGGCGCCGACCGCTCCCGCGAGCACCTGGAGGCGCACGCCAAGGGCGACACCGTCACACACTGTGGCCTGCGCGCCGACCAGGTCGTCGACTGGGCCACCCGCGGCGGCGCCCACGCACTCGGCCGCGACGACCTCGGCGTGATCGCGGCAGGCAAGAAGGCCGACCTGGTGCTCATCAAGAACGACCGTTCGCCGGTCTCGTTCCCGGTGCTCAACCCGTACGGCCACGTCGCCTTCCAGGCCCAGCGCGGCGACGTGCACACTGTCCTGGTCAACGGGCGGGTGGTCAAGCACGAGCACGAGCTGCTCGGCGTCGACCTGACGGCGGCGCGCCGCCAGGTCGAGCGCACGGTCGAATATCTTCGTTCGGAAATGGGCGAGGATGCCTGGAACAAGGGCATGAACCCAGACATCCCCGCGACGAAGATCCTCGACAATCCTTACACCTACACCGACTACCGCAGCGACGCGACACACCGCCTCTAACGGCAGGGAGCCGTCGAGCGGCGCGGCACCAAGGTCGGCGTGAGGGAGAAGTCGACTGCCGCCGTACGGCCCTGGATGCGTTCCAGGAGCAGGCGGCACCCCGATTCGGCTAAGGAGTCCGCGTCCACTGAGCCGGATCGGCCGGCCGGAGCGCCATCATAGAAATTTAATGATGACCGCTTAGGTTCGTGGGCGTGCTTTTACAGGAGGCCGCCGCGAACGAGGCGGTGCCGGGCCGGCCCCGGCGCAAGTGGGCCGCGCGCCTGACCCTGGCGGTCGCGGTGTTGTTCACCGTGGGGACGGCCGTAAGGCTGGGCGGGCTGGAGTCGGGGGTCCTGCTCGTCCCGCTGGTCTCCTTCACGCCGTACTTCGCGCTCGCGGCGCTGGTCGTGCTGGCGGTGGCGCTCGCCACCCGCAGCCGCGCCGCGATCGCGGTCATGCTGGCGGTGTGCGCCTGTCTCGCCTGGTGCGTCGTCCCGCGGGCGATCGCGACGTCCGGCTCGGCCGCGGGCCGACCACTACGGGTGCTGACCGCCAACCTCAACGGCGGGCGCGGGGACGCCCAGGTGATCGTCGACCTGGTGCGCAGGTTGAACGTGGACGTGCTCAGCCTGCAGGAGCTGACGTGGTCGGCCCGCGACCGGCTGGCCGCGGCGGGGCTCGACGCTCTGCTGCCGTATCAGGTGGCCAAGCCGGAAACCTGGGGCCCGGTGGGCAGCGGTGTGTACGCGCGCTACCCGCTGCGGGAACGTTCCGGGGTCTTCCAGCCGGTGGGGCACCACATGCCGGTGGCGGAGGTGGCGCTGCCCGGTGGGTCGGCCGTGGAGGTCGTGGTCGTGCACCCGGTGGCGCCGGTGCCGAGGACGGTGCCGGAGTGGGAGGCGGGCGTGGGTACGCTGCCGCCCGCGCCGTCGTCGGGCCCGCCGCGGATCCTGGCGGGCGACTTCAACGCCACGCTCGACCACGCCGTGTTCCGGCGGCTGCTGGCCACCGGTTACACGGACGCGGCGGCGGCCACCGGCCAGGGATTGGTGCCGACCTGGCCGATACGCAGGCTCCCGCCGCTGGTGGCCATCGACCACGTGCTCACCGACGGCCGGGCCGGCGCGACCGCCGTGGAGATCCACGACGTGCCGGGCTCGGACCATCGGGCGCTCTTCGCCGACCTGCGGGTGCGGTCCTGAGCCGCGGCCGACGGTAACGCTTCACTGAGAATCATGTCCGTGATCACCGCTCGGGCGGCCGCCCGTGCGATGCTCTCAGCCAGACGAATCATGAGGAGCACAGGTGTCTTCGGATAGCGGGAAGTCGATGTGGGGACGGCCGATCCGGATGATCGCCGTCGCCGCGGTCGCGGTGGTCTTAGCGAGCTGTGGATCCGCCGCCTCCCCCGGCGCGGATCCCGCGACCTCGGCGGCGCCGGAGTCGCCGGCGCAGTCGCCTTCCGAGGTCCAGAAGCCGCCGGCCGTGGAGCCCGGCTGGCCGCGCTGGGGCTTCACGCACACGGGGACCAGCGCCAACAACATCACCCCACAGTTCGAGCAGACCGTGGCCCAGTCGCTGGCAGGCACGCCGATGCTGCAGAACCAGCACATCATGGGCTTCGGGGCGCTCAACCCCCAGCCCACGCGGCAGCAGTACTTCTGGGAGGACCTCGACAGCCGCACGAGCTTCATGAAGCAGTCCGGCGGCACGCCGATCATCACCCTCTGCTGCGCCCCCGACTGGATGAAGGGCGGCCCCGAGGGACCGACCTCGCAGGAGGGCTGGGCGGAGCACCTGGAGGACGCCCCCTACCCGCAGCACTTCGACGACTTCGCCAAGCTGGCGGCGACCGTCGCCGAGCGTTACAAGGACGTCGACTACTTCCTGGTCTGGAACGAGTTCAAGGGCTTCTGGAAGGACCACGCCAAGCCCGCGGACTACAAGGGCTACACGGAGCTGTACAACAAGGTCTACGACGCGGTGAAGGCGGTCCGTCCCGACGCCAAGATCGGCGGCCCGTACCTCGGGTTCGACAGCAACGGGAGCGGCGACTCCGAGCTGCGCGGCGAATGGGGCGTGGTCAACCAGAACGTCCTCGACGCCTTCACCTACTGGTACGAGAACAAGAAGGGCGCCGACTTCATCGTCGTCGACGGCGCCTCGCCGACCGATGCCCACGAGCTGCTGCCTGACGAGTTCGGCGCACTGAGCAAGTTCAGCGCGGTCACCGAGTGGCTGCGGAAGAAGACCGACGACATGCCGATCTGGTGGTCGGAGTGGTATTTCGTGCCCGAGGACGGCACCACGTGGCCCGAGGACAAGCGACTCGCCGTCCAGGCCGCCTCCATGATCGAGTTTGCCAAGAGCGGCGCCGCCACCGCGCTGTACTGGAACCCGCAGGCCAAGGAAGGCGCCTGCCGGGGCTGCCTGTGGAACCCGAAGTCCGGCGCCCCGCTCCCGACCATGGAGCTGGTGAGCAACTTCGCCAAGTGGTTCCCGGCGGGGGCCGAGCTCGAAGACCTCGCCTCCTCGGAGCCGAAGGTCCGGGTGCTGGCCCAGCCCGACCAGCTGCTGCTGGTCAACACCACGGACGGTCAGGTCACCACGACGGTGGACGGCAAGGAGCAGACGCTGAAGCCGTACGAGATCAAGTGGAGCGATCGCTAGGTCTCACGGCGGGAGAGGGCCCTGGACGGGCCCTCCCCCACGCGTCGCTATACCTCCTTCAACCGGGCGATCAGCGCCTGGGCGTCCCGGACGAGGGCGGCGCGTACGGTGGCGTTCCGGACGTTGTCCCGCTTCTCGGCGATCTTGATGAACTGCTGCAGCGCGTCGATCGCCGGCGCCGGTCTGCCCCGCTTGTCGTGCCATTCGGCCAGGTCGAGCTGCTTCAGCAGCTCGGCGGCGGCCTTGTGGGTCACCGAGCCGTTCTTGGCGAAACGGGCCACGAGCGTCCGCAGGTCGGCGTACGACGTCGTGGTGGAGAACGTCACCGTCTGCGTCCTGCTCCGGCCCGCCTTGTCCGTGGCGGTCCCAGTGAGCTGGTGCTCGCCGAGCGGCAGCGTCCACAGCTCGGTCGCCGTGCCGGACGGGACCTCGGTGCCGTCGAGCTTGGCGGTGACGGCGTCCACACCCGAGACCGCGTCCGTGGCCGTGAGGACCGGGGTGATCGAGGCCGAGTCGCCGTACGGCTTGGCCTCGACCCCGCTCATCGTCAGCACCGGGTTTGACTTGTCGATCTTGACGGTGACGCTGCCGACCTGGGACACGTTGCCGCCGTTGTCGGTGGCCCGGTAGCGGACCTCCTTGGCGCCCTCGGCGCTGAGCGTCACGGGGTTGTTGGCATTGGCCCAGGTCGCGCCGCCGTCAAGGGAGTACTGACGGCTCGCGACGGTGCCGTCGTCGGTGGCGGTGACGGTGAGCGTCACGTTGCCGGTGTACCAGCCGTTCTGGCCGTTCGGCTGGGCGGGGTTGAGCGCGGCCGTGACGGTGGGCGGGCTGGTGTCGGCCACGCCGTCGCCGAGGAACGTGAAGACGTCCACGGCCACGCCGCCGGTCGAGGTGACGTACAGCCGCCCGCTTCCGGACGGAGCCGCCCCGAACGAGGTCGTCACCGTCTGCCAGCTGTCACCGGCCGGCACCTCGACGGTGGCGAACGGCTCGGCGGTGGCCGAGCCCCAGCGTAGCGAGAGCGTCCCGGCGCCGGTGGCCCTGGTCCGCACCCCGCTGATCCCGGTGAAGTTGACCGGGTCGTAGGCGATCCAGTCGCCGGCGTCGAACGAGGTGACCTTCGCCCTGCCGGACGCGCCGTCGTCCGGGGTGGTCGTCACGCCGCTGCTCTGTTTGGCGTGCTCGGCCTGCGCCTGCTTCGGGTTGAGCACCAGAGCGGCCTCGCCGAGCGCGCCGGGGATGCCGCCATTGCCGTTGTCGCGGTAGGTGACGACCACGACGCCGTAGATGTTCTCCGTCTCGCCGTGTTCCGGCGCGTTCGCCGGGGTGGGCCAGGCGCCCGCGCAGCCGGTGCCGGTGGTCTCCGGGTGCGCGTGGGTGTCGTGGCCGAGCCCGAACGTCCACTGCACCCGGCCGCACACGGGCGTGTTCCCGTCCTCGGCGTCCGACACCCCGATCTTGTACGGCACCGCGTCGCCCCAGTCGAAGAACGCCCCGTCCGGCGGCGTCTGAACGGTCACCTTGGGCGCGGTGTTGCCCACGGTGACCTCGGTCGAGGTGAGCCCTGCCCGGCCGCCGGAGTCGGTGACCCGCAGCCGCGCCACGTACTGCCCCAGCTCGGTGTAGGTGTGCGTGGCCGTCGCCCCGGTGGCGTCGAACGTGCCGTCGCCGTCGAAGTCCCACTCGTACGTCAGCGCCCCCGGCTCGGCGTCGGTCGAGCCGCTCGCGTCGAACGCGACCGTGAGCGGCGCGCCGCTGCTCGACGTCGGCTCGGCCGCCATCCGCGCCTGGGGTGTCTTGTTGTCGGGCGTGTAGTCGATGCGGTAGAGCCCGGCGTCCGGGTTGGCGCGGAAGAACCCGTCGCCGTAGTCCAGGACGTACAGGGAGCCGTCGGGGCCGAACTCGATGTCCATCGGGCTGTCGGTGATCGGCTGCACCGCCGTCCGCAGCGCGCTGTTGGGCAGGAAGTGCTCCAGCGCGGTCACGGGCCCGTCCGGGTAGGTGACGGTGAAGGCCGCCAGGTAGTCCTGCGAGAACTCGGCGAAGAACGCCTTGCCGTCCCAGTACTGCGGGAACTTGCCGGCCGCCGGGTTCGCCGGGTCGTAGTGGTAGATCGGGCCGCCCATCGGCCCCTGGCCGCCCTGCGGCTCGAAGTCGGTCAGCCCGGCCCATGCGGCGGGCTGGTGGGTGTTGTTGTCGCCGTAGTACAGGTCGGCCGGCACGGCGGCCGGGATCTGGGTGAGGCCGGTGTTCCAGCGCGAGGTGTTCTGCGGCCCGGCCGCGCAGTCGAACCACGGCCCCGGCTGCGCGGTCGCGAAGTCCCAGTCGTTGTAGTTGAACTGGTTACCCGTGCAGTATGGCCAGCCGCTGTTCATGGGCTTGGTGAGCGGTGTGATGTTCCACTCCACGTAGCCCAGGGGCCCCCGGTTGGGGTCCCCGGCGCCGGCGTCGGGCCCGTAGTCGGCCCACGACAGGGTGCCGGTCGCCGGGTCGACGTCGATGCGGAACGGGTTCCGTACCCCCATGACGAAGATCTCCGGCCGGGTCTTGTCCGTCCCCGGCGGGAACAGGTTGCCCCCCGGGATCGTGTACGTGCCGTCGCCGGCCACCTTGAACCGCAGGATCTTGCCGCGCAGGTCGTTGGTGTTGCCCGCGCCGCGCCGCGCGTCGAAGCCGGGGTTCATGCCGGGCGCGTCGTTGTTGGGCGCGTACCCGTTGGCGCCGGGCGTGCCGGCCGGCGTGTTGTCGCCGGTGGCGAGATAGAGGTTGCCGTCGGCGTCCCAGTCGAGGTCGCCGGCGACGTGGCAGCACTGCCCGCGCTGCGTCTCGACCTTGATGATGACCTGCTCGGTGGACAGGTCCAGCGCGTTGCCCGTCCACTTGAAGCGGGACAGCTGGTTGTAGCCCTTCCACTGGTTCCAGTACGTGTCGTCGGCGCCGGCGGGCAGCGAGTTGGGGGCCGAGCCGGTCGGGGTCGTCTCCGGGTACGGCGCGGTCATGGTCTTGGGCGCGTAGTAGACGTACACCCACTTGTTGGCGGCGAAGTCCGGGTCGATCGCGATCGTCTGGAGCCCGTCCTCGGAGTTGCCGTAGACCGGGATGGTGTTGATGATCTTCGTGACGCCCGTGGCGGGGTCGGTCAGGCGGATGTCGCCGTTGCGGGCAGTGTGCAGGACCCGCCGGTCCGGCAGGACCGCGAGGTCGATGGGCTCGCCCACGTTCTTGGTGAGGGTGATCTTCTCGTAGCTCGACCACTCGGTGGCCGGGTCCTGCGCACGCGCGGGCGCGGCGGGTAACGCGAGGGTCGCGGCGGCCACCAGGGCGGCCGCCAGCGCTCGGGTAAGGTGCATGATGATGCTGCTCCTTGGACGGAGGAGTGTCGAGACCCGGACCGCTGCGCCTGCCGCTGCAACGGCAGGGGATCACGTAGCGGTCCGGCTGTGTTCAGGCGCGCAACTCGGCCATGTTGGCGTAGCTCAGCTCCGCGTACCGCAGGGATTGGGCCGGGTCGGCCCCGGGTGCGTTGTCCTGCTCGTACATCGGGTTGTGGAAGCCCATGTGCCGCAGCCGGGCGAAGAAGCGGCGGTAGTCGATGTCGCCGGTGCCGAACGGCACCATGTCGTACCCGTTGGGCACGGCCGGGTTGGACGTGCCGTCCTTGGCGTGGAACAGCGGGAACCGCAGCTCCCGTGCGCGCACGGTGGCCAGCGGGTCGAAGATGCTCGTCTGCGTCGAGCCGTCGGGCGCGGTGAAGGTGCGGTGTTTGTACTGGGCGACGTGCGCCCAGAAGATGTCCATCTCGAAGTGCACGAACCTGGGGTCGCTGATCCCGAAGAAGTACTCCAGCTTGCGCACCCCGGAGGACCGGGTGGGCCGTCCCTGCGCGTCGAGCGGGCCGCTGTCCAGCAGGAACGCGTACGCCGCGTCGTGGTTGTGGGTGTAGAGCTTGATCCCGGCCTCGCCCGCGATCCGGCCCAGCTCGTTCCACTTCTCCGCCGCGACGTCCCAGTCGCTCTTGTACGGGCTGTTCGTGGGATCGGCGCCGGTGCCCACGTGCCCCAGGCCGAGGATGTTGGCGATCTCCAGGACCTGCTTGAACCGGTCGAGGTCGGCGGTGCTCAGCGGCCACGAACCGGGGATGAACCCGTGGTTGCCCTCGGCCTCGAGCCCGTTGTCGTCGAGCCAGGCACGCAGCAGCTGGGCGCCCGCGACGCTCTCCAGGTTCGCGCCGCCTTCCGAGCCGGCGTGCTGGCGGTAGCCGGCGAACTCGACCTGCTTGTAGCCGATGTCGGCGAGCGTCTCCAGCACCCGGCGGAAGCCGGACGGCAGGGGCGTGGAGGCCGGGTCGCGGGAGATCGCGTCGCGGACGGTGTAGAGGATGATGCCGCGTTTGCCCGGCGGGATCAGCGGCTGCCGGGTGGCGGCCTGCGCGGGCTGGGCCAGCGGGATGGCGGCCGCGGCGGCGACGCCGGTGGTGGCCGCGAACAACTGGCGGCGGTTGAGTCCTAAGCGGCGACCGAGCGCCTCTTCGTGCTCATGGAGGTGGCTCACGCGGGGTTTCCCTTCCTTGAAGGACGCGTGCGCCGACCACGTCACTGCGGATCCGTGCCCGGCCCTCGCCGGCATGCCACCGCCGCGTGAGCCAGGAACGATCTCATTGGTACTACGCCCGCGTGACGCGGTCAATGGCGGTCATTTGGTGACGATTCGGTCGATCGTGTCGGGCGAGAGCACATGCTCGACCACCATGACGGCGGCGCCGATCACGCCCGCCCGGTCACCCAGCTCGCTCACCCTGATGCCGAGATGCTGTGTGGCCAGGGGCAGCGACCGGCTGTAGATCGTCTCCCGCACGCCCGCGAGCACCTGCTCCCCCGCCTCCGCGAGGTCGCCGCCGATCACGATGATCGACGGGTTGAAGAAGTTCACGATCGATGCCATGACGGTGCCGACCTCGCGGCCCGCCTGCCTGACCAGCCGGGTGGCCCTGAGGTCGCCGGCCCGCATGAGCGCCACCACGTCCCTGCTGCCCCGCGCCTCGACTCCGGCGGCACGCAGCGCCGCCGCCATCGACGCGCCGCCGGCCACCGCTTCCAGGCAGCCGGTGTTGCCGCACCGGCACGGCGCGTCCGAGGCCGGCACGCGTACGTGGCCGACGTCTCCCGCCGCACCCTGCGCGCCCCGGTGCAGCCGGCGGCCGGAGATGATGCCGCAGCCGATGCCGGTGCCCATCTTGATGAAGATCAAGTGATCGGCCTCCGGCCGCGCGGCCCAGTGCTCGCCGAGCGCCATGATGTTCACGTCATTGTCGACCAGGACGGGAGCGCCCAGCCGCGCGCCGAGCCACTCCGGCACGGCGAAGCCGTCCCAGCCTGGCATGATCGGCGGGTTCGCCGGCCGTCCCGAGGCGTGCTCGACCGGCCCCGGCAGGCCGACGCCCACCCCGCACACCTGCACCGGCTCGCGGCCCGTCGCGGCGAGCAGCTCGTGGAAGGCGTCCACGACGCAGCCGAGTGTGCGCTCGGGACCCTGGTCGACGGGCAGTTCCACGGCCCGCTCCGCGAGCACGGTCATGCCGAGGTCGAGCACGGCCAGGCGGGCATGCGTGGCGCCGAGATCGGCCGCCAGCACGACCCGCGCTCCCCCGTTGAAGGCGAACATCGTGGCGGGCCGGCCCCCTGAGGAGATCGAGCCCTCGCCGGCCACCACCCAGCGGTGGTCCATCAGCCCGTCCAGCCGCTGCGACACCGTGGACCTGGACAGACCGGTGAGCTGGGCGAGCTCCCCGCGGGTACGGGCCTGCCCGTCCCTGAGGATGGCCAGCAGCGCGCCCGCCCCCGGAACCTGACCCTGTGCTCCACTTGGCATGCGCACTACCTTACTTCGGATATCAGCGGACTTCTGTTGACAAGAATTAAAAGTCAGATCTATCGTCGCGAAACATGCGGGACATATGCGGTCCTCACCCATAAAGCCCCGGCCGATCGGTCAACGGTCCCGGAGCTGCATGTGCCGCAGAGCGCGAAACCGGAGGTGATGCCCGTCCCGCAGGTGGAACCTGAGGAGTCCTCTGGAGGCTTCGGGCCCGGTCACCGCCCGCCGTCGCGCCGAGACGCGGGAGTCCGGGAATGCCACCCGGGCCGAGTCCTCCAGCGGGGTGAACGGCGCTCGAAACTCACTTGCCACAGCGGCAGGAAAGCCCTTACCTTTCACGCGGTCGGAAGGAGCGCAGGGTGGGGGCATTGGCCCAATTCGTTCGGGAGCGATTACGGCTGCTCCAGCTGCTGACCGCGTCGCATGCCGTCGTCCTCGGCGCGATCAGCGTGTGCCTGGCCGCGCTGCCGACGCTTCTCGCGCTGGCCAGCGGCCGGCTGATCACGCGGATGGCCGAGGGCGATGCGCGAGCGGCCCTGGCGGCGTTGGCCGTCCTCCTCATCCCGGAAGGGCTCGCGGTCGCGGCCCAGGAGGCGTTCCGGCAGGTGGCGGCCACGCGGGTGGACGGCGAGATACGCCGCAGGCTCCGCGGCATGGCGAGCGCTCCCCACGGGATCGCCCATCTGGAAGACCCCGCCTACGCCGACGATCTGTCCCGCGCGTCGAACCTGGGCGGGTGGCAGCACCTCTCAGCGGGCTCCGCCGCGGTGGCGCAGGTCGTGCTCATGTCCAGGATGACCGGGGCGTTCCTCGCGGCCGGCGTGGTGGCCGTCCATTCGCCCGTCACGGCGTTCGCGTTGCTGGCCGCGGCGCTGACCGTCCGTTCCATCGTCCGGCGCCAGCAGCTCCGCCTCCACAAGCTGGTGTACATCCAGGCGCGGCCCTGGAGGCAGACCGACTACTGGTCGGAGGTGAGTGCGGGCGGCACGGCGGGCAAGGAGATCCGCGTCTTCGGCCTGGCGGGCTGGGCGGTGCGGCAGCGTACCGCCCAGGCCCGGCACCTGGCGTCGGTGATCTGGCAGACCCGCCGGGAGATCCTCCTGCATCAGCGGCTGGCCTTCCTGCTGTCGTTCGGCGCGGTCCTGCTGGCCTTCCTCCTGCTCGGCCTCGCCGTCCAGCAGGGCGCCCTGACCCGGGGCGAGCTGGTCACCTGCCTGGTGGCCTCTTTCGTGGTGCTCGGCATGACGGCGATGGGGATGGAGGAGTACGAGATCGAGACGGGTCTCGGCGCCGTACGGGCGATGGACTCCCTCGCCGCCCGCGCACCCGCGCAGCTCGTCAGGCCGAAGCCCGGGGCGGGAGTCCGGTTCGAGAACGTGTCCTTCGGCTATCCGGACTCCGGCACCGTCCTCGACGGCCTGAACCTGCGGATCGAGCCCGGCGAGGTCCTGGCCATCGTCGGCGACAACGGCGCCGGCAAGACCACGATGATCAAACTGATGGCCGGGCTGTACGAGCCTGGCGCGGGCCACGTCGTCTCCGACCCGAGCCGGATGGCCGTGATGTTCCAGGACTTCAACCGCTATCCGCTGTCCGTGGCCGACAACGTCGCCATGGGCGCACCCGAGCATCGCGACGACCGTGCGGGCATCGAGCGGGCCCTGCACAGGGCGGGATGGGACGGCGGCCACCTGCCGCACGGGATCGAGACCGTGGTCAGCCGCGAGGTGCACGACGGCGTGGATCTGTCCGGGGGCCAGTGGCAGCGCCTGGCGCTGGCCCGCATCTTCTTCGCCGCGAGCCACGGCCGCGACCTGATCGTCCTGGACGAGCCCACCGCGCACCTGGACGTCCGCGCGGAGGCCGACTTCAATCGCGACGTCGTCTCCGGGGTGGAGGGCGCCACCATCGTGCTGATCTCGCACCGGCTGTCGACGGTACGGCACGCAAGCCGGATCGTCGTCATGCGTGGCGGCACGATTCTCGAGGAGGGCGACCACGACTCCCTGATGGCGGCGGGCGGTCACTACGCCCGTATGTTCGAGCTCCAGGCCGCCCGATTCGTGGAGAGTGGATGAAGGTCCTCCGGCGTACCCTCCGGCTCACCTGGCAGGCAAGTCCACGGATCACCTTGCTGGTCGCCGTGCTCGTGGCAGCCCAGTCGGCGGCCGTCGCCCTTCTCGCGCTGAGTCAGCGCTGGCTGGTCGACGCGGCGGGCCTGGGCACCGTCGGCGGCCTGCTGGCGGCGGGCGTTCTGGGTGCGGCGGCCTACACCGCGTCCACCGCAGGCCGTACGGTCCTGCACAATCTCATGCTCGAGCTGGTCCTCCGCGTCGACATCCTGGTCAACGACGAGATCCTCGGCCTGGTCGCGGGCCTGCCCGGCGTGGCGCACCTGGAGCATCCCGAGCACCTGGACCGCATCTTCCTGCTCCGCCGCGGCTCCCGGACCCTGGCGCAGCTGGCACTGGGCCTGTCGGCGGCGGTGGCCGGGGTGATCAGCATCGCCCTGTCGGTGTGGCTGCTCGTTGCGGTCGATCCCTGGCTGGCGCTGCTCGCCCCGCTGGCCCTGGTGCCGCTGTGGATCAACTCCCGGACGCTGCGCCGTTTGCGGGAGGCGGAGAAGGAGGCCGCCCGGCACAGCCGCCTGGAGGAGATGTTGCACCGCATGTGCACCGAGGCGAGCACGGCGAAGGAGCTGCGGGTCAGCGGCGCGGCGGCGGCGATCGACGAGGAGGCCGCCCGTGCCTGGGACCGGCACGCCACCCTGATCTCCCGGGCGCGGCTGGGCGCGAGCGGCTGGAACACCCTGGGCTGGCTTATTTTCGGCGCCGGATATCTCCTCGTCCTGGCCATCACCGCGGATCTCGCCGCCCGCGGCCTGGCCACGCTCGGTGACGCGGTCCTGGTCCTGGTCCTGGGTGCCCGGCTGCGCGGGCAGATCCAGGAGGCGGTCGAGCAGATCGGCCGCATCATCCAGACCGGGCAGGTCACCGAGCACTACGCGTGGCTCCACGACTACGCCGCCGCGCACGGCCCGACAGGCGACAGGGAACCCACGAGCGGCGGCATCACCTTCGACCACGTGAGCTTCGCCTATCCCGGCTCCAAAGACCCGGTTCTCCGTGACGTCAGCTTCCACCTGCGCCGGGGCAGCGTCGTCGCCCTGGTCGGCGTGAACGGCGCGGGCAAGACGACCCTGGTCAAGCTCCTCACCGGCATGTACCAGCCGGTGTCCGGCACGGTCAGGGTGGACGGCCAGGACCTCGCCGCGACCGATCTGGCCGCCTGGCGGCAGCGGACCTCCGCCGCATTCCAGGACTTCGTCAAGTTCCAGCTCCCGGTCCGGCACGCGGTCGGCATCGGCCACCTGTCCCGGATGGACGAGGTCGGGGAGGCGCTGCACGCGGCAGGAGCCGACTTCGTGGAGCGGCTCCCGAACGGCGTGGACACCCAGCTGGGGCCCCTCTTCGACGGTGTGGAGCTGTCGCAGGGGCAGTGGCAGCGCCTGGCCCTGGCCCGCGCGCTCATGCGGGACAAGCCCGAGGTGCTGATCCTCGACGAGCCCACCGCCGCCCTCGACCCGGCCAGCGAGCATGACCTCTACGAGCGCTTCACCGCGACGACCCGGACCGCCGGCGACGGGATCACTGTCCTGGTCTCCCACCGCTTCTCCACCGTGCGCATGGCCGACCACATCATCGTGGTCGCCGACGGCACCATCGCCGAACAGGGCTCCCACGAGGAGCTCATGGCGGCGAACGGCCCGTACGCCCAGCTCTTCAGCATTCAGGCGGCCGCCTACAGCAATGGGCCCAGCTAGCAATGCGAGGCTCGGCTCCCGGCTACCATCGGCGGCGCGTTGATCAGTCCTCCCGGACACCGCCGACCGCGTTGACCTGCTCGGCGCAGAGACCGGTGAGCAGGGCGACGCGGGCGAGGTTGGAGCCGAGCTTGCGCATGGACTCCATCATCCTGGATCGGATCTCCTCGCGCCGTAGCTCCAGACAAACCGGGACTGACACCCTCACGCTCGCAGAACGGTGACCTGCCGCCCCGCCGCGGTGTGGTCCTGATCGAACTGCACGCGCTCCTCCATCGGCAACGCTTCAGGACGGCGATCGAAGATCACCAGGTAGCCGTTGTCGAGATCGAGCCGGTCCAGATAGCGGTCGAGCTGCGCGAGCCCCTCTTCCGCTGGATCCCGCTGGCCAGGCCGCCACACCTTGAGCTCCATGGCCTCCCGCTGCACCTGCCGCCCGCCGTACGGCCAGCGCAGGTAGACGTCCAGCCGCCCGCTGCCCGCCGCGTATTCCCTGTCGAGGAAGCCGCCGTTGACGATCCGGTGCAGGTAGGCCATGAGGATGATCTGGCATGCGGCCTCGTGGTAGTTGGCGCCACGGACCATCGTCTCGCCGTGTTGCTTCCAGAAGGCGGTGAACTCACGCAACAGCTTGAGCAGGTCCAGACGGCCGTCAGGGAGGACGAAAGACCGCGGATCCTCCCGGATGATGGCTTCCGCGCCGCTACCCAGCACGCGCAGGATGACCTCGCGGTAGATGGGGTTGGCGATTTCGAGCACGTGCCCCCGGGCCGCCAGGCCGAGATCACGCACGTAGGAGAAGTCGTCCTCGAAGGTTTCATCGAGGTCGACCGGCATGCCGGCGAGCACAGGTTCGATCACGCGCTTGACCCGGGGTTCGTGCAGCTTGGCGACGAGCGAATCCAGGTGGGTGGCGCGGGCGCGAATGAGTCGTTCCTTGGCCTGCTCCATGTGCTCGGCGGTGATCGGCTCCTCTGGAGGGACCCGCATCTCAAAGGTGATCTCCCAACCCAGGGCGTTGACCAGCCAGGGTTGTCCGCGGGTGTAATCCCAGGCCGCAGCGAGGGCTTCCTTGGTGAACTCCTGTCCCGTCGCGGCGGTGTGCTGGCCGTACAGCTCCTCGATGTCCTCCCGAGTGAAGTCGCCCAGGCGAAGCGACTTGACCGAGATGTTGAAGGGGCTGATCGCGCCGAGCCGGGTGGGGTCGCCGCCTGAGGCGATCTTGTATTCGCGCACGTCCCGCAGCCCGCACAACACCACGGAGTTGGCGAACGGAACGCCTCTGGATCGATTGTTGTGGCCGGTGCGTAGTTGCCGCAGGACCGCTTTCAGGCTGTCCCCGCTCAGCGCGTCGATCTCGTCGATGAGCAGCACGAGCGGGAGCTCGCACTGAGCTGCCCACGCCTGAAGAGCGGCGCCCAGCCGTCCACCCGGTGGGGCCTCAGGCCAGGGGTCGGGCACCGAGACGGTGGACCACCGGAGCTCGTTCAGCAGGATCAACTCCGCGGCCGCGTAGTCGTCGCCCGCCACAGAGGCCGCCTCGCAGGAGATCGTCACCGCCACGGCGGCGCCTTCTTGGGTGAGCTCATGCTCCAGTGAATGGAGCAAGGTCGTCTTGCCCGACTGACGTGGCGCGTGGATCACGAAGAAGCGATCCAGGTCGATCAACCGGCGAGCCTCCGGCAGCCGGGGCTGCGACGGCAACACGTAGTGGACCCGGGGGTGGCACGGTCCGGTGGTGTTGAAGTACCTGGGCTTGGTCACCGTCACAGTGTGCCATCGTCCGGTGACAGATTCGATGCTGTCGAGGATTTGGTGGCCGATCCGCGTGGGCTGCCTCGCCTGGTGGGTTCGTTCATCCGTGATGTGATCGCGAGCACTGACCGGCGATGATCCTTATCGGTTCGGTCGCCGGCTTCGTCCGGCTGCGTACTATCGGGATCCCTGAGCGAACTCGCGCAGGGGCATCGGCCGCCGGGAAGACCCTCGCCAACCTCGGTGCCGGGGGCTCACGGCATCCATTTGCCGCCCGCCACGTCGATCGTAAGCCCCGTGATCCACGAGGAGGCGTCAGAGGCGAGGAAGGCCGTCACGTTGGCCACGTCGAGCGGCGTGCCGAGCCGTCCGAGCGGATGCTCGGCCAGCATGCGCTCCTTGAACTCCGGCGGCATCCGGCCCTCCAGCCGCTCCGTCATGATCGTCGAGGGGGAGACGCCGTTGACCCGGATCCCCACGGGCCCCAGCTCGTGCGCCAACTGCCTGGTCAGCGCGACGACACCGGCCTTGGCCACTGTGTAGGCCGCCGAGGCGCCGGTCGGGGTGAGGGCGGCCAGCGACGACATCGTGATGATGGAGCCGCTCGCGCGCTCGCGCATCCCCGGCAGAAAACTCTTCAGCACCAGGAACGTCGAGGTCAGGTTGGCATGCACGGTGGCGTGCCAGTCATCCTCGCTCATCTGATCGATGGGTCGCGGCATGCCAGTGCCGCCACCGGCGAAGATCGCCAGCACGTCGACGCGGCCGAGCCGCCGCTCCACCTCCTCGCGCATCGCTTCCACGGCCGCGAAGTCGGTGCCGTCTGCGGCCACACCGATGGCCGCGTCACCGACGTGTTTGACGGCGGAGTCGATGGCGGCGGGATCACGCCCGTTGACGGCGACCCGCATGCCCTGCTCGGCAAAGACCTTGGCGGTCTCCCGGCCGATGCCGCCTGAACCGCCGGTGACCAGCGCCACCTTGCCCTGAAGATCCGGATACATCATCATCGCCCCCCTTCTGCCTGAGGAGTCCACGCTCTCTCACTCCAAGGCTCGCGGCATCGGGCACGGGGCGCATTTCAGGGTGCGCCTGGAGGAGCGCGAGCACCGCATCCGGCGTACTCCACTGGTTGTAGGCGATTGGCGTGGCGGGTCGCCGCTCTTGTGCGGTGCCGCGATCAGGCACTCTTCAAGTAGTCACGGACTCCATCGCGCGTCGCCGTTCCGGGGCGCCACTCCACCAGGAGCACCGTGGCGTCGTCCTGGAGCCAGCCGTGCTGGTGGTCGAGGATGGTGTTGATCAACCGGCGCAGCGTCTCGGGAGCCGGCACGCCGTCGGCCTCTCGCCTGATGACGAAGTCGATGAAACGTTCCAGCCCGAACAGCTCGCCCTGCGGATCCTGGGCCTCGATCACGCCGTCGGTGTAGAGCAGCAGCCGGTCCCCCGGCTCCAGCTGGTAACGGCCGAGCTCCGTGGGCAGCCCGAGGCTGAGCCCCATCGGCGTGCCGAACACACCGTCCAGCGTGGCGACCGGCTGGCCGCGGCGCAGCACCACCGGCGGGGGATGGCCTCGGTTGGCCCAGGTCAACCGCCCGGTACGGGTGTCCAGGTCGGCCAGGATGCCGGTGGCGAACCGGGTGGCGATGAAGTGGTCGGCGATCGCCTCGTCGATGGCCTCACCCGCGGCCAGGACGTCGGCCCCCTCACGGCGGTGTTTGCGGAAGGAGCCCATGGCGATGGTGGCGGTGAGTCCGGCCGAGGTGTCGTGTCCCATCGCGTCGAAGATCGCCAGCCGTAGCACGTCGCCGTTGAGCGCGAAATCGTAGGCGTCGCCGCCCACCTCGTACGCCGGCTCCAGCGCGGCGCTGACCACGACCCGGTCGTTGGCGAACGTCGCGCCGGGCATCAGGTTCCACAAGACCTCGGCGGACAGGGCCATCGGCCTGGTCCGCACGAGCTGGGCGTACACGTCGCTGAAGGGGCGCTTGCTCTCGATCAGCAGGGCGACGAGGGCGGCCAGCCGGCTCACCCCCACCAGGACGGCCTCGCCGGCGTGGGGGACGATCACGCCGAGCACGCCGATCCGGTCCGTGCCGTCCAGCAGCGGCATCCACAACCGCCGGGGCCCGTCGTCGAAGGGCTCGCCGGTCTCGGCCGCGGCGGTGGCGGTGCGGGCCTGGACCGGCTCCACGCCGCGGAAGGCCTTGCCGGCGACGGTGGTGTCGATGGGGATGCGCTCCAGCGGGTTGCCGGCCTCGTCGCGCTGGCCCGGCAGCGGCACGAGGAACTGCTGCTGCAGGTCGGCCACGTAGAGCATGGCGTGCGCGAGCCCGGCCCGGCCGGCGAACTCGGCGACCAGGGCGGGCAGGTCCTCCAGCGAGGCCAGGTGGTTGGCACGCAGCAACCCGCCGAGCATCTCCTCATCCACACCCGGCGTGCCGCACGGCGGCCCTCCGGCACGGTCCTCTGACGGACCGTCCGGCGGTCCCGCGTCCCGGTCTCGTAGCGGGCCGGTCTGCGCCCCCTCCTCGCCCCGCATGACGTCCCACCCCCGATCAAGGACGTCTTACCCGGCCGGAGGCCTCTCAGGCATGCTCTGAGCAGGTCACGTCCGCCGTGGAGCCGCGGACGATCAGCTCGGTGGCCAGCTCGACGTGGTGGGAGTCGACCCGCTCCCCGGCCGCCAGGCGCAGCGCGGTGCGCAGGGCGACGCCGCCCATCTCCCGCAGCGGCTGGCGTACGGTGGTCAGCGGCGGCGAGGCCATCCGGGCGATCTGGGTGTCGTCGAAGCCCACGATGCTGAGGTCCTCAGGGATGCGCAGGCCCCGCGCCCTGGCGGCCTCCATGACACCGAGCGCCATCTCGTCGCAGCCGGCGAAGATCGCCGTCGGCGGCTCAGGCAGGCCGAGCACGGCCGCGCCGTGCTCCAGTCCGACCTGGTAGCGAAACTGCCCGAACCGCGTGAAGCCGGGCAGCACGGGCGCCCCTTCGGCCTCCATGGCGGCCCGGTAGCCGTGCAGCCGCGCCTGGTTGCAGGCCGCGGTGGTGGGGCCGCCGAAGTAGGCGATGCGCCGGTGCCCGAGGGAGAGCAGGTGCTGGGTCGCGGCAACCCCACCGGCGAAGTTGGTCGAGCCGACGCTGGTCGCGCTGGTATCCGGCAGATTGAGCGGGTCGATCATGACCAGCGGCAGCTGAACGCGGGACAGAGCGGTCAGCTGCCGCGTGGTCAGCTCGTGGCACGTGACGGAAATCAGCGCCCGGCGCCCGGCGTCGGCCAGGTGGCGGGCCCACGCGGCCGGGTGGTCGATCTTCTTCCTGACGCTGACGACGACCCCGACGCCGAGCTCGGCCCCGGCCGAGACCACGCCCTGGATGATCTCCGTGGAGTAGGCGTTGAAGTCGTCGTCGAACTGCACCTCGACGGTGTCCGTCACGGCGGTCTCGCCTCGGCGCGGCGACAGCGCGACATAGTCGTGCTCCCGCAGCAGCGACTCCACCAGGGTCCGGGTCGCCGGCGCCACGTCGCTGCGGCCGTTGAGAACCTTGGACACGGTCGCCACCGACACGCCGGCCGAGGCCGCGACGGTGGCCAGCGTGGCGCGTCTGGGACTGGCCGCCATCAATTCCCTCCTACTCATCGACCGCTACGGGGGTGACAAGGCGCCGGTCGTGGCCGACGATCCGCGTCGCACCCGTCAGGCGCACGACGCCCCGGCACGGCAGGTCGGCCGCCGACCTGCCGACGAACACCTCGACGTCCCCCGGCTCTACGATGCGCCTCAGGTCGCGTCCGGTGAAGGCCGTCCGGTCGGCGTGCACGCGGAAGCTCACGCGGGTTTCGGCTCCAGGCTCCAGCGGGACCCGCGCGAAACCGGTCAGCTGCCGGACCGGCCGGGTCACCTGGGCGACGACGTCGTGCAGGTAAAGCTGGACGACCTCGTCGCCGGCCCGCTCGCCGGTGTTGCGCACCCGTACGCTCACCGTGAACTCGCCGTCCGTCGGCACCTCGGCGTCGCTGATCCGCAGGTCGTCGACCTCGAACGTGGTGTAGGAGGCCCCGTGGCCGAACGGGAACAGCGGCGTCGGGTCGAGGTTGCTGATGCCCTGGCTGTCGGCGCCCAGCGGCGGCTGCAGGTAGGTGCCCGGCTGGCCGCCGTGCCCGCGCGGGATCTGCACGGGCAGCTTGCCGGAGGGCTGGATCCGGCCGGACAACACGCCGGCGATGGCGGCGCCGCCCTCTTCGCCCGGCATGAACGCCTGCACCAGCCCGGCGGCGAGCTCGTGCGCCTCGCCCAGCGCGTAGGGGCGGCCGGACACGACGACCACGACGACCGGCGTGCCGGTGGCGGCCAGCTCGGTCAGCAGGTCCTCCTGCACCCCGGGCAGCCGCAGGTCGTCGGCGTCGCAGCCCTCCCCGGACGTCCCGTGGCCGAACATCCCGGCGAGGTCGCCCACGGCCACCACGCACAGGTCCGCCCCGCGGACCGCGGCCGCCGCGGCGGCGAACCCTGAGCGGTCCTCGCCCCGCACGTCGCAGCCCCGCTCGTGGACGATCTCCGCGTCCGGCAGCTCGGCGCGCAGCGCGTCGAGGAGGCTGGGCGCCTCGACGCCGAGCCCGAGGCCGGGGTGGCGGGTGAGCACGTGGTTGGGGTAGGAGTAGCAGCCCATGAACGTCCGCGGTTCGTCGGCGCACGGCCCGATGACCGCGACCCGCCGGAGCCCGGGACGGAGCGGCAGCGCGTCACCGGCGTCGAGCAGCACGATCGACCGCTCGGCCAGCTCACGCGCCAGCGCCCGGTTGCCCGGTGAGTCGAGGTCCACGGCGGCGGCCCCGGCCACGGACCTCTCCGGCGTCCAGTCGGGGTCGAGCAGGCCGAGCTGGACCTTCTGGGTGAGCAGGCGGCGTGCCGCCCGGTCGATCAGCGACTCGGGGATCTCCCCGCTGCGCACCCGCTCGGCCAGGTGCTGCCCGAAGCCGAGCGTGTCGGGCAGCTCGACGTCGATGCCGGCGCTCAGCGCCCGCACGCCGGCTTCTTCGGTGTCGGCGGCGACCTTGTGCATGGTCGCCAGGAACGGGACCGCCCAGTAGTCCGACACGACGGTCCCGGTGAAGCCCCACTCCTCACGCAGCACCTCGGTCAGCAGCCAGGGGTCCGCCCCGGCCGGCACGCCGTCGACGTCGGAGTAGGAGTTCATCACCGAGCGCGCGCCGCCGAGCGCGATGGCCGTCTCGAAGGGCGGCAGGATCATGTCCATCAGCTCGCGCCGCCCCATGGGAACGGGGCCGTGGTTGCGGGCCGCCCGCGAGGCCGAGTATCCGGCGAAGTGCTTCAGCGTGGCGATGACCCCGGCGTTCTCCAGCCCGCGCACGTAGGCGGCGGCGAGCATCGAGACGAGGTACGGGTCCTCGCCCATCGTCTCCTCGACCCGCCCCCACCGGTAGTCGCGCACCACGTCCAGGACCGGCGACAGGCCCTGGTGCACGCCCACGGCCGCCATGTCCCGCCCGATCGCGGTGGCCATCCGCTCCACCAGGCCGGGGTCGAACGTCGCCGCCCACGCGATGGCCGCGGGATAGACGGTCGCCCCGTACGTCGTGAACCCGGTCAGGCACTCCTCGTGCACGATGGCCGGGATGCCGAGCCTGGACCGCTCGACGACGGCGTGCTGCAGCCGGACCACCTCGGCCGCGCCCTCCTGCGCCGTCACCGGGGCGCTGCCGTGCACCCGGGTGATGTGACCAAGCCCGTGGCGGATCGCCTCGTCGAAGGGAACCGTCCCCGAGGCCGCGAACACGTCCTGCATCGGCGCGACGTTCAACGTCTCGGCGTCGTCGTCCACCGGCTCGTGCCGCATGTCGTTGCCGATCCACCGGCTGCCGAGCTGGCCGACCTTCTCCTCCAGGGTCATCTCCTGAAGGAGGGCATCGACCCGGTCGGCCACGGAAATGGTCGGGTCCTGCCACGGACGCAGCACACCGTCCACCGCGGGCGTCCGATCTACAGCCGTCATCTGCTGCTCCTTCAAGGCGATGTCCACCGTGATGTTTTCGAAATGTTTCGGCGTTGTGAGTGACCTGTGAGCGAGACCTCCTCGGCACCAGATGACCAGTTGAACGCCGCGCCAGAGTACTTTACACAGGCCCTTTGTGAACAGGGAGAGCGCCAGGTCCGGTGGGTCTTGACAGGTACAGACCCGAAACTTAGATTGGCGGACCACGCGGCATGTCGCAAATGTTTCGACAAGCTCACTCTGAAGGAGAAGCGCAGGCGTCGGCTCCCCCGGCCGGCCGCCCACCCCATCCGACGATTCAGGAGCCGCGCGGCCAACCCCCCGGCGTTCAGTTACGGAGATCAGCGTGGAGCCCAGGACAACCTCTCGCCGTACCTTCCTTAGCCTCTCCATGGGCCTTCCCCTGGGGGCCGCCCTGGCGGCCTGTGGCAGCTCCGGACCCACCCAAACGGGCGCCGGTGGGGGCACCGGCACCACCGGCACGGGTGGCGGCGCAGGGGGCAAGGCGACCTACTGGTACCTCACGGGTCAGCCCAACGAAGGCGTGCGCACGCGCGCGGTAGAGCGTTTCAACAAGGCCAACCCGAGCGGCGGGCTCACGACGACGACCTTCCAGAACGACGCCTTCAAGACCAAGATCAAGACCGCCATCGGCGCGGGTGAGGCCCCCACCATCATCTGGGGCTGGGGCGGCGGCGGCCTGCGCAGCTACGTGCAGGCCGGCCAGGTCGACGACCTCACCTCGTGGTTCGACCAGAACGCGGCCTACAAGGACCGGCTGTTCCCGTCCTCCTTCGGCGCGGCCACGGTCGACGGCAAGATCTACGCGGTGCCGGTCGAGTCCGTGACGCCGATCGTTCTGTATTACGACAAGAGGGCCTTCGAGAAGGTCGGCGCGCAGCCCCCGCAGGAGTGGGGCGACATCATGGACCTCGTCAAGAAGTTCAACGGCGCCGGCATCGCGCCGTTCTCGCTCGGCGGGCAGTCGCGCTGGACGAACATGATGTGGCTGGAGTTCCTCTTCGACCGCATCGGCGGCCCCGAGGTCTTCCAGGCCATCTACGACGGCGAGAAGGACGCCTGGAACAACCCGGCCGCCATCGACGGCCTGACCAAGATGCAGGAGCTGATCAAGGCGAACGGCTTCGTCAAGGGCTTCTCGTCGATCACCGCCGACTCCAACGCCGACCAGGCGCTGCTCTACACCGGCAGGGCCGCGATGATGCTGCACGGCGGCTGGACGTACGGGTCGATGAAGGCGGACGGCGGCGACTTCGTCACCGGCGGCAACCTCGGCTACATGAACTTCCCGCCGGTGTCGGGCGGCAAGGGCGACGCCAGCAACACCGTGGGCAACCCGGCTCAGTACATGTCGATCTCCTCCAAGGCGACGGCCGAGGAGAAGGAGATCGCCAAGAAGTTCTTCCTCACGGAGATGAACTCCGACGCGCAGTCCAAGGACTGGGTCGGCATCACCCAGGTGCCGATCGTCAAGGGCGTCGACGCCCAGTTCGGCTCCGGTGCGGACGCGCCGTGGCAGAAGTTCGTCTACGACACCGCCAGCAACGCCAAGTCCTTCCAGCAGTCCTGGGACCAGGCGCTCAGCCCGACCGCGGCCGAGGTCCTGCTGGACAACATCGCCAAGCTGTTCCAGATGTCGGTCACGCCGCAGCAGTTCGCCAGCAACCTCAACGAGGTCATCGGCAAGTGACTGTCACCCCGACCCCCGCCGGGGGGAACGCGTCCCTGACCGCCACGCCGGGCGGTCAGGGACGCGGCCTGGCCTGGCTGGCCCTGCCGGCACTGCTGTTCTTCGTCGCCTTCGGCGTGATTCCGCTCATCGGGGTGTTCTGGCTCAGCTTCACGACCTGGGACGGGCTCGGCGAGATCCGCATGTCCGGCTTCGACAGCTGGCGCGCCGTGCTCACCGATCCCGGGCTGCCGCACGCGTTGTGGGTGACGTTCCTGGTCACCGCCCTGTCGTGGGCGGTGCAGACGCCGGCGAGCATCCTGCTCGGCACGTTCCTGGCCGGCTTCCAGCGCTATCGCGCGGTGCTCTCGGTGGTGTACTTCGTCCCGCTGCTGCTCAGCTCCGCCGCCATCGCGATCACGTTCAAGGCGCTGCTCGACCCGAACTTCGGGCTCGGCGCCGGACTGGGGATCCCGATCCTCGTGCAGGACTGGCTCGGCAAGCCCGTCCTCGCCTTCAGCGTCGTGATCTTCGTGGTGTCGTGGCAGTTCATCCCGTTCCACTCGCTGATCTACCAGGGTGGCGTGCGCCAGATCCCGCGCTCGATGTACGAGGCCGCCGAGCTCGACGGCGCCGGCCGGGTCCGGATGTTCTTCAGCATCACCCTGCCCCAGCTCAAGTACACGATCATCACGTCGTCGACGCTCATGGTCGCGGGCTCTCTGGTCTTCTTCGACCTGATCTTCGTGCTCACCGCGGGCGGCCCCGGCGACACCACCCGGGTGCTCGCGCTGGACATGTACAAGAGGGGATACATGGCCAACCTGATGGGCCCGGCGAGCGCGATCGCCGTCATCCTCGTCCTGGTGGGCCTGGCGCTGGCACTGCTGCTGCGCCGGATCGGCGGCCGGGACCAGACCCACAGCCAGCTGGAAGGGGTCTGACATGACGGAGATCCTGGCGAAGGGCTCCGCCCAGGTCTCGGCGAGGCATGCCGCTTCCGGCCCCAAGCGTGTGACCCGCCGCCCCAACTGGCTGGCCGGCGCGGCCTCCTGGATCTGGCTGGCGATCGTGGTCGTGCCGATCTACTGGATCGTCATCACCAGCTTCAAGCTTCAAAGCGACTACTACGCCGAGAACCCGCTCCTGCCGCCGTCCGCTCCCACGCTGGCCAACTATCAGCTGGTCATCGAGTCGGACTTCATCCGCTATTTCATCAACAGCGTCGTCGTCACGGTCGGCGCGGTCGCGCCTGCCGTCGCGGTGTCCTTCATGGCGGCCTACGCGATCGTCCGCAGCGGCAGAGGGCGCTTCCTGCGCTACACGAACTCGATGTTCCTCATGGGCCTGGCCATCCCGCACCAGGCCACGATCATCCCGATCTACCTGATCATCATCAAGCTCGGCCTCTACGACACGCCGATGGCGATGATCCTGCCGTCGATCGCGTTCGCGATCCCGCTGTCGGTGCTCATCCTGACGAACTTCATCAGGGACGTGCCCAAGGAGCTGTTCGAGTCGATGCGGATGGACGGCGCCAGCGAGCTCGGCACGCTCTGGAACCTGGCCCTGCCCCTGACCAGGCCGGCCGTGGTGACGGTGACCATCTACAACGCGCTGACGATCTGGAACGGGTTCCTGCTGCCGCTGGTCCTCACGCAGAGCCCCGAGCAGCGCACGCTGCCGCTGGCGCTGTGGACCTTCCAGGGTCAGTACAGCATCAACGTGCCCGCGGTGCTCGCCTCCGTCGTCCTCACCACGCTGCCCATCCTGGTCCTGTACGTGGTGGGCCGCCGCCAGCTGCTGGCCGGCCTGACCGCCGGGTTCGGCAAGTGACCGCCGGTCAGGCAGACAGCTGACCAGGCCCGCCGCCAGCCCTCCGGCCGGCCCCGCGACGTAGCGGGGCGGCCGGTGCGCCACGGCGCCGGTCAGCGGCGGCAGCAGCGGTGCTCGTCGTCCCGGACATCGGCCGGGCTCCCGGCGGAGACCTCATCGATACGCGCTGGCTTGGAGGGTGTAGAGGTCGGCGTAGAGCCCGTCGACCGACATCAGCGTCGCGTGGTCACCCTGCTCCACCACTGTTCCGTGGTCGAGGACGTAGATGCGGTCGGCGTAGCGGACGCTGGCCAGGCGGTGGGTGATGAGCAGGACGGTGCGGCCGTCGGCATGGCTTCGGATGCGCTCGAAGAGGGCGTGTTCGGCGCGGGCGTCGAGTGCGGCGGTGGGTTCGTCGCAGATGAGCAGGTCGGCGTCGCGGTGGAAGCCGCGGGCCACGGCGATGCGCTGCCATTGGCCGCCGGACAGCTCGTGCCCGTCCTTGAAGCGGCGGTCGAGCAGGGTGCGGTAGCCGTGCGGCAGTCCGGCGACGACCTCGTCCGCACCCGCGACCGCGGCGGCCGCGTGCAGGGCGGGCTCGCCCATGTCGGTGCCCATCGTGATGTTGTAGCGGGCGGTCAGGGGCCAGCGGGTGTGGTCCTGGGCGATCACGGCCGTGCGCCGGCGCAACTGCTCCGGGTCGACCTGTCTGAGGTCGGTGTCGTCCCAGAAGACCGTGCCGGAGTCCGGCTCGTAGAGGCCTGAGAGGATCTTGGCGAGGGTGGTCTTGCCTGAGCCGTTCTCGCCGACGAAGGCGATCACCTCGCCCTGCTTGATCTCCACGCTCACCTCGCGCAGGGCCGGCTCTTCCGCGCCGGGGTAGGTGAACGTCACGTCTCTGGCGGTGATGCGCTCGAAGCCGTCCGGGGTCGCGGCCGGGCGCGGGGCGCTCAGGCGGCGCTCCGCCTCGGCGCAGAACTCCAGGAAGTCGGTGAAGTAGAGCCCCTGCTCGTAGAGGCGGTTGGTGGCGAACATCAGGCTGGCGAGCGAGGTCTGCCCCGACCTGATGGCCAGGACCGCCGTGCCGGCCACGGCCAGCGGGATCGCGGCGATCGCCAGGAGCACACCGAGCGCGACGTAGACCAGGGCGGTGCCGAGGCCGCCGAACGCCTCGCCGGCGAGCCTGGTGATCGTCTGCCGCTTGACCAGCTTGAGCATCACGTCCTGCTCTGCCGTGGCCACAGCGTCGTACATGCGCAGCAGGAACCGGCGCATGGTGAACGAGCGCACCTCGGCGGCGGGCTCGCGGTTGGCCAGGAGCTCGGCGATGATCCACTTGCGGCGGCGGGCCGGGATGAGGCCGTACATCGTGGAGTAGCGCATGCGTGCGCTGCGGACCGCGGCCCACGCGTCCGGCAGCACCGCCAGCAGGAGCAGCGGGAGCAGCACCGGGTGGAGGATGCCCAGCACGCCGGCCGCCGCGGCGATGCCGACCGCGGCCGTGACCACGTCCACCGCCGCGGACACCACCCAGTCGGCCGTGGCCAGGCCCCGGCCTCTGGCGCGTTCCAGGGCGTCGTGGAACTCCGGGTCGTCGAAGGACACGAGCTCCACTCGGCTGGTCAGGCCGTAGAGCCGCTCTTCGGAGGCCCGTTGGATCTGGGGCGTGAGGCGCGCCTCGGCCCAGCCGGCGCCTGCCTGCGTCACCGTGCGCACGACCGCTGCCGCGCCCACCAGCAGCAGGCTGGGCAGCGCCGCCATCACGCGGTCGGGCGTCGGGCCCTCATTGAAGAGCGCGGTGAGCACGCCGGTCGTGGCCAGCAGGCCGAACGCCGTGAACACCCCGCCCAGGAGGTTGAGCGAGATCGTTGCCACGGTGTCGCGCCGGCTGGCTTGCCATGCCATGCGCATTGCCTGGGCGATGAGAGAGGGCAACCGCCTGGCGATGGCCAGGAAGCCGACCTCCGCCATCTTGTCGCTGTGCGCGTGCCAGTCGGGGAGAGAGATTTCGCCGAGTTCCAGGGGCTCGTCGGGCATACCGTGAGTGTGCCCGCGCGCACTGACAGTTTCGCTCCGTAACGGAGTCAGCTTGCCGCGGGAAGGCTCTCGATCGTGTCACGGAACTCGCCGAGCGTCCGGACGTACTGTGCGGGTTTGAAGAAGTGGATCACGTGGTTGGCGTGGACGCGTAGGTAGCGGGCGTGCGGGACCAGCTCCATGATCCGGGCGGCGTCCTGGTCGTCCATGGCGCCCACCAGGCCGCGGCGGGGATCGCGGAACCAGTCGGCGTGCATGACCAGCAGGGGGCAGCGGACGCGGGCGAGCGCCTCGGCGTGGTCCAGGCCCTCGTACATGCGGCCGTCGACGAAGGCGCGCGCGAAGTCCGGGTCGAACATCGACAGCGACAGGAACATGACCCGCGCGACCAGTGGCATGAAGCGGAGATCGACCGGCTCCCCAGGGTGTTTGTGTTGAAAATTCGTGATCCGCCGGGAGAGGTAGTTGAGGAACCATTCGGGCATCTTGCGCTCGGACCCGTCGGGCTCCGGCTTGGTGACGCCTCTGAGGTAGTCGGCCAGATCGCGGCCGTCCAGGTCACCCAGCACCGCCGCGGCGTGCACCAAACCCTCGTAGACGTAACGGTCGTGCTCCTTGAACCGGGGCATCTCCGCCGAGAACACGGGAGCGTCCTCCAGCGCCACTGCGGAGACGAGCTCGGGCGCGTTGGCCGCGCACCACAACGCGATGATCCCGCCCGAGGAGTTGCCCGCCACGATGGCCGGCCGCCCCACCACGCCCCGCAGGAACGCGCGCATGTCCTCGCCGAGGCTCCGCCAGCAGTAGTCGCCCGGCGTCCAGGTGGACCTGCCATGTCCGCGCACGTCCACCGCGTACACCTGGAACCGTGTCGACAGCGCGGGCATGACGCGCTGGTAGCTCTGCCAGACGCCGGTCTGGGCGGGCACGAGCACCAGCGGCGGCCCGATGTCCGGGCCGACGGCGTAGTTGATCCGCACCGTGCCGGTGTCGAACTCCCGCTCCGCGAAACCCGCCCGCCGCACCTTCTTGATCTTGATGGGTGCCTGCCCGCCCTCGTACGGATTCCGTTCCCCGGTCACGACGAATCCTCCTCCTCCCAGCGCTGGAACAGCGGCGGGATCTCGCGCTCCAGCCAGGCGAACAACCGGTGGGCGTCGCGCACCCGGCCGGCCCGCTCGGGGTCATCCCGCAGGAGCTCCAGCCCCTCGGCGGTGATCTCGCTGAACTGGCCCAGGGCCTCCAGCTTGCGCCGCGCGACCCGCTCCCACACGTCGTCCACGACGCGCAACCGCACCCCGCGCTCGGCGGGCCGGGTCACCGCACGTACGAACCCGCCGGCCTCCAGCACCCGCACCGCCGTGCTCAGCGAGCCCTTGCTGGCACCGATCGCCGCCGCGATCTGGGCGGCGGTCTGCTCGGGCGGGTCGCACACCATCAGCCAGCCCAGCACCCGCCCCGTGATCAGCGGCAGCCCGTTGTTCCTGGCGAAGAACGCCGCGACCCGCTCCACCCAGGCCAGCAGCTCCTCGTCCTCACCCTGTTCATCCATTGCCAATCAGTTTAGTCATCACTGAACTCCTAGGGAACGGCCTTTCAAGCCGGATGTAAGTTTCACCGATGGTTGACTGGCCGATTTGAACGTTGCAATACTCCGAGTCGAATCGGCCCGGCTTGCCCGCATCTGAACCCCCACATGTCGCTGTTTCCGCACGTCAGCGCCTTGTCGATGGATGAATCGATTCATCGGCATGGCCGGCGCAGTCCGCCACCGCCGGCGTGGCCGCGCGGCCTGCGGCGACGGCACCGCGAACGCGGAGGCCGTGCTGAGCGGCAGCACGTGGACCGCCCGCAACGGCAGCAGGACCGTCTACGCCGGCACCAGCATGCTGTCGGCCATGCAGGCCGCGGTGAACAGCCTCACCTCGGGACGCACCTCGAAGCAGCGGGTCATCGTCCGGGGCTCGGGCACGATGAGCGCCGGCTCGCGGCTGTCCCTGCCGAGCTACACGGTGCTCGACGTCTGCGGCACCGTCAACGTGACCGGCTCCGGCTCGGGCGACCAGGCGGTCGTGTACGCGCGCGGCGTCCGGGACGTCGAGGTCCAGCACCTGACCGTCACCGGCGCCCCGCTGTACGGCTTCTTCGTGCACAACGGCACCAACATCACGCTCGGCCAGATCGACATGCGCCTGTCCCGCGGCCTGGGCATCCGCATCGACAACCACGGCGACCGCACCGTACGAACCAGGAACGTCAGGATCGACAACGTCTACGACACCATCATCGCGACCGTGACTACGGTGGACGCGCAGGGCGCCGGCACCGGCACCGGCTACGCGGCCTTCCGCATGGCCAACAGGAACGGCCGGATCGGCAGCTCCTACCCCACCAACATCCGGGTCGGCCAGGTGATCGCACGGGGCGGCGGGCGCGGCGTCTTCTGCGTGTCGGAGAGCGGCGGCGCCGTCATCGACCGGGTGGACATCGCGCAGACCGGCAACAACGCCATCCTGATCGAAAACTGCTACAACGTGACCATCGCCGCGCAGAGCGGCAGCGTCACCGGGCCCGGCGACATCCGGCTCGCCGCCCGCTCGGAGTTCCCCAACACCTCCGACATCATCATCCAGAACCTGCGGGTGACCAACTCCGCCAGCCGACAACGGCCGGCCCCGTGCCCTGCCCGACCGGCGCACCGGTTGGCGAGCGACGTGAGGTCAGGAGCAGGTGTAGCCGGATGGGAGGCGGTTGTCACCGCTCGGGCGGGTGCCCTGGAAACCGAAGGAGGTGCTGGCACCGGGCGCGAGCGTCCCATTGTGCCCCGCATTGCTGGCCGTCGCGTTCTGCCCGCTCACGGACAGGGACGCGTTCCACCCTCCGGCGATCTGATGCCCGGACGGCATGGTGAACCTGACCGTCCACCCGTTCAGCGGGATCGTGCCGGTGTTGGTCACGGTCACCTGGATCACGTAGCCGGTGCTCCACTGGCTCTGTACGGTCGCCGCGGCCGTGCAGCTCCCGGTCCCGCCCCCCGCCTGTGTGGTCACGGTGACGGTGCCGGAGCGTGGGGAGCGGTTGCCCGCGGCGTCCTTGCCGTAGACGGCGAAGGTGTACGAGGTGTTCGCGGCCAGGCCGGTGACCGTAGCCGAGGTGGTCGAGGACGTGGTGACCGCCGTCTCGCCCGACGACTGCACGCGTACGACGTCGTAGCCGCTCACCCCCACGTCGTCGGACGAGGCCGCCCACGACAGCCGCACCGACGACGAGGTGACATCCGACGCGACGGGAGTGCCGGCCGCGGTCGGCGGGCTGGTGTCGTCCTCCGGCGCCTCGTACGTCAGCCCGAAGCCCTGCGCGAACAGCGGTGTCTTGCCGTCGCCCACGTTGATGGGCTGCTGGGAGGCGCTGCTCATCCACGTCATGGGCAGCTTGCCGGTGGGCGGCACGGCGCCGAACAGCACGTCGGCCACGCCTTGGCCCTCGGTGCCCGGCAGCCAGGCGGCCACCAGCGCGTTCCAGTTCGGCAACTGGGCGGCGATGTCGAGGGGACGGCCCGAGACGAGCACGACCACGACGGGCACCCCGGCGGCACGCAGGGTGGCGATGGTGTTCAGGTCCGTGGTGTCGAGGCCGAGCCCGCCGGACCGGTCGCCCGCACCCTCGGCGTACGGGGTCTCGCCGACCACCGCGATCGCCACCCGGTACGAGCCGTCGATGCCGCTGCCGTCCCGGCTGTAAGTCACGGTCGTGCCCGAGCCCGCGGCGTTCCTGATGCCCTGCAGGATCGTGGTGCCGGGCGTGATGTTGCCGGACGAGCCCTGCCAGGAGACCGTCCAGCCGCCGCTCTGGTTGCCGATGTCGTCCGCGCTCTTGCCGGCCACGAAGATCTTGCCACCCTGGGCCAGCGGCAACACGTTCCCGCTGTTCTTCAACACGACCTGGGACTTGGCGACCGCCTCGCGGGCCAGCGCCCGGTGCGCCGAGCTGCCCACGGTCGCGGTGTAGGACCGGTCCGTCAGCGGCTTCTCGAACAGGCCCAGCTCGAACTTCTTCGTCAGGATGCGCCGGACCGCGTCGTCCACCCGGGCGTTCGCCACCCGCCCGGCCTGCACTTCGGCCCGCAGCAGATCGATGAACTGCCGCCAGCCCGTCGGCGCCATCACCATGTCGATGCCGGCGTTCACGGCCGTGCGCACGTCGAGCGCGGAGGTCCCGGAGGCGCCGTCGATCTGGTCGATGCCGTTCCAGTCGGAGACCACGAAGCCGGAGAAGCCGAGCTCGCCCTTGAGCACGGTGGTGATCAGGTACTGGTGGCCGTGCAGTTTGGCGCCGTTCCAGCTGCTGTAGGAGATCATCACGGAGCCGACGCCGCGCTCGATCGCGGCGCGGAACGGCGGCAGGTGGACCGCCCGCAGGTCGGCCTCGGACAGCTGGGCGTCGCCCTGGTCGACGCCGCCCGTGGTGCCGCCGTCGCCGAGGTAGTGCTTGGCGGTGGCGAGCACGGAGGCCGGGCCGTTCAACGCGCTCCCCTGAAGGCCGTTGATGATCGTGGCCATGGAGGACGGCAACTCCGGCGTCTCGCCGAAGGACTCGTAGGTGCGGCCCCACCGATCGTTGCGGGCCACGCACAGGCAGGGCGCGAAGTTCCAGTCGACGCCGGTGCCGGAGACCTCCTCGGCCACGGCCCTGCCGATCCGCTGCACGAGCGCCGGGTCCCTGGTGGCGCCCAGGCCGATGTTGTGCGGGAAGATCGTGGCGCCGACGACGTTGTTGTGGCCGTGTACGGCGTCGACGCCGTACAGGATGGGGATGCCGAGCGGGGTGGCCAGGGCCGCGTTCTGGAATCTGTCGTACATGTCCGCCCAGGAAGCCGGCGTGTTCGGGGACGGCGCGGAGCCGCCGCCCGACAACACCGAGCCGAGCCGGTACGCCGTGATGTCGGCGGCGCTCACCGAGCCGCGCTCCGCCTGGGTCATCTGGCCGAGCTTCTCGTCCAGGGACATCCGGCCCATCAGATCGGCCACCCGATCGGACACGGCCAGACTCGGATCCTGGTACGGGAGCGCCGCGGACGCGGCCGCCGGGAGGACGGGCGGTCCGATCGCCGCGAGCAGCGCCACCGCTGCCAGCCGGGTCGCCCACTGCTTGATCGTCGCGTTCACCATGGCACGCTGCTCCAGCTCGAATTGGGGGATTGGGAGCGCTCCCATTACATGGGACTCTAAATCGCGACTTCCGTATTTCCCTGTCCCGCTCACTGCACCCGCCATCACCGGTCGCCGCACCAGGCCAAACAGCACCCGATCCAGTGAAACTTTCAGCGACGCTTTACCGCCTGTGAGGCAGCCTCGATAATGCGAGCAGGAAAGCGCTTTCCATCACCTTTTCCTGGAGGCATCTGACACGCGGAGATCAACCATGCTCTCAGCATCGCAACGGCTCTCGCAGTGGACGGCGGTCCTCGTCGCCGCGGCCGCACTCGTCGTCCCATCGACCGCCACCGCGGCCGCCGACGGGCCCACCGGGTTCGCGGCCGTCAACGCGCTCGGCCAGAACGGCACCACCGGCGGAGCAGGAGGCCGCACGGTGACCGCGACCAACGCCGAGCAGTTCCTGGAGTACATCGACAGCCTTGAACCCCTGATCATCCGGGTGTCCGGGACGATCTCGATCACCAGCAAACAAGGGGTGCGACCCAACAAGACCATCGTCGGCGTCGGCACATCGGGGCACATCACAGGTGGCGGCCTGGACTTCTACCGGTCGTACAACGTGATCGTGCGCAACCTCCGATTCACCAACGCCGAGGACGACGCCGTCAACGTCGGCCAGAACTCCCACCACATCTGGATCGACCACAACACGTTCTCGGGCGCGGTGGACGGCTCGGTGGACATCGTGCGGGGCGCGGACTACGTCACCGTCTCGTGGAACCACTTCGACCACTCCGACAAGTCCATGCTGATCGGCCACTCCGACGGCGCCGCCGGCACGGACGTCGGCCACCTCAAGGTGACCATCCACCACAACTTCTTCGACCACAGCCGCCAGCGTCACCCGCGCATCAGGTTCGGCGAGCCGGTCCACATCTACAACAACCACTACCTGGGCAACGAGCTCTACGGCGTGGCCTCCACGATGAACGCCGGCGCGGTCGTCGAGGGCAACTACTTCGAGAATGTGCCGCACCCGCTCTACTCCCGCAGCGGTTACGCCGACAGCGACCCCGGCCGGGCCGTGCAGCGCAACAACATCTTCGTGAACTCCGGCGCCCCCGAGACCAACGGGACCGTCGTCGAGCCCGGCACCTACTACGGCTACACGGTCGATCCACCGCAGAATGTCCCGTCGGCGGTGCGCGCGGGCGCGGGCGTCGGCAAGATCGTTCCCCTATAGGAAACGTCAGGAACGAAGCGCCTCCAGGAGGCGGTCGGCCTCGGCGGCCAGGCGCGACAGCTCGGCCGCCGGGTCCGGGGAGCGGGCCAGCAGCATGCCGCCCTCGCACAAAGCGCCGAAGACCAACTGCGCGCGGGCGGGCACGGCCGCGGCGTCCTCCCCTTCGGCCGCCAGCGTGAATCCGGCGAGCAGGATGCGCAGCAGGCACCGGTGCTCGATCGCGCGCGCCGTCTCCCAGCCCAGCACCGACGGCGCGTCCAGCAGCACAATCTGCCGGAATCTCGGATAGAGGCAGTGCTCCAGGAAGGTACGGGCGCCCCGGTGCAAGGCCGCCCACACGTCGCTCTCCTCGGCGGCCACGCGCTCCAGCTTGGCGGAGGCCTCCGCCAGCTCACTCTCGAACGCCGCCCGGAACAAAAACGCCTTCCCCTCGAAGTGGTGATACGCGGCCCCCTTGGTCACCCCCGCCGCCGCGGCCACCGCGTCGATCGAGGTCCCCGCATAACCCTTGTCACCGAACACCGCCCGCGCGGCCAGCACCAACGCCGCCGTGGTCTCGTCCGAACGCTCTGCCTGGGTACGGCGGATCATGGTGCTCCCATTGACTTACATACTCGCGGTACGTAACTTCGAAGTACAGCTACATACCCACAGTATGAATCATGGAGGTGAGCCGTGTCCTCACCGCACATCGCCGTCTACGGCGCCACCGGCCACACCGGACGCCTGGTGTCGGCCGAGCTCCGCGCCCGTGGCCGGGAGATCATCATGTCCGGCAGGGATGCCGGCGCGCTCAAGACCCTGTCCGACGAGCTCGGCGGGGCCCGCGTGCATCAGGCCACGCTCGACGACCCGGCCGCGTTACGGGAGCTGGCCGGGCAGGCGGGCGTGCTGATCCACTGCGCGGGACCGTTCACGCACACCGGCAAGCCCGTGGCCACGGCCGCGGCCGAGGCCGGCTGCCACTATGTCGATCACGCGCTCGAGCAGCACCACACCAAGTGGATGTTCGACACCCTGCAGGAGCCCGCCAGGCAGGCCGGCATCACCATGGTCACCGCGATGAGCTTCTACGGCGGGATGGGAGACCTGCTCGCCGGCGCCGTGGCCGAGGGACTGACCGGGATCGACCGGGTGATCACCGCCTACGCGGTGTCGGACTGGCGGCTGACGACGGGGGCCAAGCAGACCGCCGAGCTACTGTTCGCCGACACCCGGCGGATCACGTACGAGGACGGCGAGCAGCACGTCGGCTACGTCGAGCCGCGTAACGCCGTCTTCCCGTTCCCGCCGCCGCTCGGGCCGCGCACGATGATCGCCCCCGTCCCGTTCTCCGAGGTCGTCACCGTGCCCAGGCACGTGCGGACGCCTCGCGTCGAGGCGCAGCTGACGGCGCAGACGTTCGAGGAGGAGCAGGCGTTCACCAGCGAGCACGTCGACGCCGCGACCAGGGCGGGCTCCCGCTTCACCGTCGCCGCCCAGGTGATCACCGCGGACGGCGGCAGCGCGGGACAGGTCAGCGGGCACGACCTGTGGCGCCTGAGCGCCCTGGCATCGGTGGAAGCCGCGGTACGGCTGGCCGACGGCCACGGCCGCCCGGGCGTCTACGGCCCAGCCGAGGCGTTCACGCCGGGCCCGTTCCTGCGCGACCTGGAACGGCTCGGGCTCTTCACACTGACTCTCCCAGGAAAGGCGGAAGCATGATCCTCGTGACCGGCGCGGCCGGCGGGCAGCAGGGAGCGACAGGGCGGCAGGTGGTGGACTTGCTGCTGGAGCGCGGCGAGGAGGTCAGGGCCTTCGTGCACGCCGACGACCAGCGGGCCGAGGAGCTCCGCAAGATCGGCGCGGAGGTGGTCGTCGGCGACCTGCGTGAGATCACCACGGTGCGCCCCGCCATGCGCGGGGTCAGGCGGGCGTACTTCACCTATCCGGTGACGGCCGGGCTGCTCGACGCCACCGCGGCGTTCGCGGCGGCGGCCAAGGAGGAGGGGGTGGAGCGGGTCGTGGAGGTGTCCCAGCTGGATGCCTCCCCCGAGGCGGGCACCCCGCGCATGCGCCGCCACTGGTTGTCCGAGCAGGTCTTCGACTGGGCCGGGGTGGGCGCGGTGCACCTGCGTGCCGGGGTCTTCTTCGAGAACCTGGCCGTGGTGGCGGCCGCGTCCGGCAACCGCGAGCTGGCGCTGCCGCTCGGCGGCAGGGACACGCTGGTCCCGCTCGTCGCCGCCGCCGACGTGGCCAGGGTCGGGGCCGGGCTCCTGCTCGACCCCGGCCCAGTAAATGACACAGCGGACCCGGTGTGCCTGGTGAACGGGCAGATGGCGACCATCGGCGAGGTCGCCGACGCGTTCGGGATCCCGTACGTGGACGTGCCGCCCGAGGAGTGGGAGTCCCGCGCGATGGACATCTACCAGGACGACGTCGCGGTCGAGCACCTCACCCACCTGTGGGCGCTCTTCCGCTTCATCGGCCCGGGGCACCACCCGCTCTACAGGATCACCGAGAGCATCGAGCGCATCGGCGGCCGGCCCCCGGTGACCCTGCGCGAGTTCGCTCAGGGCTCGCGGTAGTCGGCCGCCACCCCGATCAGTGAGATCAGGCCGGTGGCGAACTCCATCGCCTCTTCGTGGCCCTCGCTGAACGGCGGCTGGAAGCCGACACCCTCCCACGTGCGCGTCTGCGCGTCCCACAGGTCGGCGCCGACCTCGAAGTCCCAGCCGAACACGCCGTAGTCGTACCAGAGCTCGTCCGCGGAGTTGCCCGCCGCCGAGTAGAGCACGTCGGTCACCGGCCCGGTCTGCTGCGGCCAGATGACCGTGCCCCGCTCGGCGGCGATGGCCTCCTCGATGGTGCGGGCCGAGCGCAGGAAGTACGCCTCCTCCTGCGGGGTCGGGCGGGGCAGGGTGACGCGGCCGTCGAGCTTGTACGCGCCGGGCGGCCACATGAAGTACCCGCCGTAGCTGTGTACGTTCATCGCGAACCTGATGTTGCGGTACTTCTGCGCCAGCCAGATGACGTTGCGGCTCTCGGGCTCGGAGTGCTCACCGGGCCCGGCGTACGTGCCGCTCTGGCAGTTGGCCGAGGCGCCGAAGTAGCCGTCGCTCAGCGACCCCACGGCGTAGTTGCGGTTGACGTCCACGCCCCAGGTGTTGCGCAGCGCCGGGTCGGCCTGCTGGGGCGGGCAGTGGTTGGTCATGTTCTTCCGCTGGGCGGCGAAGTCGTAGAAGCTGTAGTTCGCGCCGTCGGGGTTGACGGTGGGCACGATGAAGATGTCGGTGCGTTCGAGCAGCCGGCGCGTGGCCGCGTCGCGAGCTTGGTTGCGCAGCAGCCGCTCGGCGGCCTCGATCGTGACCAGCGGTGTCACCCATTCCCTGGCGTGCTCCTGGGCGTAGGCGAGCACGCCGGTGCGTGAGCCGTCGCGGTGCGCGCCGATGCGCAGGGCCAGCACCGTCGCCGGTCCCCGCGCGACGTCGGCCGGGGCCTTGAGGAAGTCGCTGAGCTGGGTGAGCGGCGCGGGCGCCATGACTCCCGCGCCGGGGTCGGTGCGGTAGGTGGAGGCGCGGACGGAGATGCCGGGTGTCGCGTTGATCGCGGCGGCCACCTGGGCGGCGGTGCTGGTCACGGCGCCCGAGCCGTCGGTGGCCAGGCTGATGATGATCAGCTTGCCGTTCACCGTCACCTGCAGGGCCCGGCCGGGGGCGCCGGGGTCGACCAGCTCGACGGCCAGGTCGTTGCCGCCCTCGGAGCCGTAGGCGGTCGAGGTGATCACGACGGCGGCCGAAGGCGGGGTGCCGAGCAGGGCCTGGGCGTGCCGGCGGTAGCCGTTCGTCGGGTACGGCAGCGTGATGAGCTCCGTCAGCTTGGGGTAGCGCCGGTGCAGGGCCTTGATGCGCTCGTTGAGCTGGGCCGGCGGCATGTACTGGGTGACGAAGTCCTTCTGGTAGCCGGGTCCGGTGCGGTCGGGCCGCTCGCCGTCGGGCCATGCGCTGACCCGGGCCTCGGCCTTGCCGCCGCCTGCCGACGTGACGGTGATCCAGCGCGGCAGGCCCGTGACCGGGACCGGCGTGCTGAGCTGATGGCCGAGGTACGCGCCCGCGTCCACGTACGCCACCATCTCGGCCTGGCCGCCCTGCCAGGTGACGGTGAGCGCGGCGGCCTGGGCGAGGCTGCTGGACGCCTCGACGGACAGGAAGTACCCGTCGCGGGACTTGTACCAGACGGCCCGCTCGATCACGATCTGATCCACCGCCGTCGCGGGCGTCGACCGGGCCTGCGGCGGGGTCGCCGGCGCGAGGGCCGCGCCGAGGGCACGGAGCGCGGTCAGCTGGCTGGGGGTGACGACCGCGTCGACCTGGACGCTGCCGTCGGGTTGCGGGCGTACCCGGTGGGTGAGGTCGGTGCCGGAGGCGACGAGCCGCTCCATCGCGGCCCGGTCCGGGACGGAGAGCGTGACCAGGGAGGCCGGCTCGGGATCGCCCGGCCCGGCGACCGCCGGGGTAGACGGCTCCGCGACGGTCAGGGTTGCGATGACGAGGGTCAGAACGGCTGCGGACGCACGTAGGCCACGCATCGGCTCCTCCAATGATCGCCCTTACGAGGCCCACTCATTGAAAGCCGACGGGAGGCCGACGACAAGAACCCCGGCCGGGAGAACCGGCCGGGGTTCTTGACTGACTCGCGAAGATCAGCCGGTGAAGCCGATCTGCGTGAAGTCGTAGTACGCGTATCCGCGAGAGCCGAAGTTGGCGAGCGTCTTCTTGACCGCGTAGATGTCAGGACGCTGGTACAGCGGGATGGTGTGCACCATGTCCCAGATCAGCTTGTCCGCGGCGTTGGCCAGCTCGACGGCCTTGGCCGGGTCCATCTCGTCCACCGCGGCCTGGATGGCGGCGTCGACGGCCGGGTCACTGCCCTTCGGGAAGTTGCTCTCCGAGTCGGTGTAGTAGATCTGCTTCAGACCACCAATCGGCAGCGGCGTGCCGATCCACGAGAACGGCACCAGGTCGAAGTCGCCCTTGATGATGTAGTCGTTGAAGAACTTGTCCAGGGGGACGGGGCGGATCGTCACCTTGATCCCGGCCTCCTTGAGCATGGCCTGGGTGAGCTCGCCCTCCGTCTGCGACACCGGCGTGCCGGTGGGGATGACGAAGTTCAGGGCGAACTCCTTGCCGTCCTTCTTGCGGTATTCGCCCTCCTGCTTCCAGCCGGCCGCGTCGAGCAGCTGCTTGGCCTTCTCCAGGTTGTACTTGCCGAGGTCGCCGGAGTTGTCGACGTAGCCCTTGTGGTTGTTCATGAAGACGTGGTTGCCGAGCGTCTGGATCGGCCAGTCCATGTCCTTCAGGTCGGACTGCGTGATCACGTCACGGTTGATCGCATACACGATCGCGTGCCGGACGTTCTTGTCCTTCAGGAACTCGCTCTGGTTATTGACGGTGAAGTGCCGCCAGTTCGGGCTGAGCGCCTTGCGGATCTCCGCGCCTGGGACCTCCTTGGCCCGCTTCAGCTCGGCCGGGGCGCCGGACGGGATCTCGACTGCGTCGATCTCGCCGTTGGCGAAGGCGTTCACCTGCGCGGCGGGCGACTCGATCGCCCGGAAGATGACCTTGTCGAGCTTGGGCTTCCTGCCCCACCACTTGTCGTCACGCACGAGCGTGAGCGTCTTGGTGCCCTCGTCGAGCTTCTCCACCTTGAAGGGACCCGCGGTGACCGGGATCTTCTGCAGGTAGTCCTTGTCGTACGCCTCGGGCGTCTCGAGGTGCTTGCCCGGGAAGAGGTGCGAGGTGCCCCGGTTGAACATGCCCTGCCACTCCGGGTACGGCTTCGAGAAGGTGATGACGGCCACCTTGTCCGAGTCGCCCTTCTCCACCGACTCGATCTTGTCCCAGCCGTCGACGGAGGCCGGCTTGAACGCCTTGTTCTTGCCGCTGTTGGCCTTCCACGTGGCCTCGAGGTCCTTCCACGTGATCGGCGTGCCGTCGGACCACATGGCCTTGTCGTTGATCGTGTAGGTGACGACCTGCTTGCCCGACGACATGTCGTTCTTGACGTCGGTCACGTAGTCCTTGTTCGGCGTGAAGTTGGCCTCCGCGTCGGCCACCATCAGCTGGGGCATGAACACGTCGAGCATCTCGGCCGTGTCCGCCTGGTTGCCGTCGACGTGGTTGCCGTTCCACTGGCTCGGCCACTGGCCGACCGTGAGGGTCAGCGTGCCGCCGTCCTTGACCTGCTCGTAGGCGACCGGGTTGATGCTGATGGCCGGGGTCTCCGCCATCTGCTGCTGCGCCTGCTGCGTCTTCTCCGCGGTGGGCTGCTTGCTCTCGCCGGCGCCCCCGCCGCAGGCCGCGACGGCCAGGGCCAGGACCGCGAGTCCCGCGGCTGCCTGGTATCGAACCTTCACTTTTCCTCCTGATCGTCCGAGGCCGTGATGACCTCGATCTCCTCCGCGTAGTGGCAGGCTGCGCCGTGGTCCACGGCGTTCGCGAGCCGAGCAACCGGGGGCTCTTCGTCGACACACAGCTGCTGCTCGCCCTCGGTGAGCCGGGCGAACTTGGGGCAGCGGGTGCGGAACCGGCAACCCGATGGCGGGTCGGCCGGGCTGGGCAGGTCGCCTTCGAGCAGGATCCGCTTCCGGGTGCGTTCCATTTCCGGGTCCGGCAGCGGGATCGCCGACAACAGCGCCTGCGTGTAGGGGTGCGCGGGATGGTCGTAGACGTTCTCGACCGTGCCGATCTCGGCGATCCTGCCGAGGTACATCACGGCCACCCGATCGGCCAGGTGCCTGACCACGGCCAGGTCATGGGCCACGAACAGGTACGACAATCCCAGTGTGTTCTTCAGCTCCTCCAGCAGGTTGATCACACCTGCTTGGATGGAGACGTCTAGTGCCGAGACCGGCTCGTCCAGGACGAGCAGCTTCGGCTCCAGCGCGAGCGCGCGGGCGATGCCGATGCGCTGGCGCTGCCCGCCGGAGAACTGCTGCGGGTAGCGCTCGGCGTGCTCGGGCGAGAGCCCGACCAGCTCCAGCAGCTCGGCGACCCGGGCCCGCACGTCCTTCCTGCCGTGCGCGCGCAGCGGCTCGGCGATGATGTCGCCGACCGGCATGCGCGGGTCGAGCGCGGCCATGGGGTCCTGGAAGACGATCTGCAGGTCGCGGCGGAGCGCCTTGCGCGCGCCGTTGTCGAGCTTGGCGCTGTCCTTGCCGAGCACGACGACCCAGCCGCCCTGCGGCGGCGCCAGCTGCATGATCTGCTGCAGCGTGGTGGTCTTGCCGCAGCCTGACTCGCCGACCAGGGCCAGCGTCTCGCCTTCCGCGATGTCGAAGCTGATGCCGTCGACCGCGTACACGGTGCCGACGCGGCGCTTGAAGACCGCGCCCTTCATCAGCGGGTAGTGCCTGATCATGCTGTCCAGCTGCAGCACCGTGGGGCGCTCGGCGCGCGGCACGCGGACCACGTCGCTCGGCGGGATGACCGGCACGGGGAACACGTCGGCCCCGCTCAGGCCCTTGTGCTCGATCTCGTGGGAGCGGATGCAGGCGACGTGCCGCCCCCCGGCGAACGGCGTGAGCGGCGGCTCCTCGTCGTCGCACATGTCCACCTTCATCGGGCAGCGCGGCGCGAACGGGCAGCCGGGTGGCAGCGCCGACGGCGAGGGCGGGTTGCCCTCGATCGGCACCAGCGGCCCCTCCTCGCCGTCGACCCTGGGGATCGAGGCGAGCAGGCCCATCGTGTACGGCATCCGCGGCCGGTAGTAGATGTCGTCCACCGGCCCCTGCTCGACCGGCCGGCCCGCGTACATGACGAGCACCCGGTCGGCCATGCCCGCGATGACGCCCAGGTCATGGGTGATCATCACGATGCCGGCGCCCGTCTCCTGCTGCGCGGTCTTGAGCACCTCCAGCACCTGCGCCTGGATGGTCACATCCAGTGCCGTGGTGGGCTCGTCGCAGATCAGCAGGTCGGGGTCGTTGGCGATGGCCATGGCGATCATCGCGCGCTGGCGCATGCCGCCGGAGAACTCGTGCGGGAACGCCTTGGCCCGCAGGTGCGGGTTCGGGATGCCGACCAGGTCGAGCAGCTCCACGGCGCGCTTGGCGGCCTTGTCCTTGGCCATCTTCTGGTGCACGCGCACGGCCTCGGCGACCTGGTCGCCGATGGTGTAGACGGGCGTGAACGCCGACAGCGGATCCTGAAAGATCATGCTGATCGTCTTGCCGCGTACCTTGATCAGCTCGTCCTCGTCCATGCCGATCAGCTCGCGGCCGTGCAGCTTGACCGAGCCGCTGACCACGGCGCCCTTCGGCAGCAGGCCCATGATGGCCAGCGAGGTGACCGATTTGCCGGAGCCGGACTCGCCGACGATACCGAGCACCTCGCCGCGCTCGACCTCGTACGACACCCCGCGCACCGCCTGGATGCCGCCGGGGAAGGTGACGGTGAGGTCGCTGACCTCCAAGATGCTCACGAGTTGCTCCCCGGGTCGAGTGCGTCACGCAGGCCGTCGCCGATCAGGTTGATGCTCAGCACGAGGAGCACCAGCAGACCTGCGGGGAAGACGAACAACCACGGGTAGCCGGTGGCGTTGCGCGAGCCCTCCGCGATGAGCGTGCCGAGCGAGACGTCGGGCGGCTGGATGCCGAACCCGAAGAAGGACAGCGCCGCCTCGCCGATGATCGCGCCGCTGACGTTGAGCGTCGCGTCGATGATCAGCAAGGAGGACAGGTTGGGGACGATGTGCCGGAAGATGATCTTCCAGCGCGGGATGCCCATGTAGACGGCGGCCTGGACGTATTCACGCTCGCGGAGTGAGAGCGTCATGCTGCGGACCACCCTGGAGGTCACCATCCAGGTGAACGCGGCCAGCAGCACCACGAACCAGAGCCAGGAGCCGCCCCTCAACCTCGGCGAGATGATCGCGATGATCAGGAAGCTGGGCAGGACGAGCAGCAGCTCCACACCCCACATGAGCACCTTGTCCCACCAGCCGCCGAAATATCCGGCGAACGCGCCCACCACCGCGGCGAGGCCGGTGGCGATCAGCGCCACGAGCAGGCCGATGATGATGGACTTCTGCATGCCGCGGAGCGTGACCGCGTACATGTCCTGCCCGATGGCGCCGGTGCCCCACCAGTGGTCGCCGTCAGGGGGCGACATGAAGGCCAGGAAGTCCTTGTCGGTCCAGTCGTAGGAGCCGATGTACGGGCCGACGTACGCCAGGAGGATCAGCAGGATCAGGGCGGCGAGGCCATAGCGGGCCTGCCTGTTGCGGAGCAGGCGCCGGAGAACGACTTTGGAGCGCATGTCAGCTCACCCGCACCCGAGGATCGAGGGCCGCCACCAGCAGGTCCGACAGGAAGGCGGCGAACAGGACGCAGACGGCGGTGAAGAAGGTCACCGCGGCCACGGAATTGACGTCGTTGGCGTTGATCGCGTCGACCAGCCAGGCGCCCATGCCGTGCCAGGCGAAGATCTTCTCAGTGAAGATGGCTCCGGTGAACATCGTTCCGAACGCGAAGGCGAAGTACGTGGCGGACGGGATCAGCGCGGTGCGCAGCGCGTGCTTGGTCAGCGCGGTCCTGCGGCGCAGGCCCTTGGCCATGGCGGTGCGGACGAAGTCCTGGCCGAGCACGTCGAGCATCATGTTGCGCTGGATGCGGCTGTAGAAGGCGATCGAGCCGAGGCTGAGGGAGATAGTCGGCAGGATCAGATGGTTGAGCCGGTTGACGAACTGCTCCCAGCCCGACAGCTTCGGGTTGTACTCGCCGGTGTACTCGATCAGCGTGAACCCGAGCCCGTCGTTCAGGGTGTACGTCGCCATCGCCAGCAGCGTGGCCAGGAGGAAGACGGGAAGGGCCATGATCACGAAGGAGCTGACGCCGATTACCCGGTCGCTGAGCTTGTACTGCCGCACCGCCGAGAGGGCTCCGAAGGCCACCCCGAGGGCGAAGCCCACCACCGTGCCGATCAGCAGCAACCTCAGGCTGACGAAGATCCGCCGGCCCATCTCCGCGTTGACCGAGCCGCCGTTCCAGGTCTTGCCGAAGTCTCCCGTGATGACGCCCTTGGCCCAGGTCCCGTAGCGCACGAGCACAGGGGTCTTGTCGTTCAGGTTGTAGGCGTCGAGCGTGGCGTCGATGACCGACTCGGCGATGGGAGGCTGGCGTGCCTGGTACGCGGCCCGCGGGTTCATGGTGCTGGCGGCAAGCGTGTACGCGAGACTGGCCGCGATCGCTACCAAGATCACATTCATTGCCAACCTGCGAAGCAGGTACTTGCCCATTACTCTCCGTTCGCGCTGTCCCATACCGCGTCGTGAAAACTCAATGACGCGGTGATGGCGATCAGCCGGAGAATATCTGGCACCATATAACGTCAGAAACGAGTCAACATAACATTCAGGTCACTCACAATAGATCGCAAGAGGTCGTGTGATGCACCGAAAAAGTGGCCTGTACCTGCGGAAACACCAGCAATTCAGGGGCTTCTTTGCCGCTCCGGTAAGCGGTAGTGTCACAAAACCCGGACAATAATTGACGATTGACCGGCGTGATCCACATCATTGTGTAGCGCCTTAGAATCCGGGCTTTCTTGTCTCTCGGCCGATTCGCGGGGGTCCTCGACCCGTCGCCGCGACGGCCCACAGCTCGCGCGAGCCGCCGGCGCGGCCCACACCCCGTCTCGAGGCCACCCGCGACAACGTCTCGCTTCATCTGATGAAATTTCAGCTTCATCTGATGAAGGGCTAGGAAAAATCCGGCTCCCGAGCTAACGTGCGGGACGTGGCAACTGATCCTCAGCGGGACGCCGCCCGGCACGTCCAGGTGGTCCAGGCCCTCGGCACCCGCATCGTCGGCGGTTCTCTGCCCCCTGGCACGGCCATCCCCGTCGAAGAGCATCTCGTCGGCGAGCTGGGCGTGGGCCGATCGGCGGTGCGGGAGGGCGTCAAGGTCCTGGCCGGCAAGGGCCTGCTGGAGACCAGGAGGAGCGCGGGCACCCGGGTGCGCCCCCGCGAGTCCTGGAACCTGCTCGACGCCGATGTGCTGAGCTGGCGGTTCGAGCCGGAGCCGCGCCCCGAGGACATCCGGGTGCTGGCCGACCTCCGCGTGGCGCTGGAGCCGGGCGCGGCCAGGGTGGCGGCCGAGCGGGCCGACGCGAGCGCGGTGCGGCGCGTCGACGAGGCCCTGGCCGCCCTCTACGCCACTGCCGACGATCCCGAGCCGTTCATCGAAGCCGACCTGGCCTTCCACAAGGCGGTGTTCGCCGCGGCGGACAACGACCTGCTGCTCTACATCTACGACATGATCAGCATCGCCCTGCGGTCCGTGCGCCAGGTGCACACCCGCTCGGTGGCGCACAACAAGGAGACGCTGCCCGGCCACGAGCGGGTGGCGGTGGCGATCAGGCGCCGTCACCACCGCAAGGCCGAGGAGGCCATGCGCGAGGTGGTCGAGGTCGCCCGCGCCGACGCCGAGCAGCACATCCGCCTCTGTTGCTAGGAGCCCTCATTTGGACGTCCTCCTCGACGTCGACGGCCCGGTGGCCGTCGTCACCCTCAACAGACCCGCCAAACTCAACGCCATCACGCCCGGTATGGCCGCCGCGCTGCGTGCCTGCCTGGACCGGATCGACGCCGACCCGGCCCTGCGGGTGGCCGTGCTCACGGGCGCGGGCGAGCGCTCGTTCTGCGTGGGCAGCGACATCCGGGAGCTGGACGCGTACGAGACGCCGTGGGAGTTCCGCAACCGCGGCGACTACGGCGACGCGGTCCGGGCCCTGCGTAAGCCGATCGTCGCGGCCGTCAACGGCTACGCCTACGGCGGCGGCCTGGAGCTGGCCCTGGCCTGCGACATCCGGCTGGCCGCCGGCACGGCGACGTTCGCCGCGCCCGAGATCAAGCTCGGCTGGATCGGCGGCAGCGGCCAGTCCGCGTTGCTGGCCCATTCGATCGGCCCGGGCAACGCGGCCACCATGTTGCTGACCGGCGACCCCATTGACGCCGCCCGTGCCCTGGCGTGGGGGCTGGTCACCGACGTGTTCCCGCGGGAGGAGCTGCTGCCCGCCGCCGTCGAGCTCGCCGGGAGGATCGCGGCACGCCCCCCGATCGCCGCGCAGACCGCCAAGGCCAACCTGAAGGCCGCCTACTCGATGCCGCTCGACCAGGCCATCCAGTACGAGCGCGACCTGCAGACCGTCTGCTTCGCCACCGCCGACGCCGCCGAGGGCCGGGCCGCGTTCGCCGCCCGCCGCGAGCCCGTCTTCGAGGGGCGTTGATGGGCGCGCTCGACGGCTACCGCGTCATCGACCTGTCCATCGCGATGGCGGGACCGCTGGCCGCCATGCGGCTGGGGGATCTGGGCGCGGACGTGGTCAAGGTGGAGCCGGTGACCGGCGAGTGGCAGCGGCACGCCCCCGCGGGCGGCGCCACGGGCAACCGGGTCAACGCCTCGTTCCTGTCGCTCAACCGCAACAAGCGCAGCCTCGCCGTCGACCTGAAGTCCGAGGAGGGCCGCGAGATCGTGCACCGGCTGGCCGCGACGGGCGATGTCTTCCTCCAGAACTACCGGCCCGGAGTGGCCGAGCGGCTCGGCATGGACTACGAGACGATCAGCGCGGTCAACCCCGCCATCATCTATGTCTCCATGTCGGGATACGGGGAGAGCGGTCCCTACGTGTCGAGGCCGGGGCAGGACATCCTGTTGCAGGCCATGAGCGGGGCCATGTTCAGCACGGGCCGCGACGGCGACCCACCGGCGCCGGCCGGGACGTACGCGATCGACGCCGTCACCGCCTACAGCGCGTTCGAGGGCGCGCTGGCCGCGCTGCTGCACCGCGAGCGCACCGGCGAGGGCCAGCGGGTGAGCGTCAACATGCTGGACGCGGCCATCGCCGTGCAGATGCAGGAGCTGTCGATCTTCACGGTCGGCAAGGTGCCGCAGCGGCGCGGGCGCGAGCCGCACGGCCACACCTACATTCGCGCGCCGTACGGCGTGTTCGCCACCAAGGACGGTTACCTCGCGCTCGGCATGCCCAGGCTCGACGTGCTGGCGGTCGCGTTCGACCTGCCCGAGGTGGCCGGCATGGACGGCCACGCCGGCCGCGACGAGATCACCGCGGCCGTGGCCCGCCGCCTGCCGGACCGCACCACGGCCGAGTGGCTGGAGATCTGCGCCCGCCATGACCTGTGGGCGGGGCCCGTGTACGGCTACGCGGACCTGGTGGCTGATCCACAGGTGCGGCACAACGGCTCGTTCGTCACCTACGAGCACCGCACCGAGGGCACGGTCACGACGCCCGGCTTCCCGTACCGCATGAGCGCCGGCCCGCCATCGGTGCGCAGGGGCGCGCCGCTGGTCGGCGAGCACACGCGTGAGCTGCTCGACGAGCTCGGCTACCCGGCCGAGCGCACGGCAGAGCTGGTGGCGAAGGGCGTGCTGGCGTGCGCGGACTGACCTGGGACCATCCGCGCGGGTACGCGCCGCTGGACGAGCTGACCCGGCTCGACCTGGCGGGCGCCAACCCCTACGGTCACGTGCCCGAGCCGATCGTGTGGGATCGGCAGCCGCTCGAAGGATTCGAGTCGGAGCCGATCGCGAAGCTCTGCGAGACCTACGACGTGCTCGTGATCGACCACCCGGGGCTGGGCGCGGCCGTGGACGCGCTGGTGCCGATGGAGGAGCTGTTCGAGGCGGACGAGCTCGCCAGGCTCAAGGCGGGCACGGTCGGACGCACCTGGGACAGCTACCACCTGGAGGGACGCCAGTGGGCGCTGCCGCTCGACGCGGCCACCCAGGTCGCCGTCGCCCGGCCCGGCGTCAAGGCGCCGGCGACCTGGCCTGAGGTGGCGGAGTTCGCCCGGGGCAGGCGGATCGCCCTGTGCCTGGGCGGGCCGCACGCGTTCCTCATGTACTGCGCGCTCTGCTCCGGCGACTTCCTCGACGAGACGGCCGGGACCACGGCGCTGGAACTCATGGCCGAGCTGCTCGCGCTCGCCGACCGCGAGGTGTCGCTCCGCAACCCGATCGGGGTGCTCAACGCCATGGCGGCGGGCGGGCCCGACTACTGCCCGCTCGTGTACGGCTACGTCACCTACCCGCTGGCGTTCTCCGACGCGCCCGCCTGGCCGGGGCGCGCGCCGGGGAGCGTGCTCGGCGGCACGGGGCTGGCGGTCTCGCGGCAGCGCGTCGAGACGACCGGCGAGTCCGCCGGCACGGTCGGCCAGTCCGCCGCGGTCGGCCAGTCCGCCGGCACGATCGGCGCGGCCGTCCGCGCGCATCTGCGCCGGCTGACGTCCGCGCCGGTGCAGGCCACGCTCTTTCCCGCCACCGGCGGGCAGCCGGCCGCCCGGGCCGTCTGGCAGGCCCAGGGCGCCGCGCCGTTCTACCGCGGCACCGGCGCCACGATGGAGGCCGCCTGGGTCAGGCCGCGGTTCCCCGGCTACATCGCCCTGCAGGACAGGTCGTCCGCGCTGCTCCGCGACGGGCTGCTCGCCCGCGTGCCGGCCCGCGACCTGCTCGAGAACCTGCGTAAGGAATGGAGGCACGCATGACCACGGCGCTCGTCACCGGCGCGGCGGGAGCGCTCGGCAAGGCGATCGTCCGCCGCCTGACGGCCGACGGCCACCAGGTGGCGGCACTCGACCTCGACGCCGGCGCACTCGAAGCCGCGCTCAACCTCAAGGTGGATCTGCGCGACCCGGCCGCCATCGAGGAGGCGTTCGCCGAGACGGCCGCGCGGCTCGGCCCGGTCGGCATCCTCGTCAACAACGCGGCCGTCTACCCCAGCAGGCCTTTCCTGGAGGTGCCGCTGGCCGAGTACGACGACGTGCACGCGGTCAACCAGCGCGCCTACTGGCTGGCCGCCCAGCACGCCGCCCGGCAGATGACCGGAGGCGGCGCGATCGTCAACATCGCCTCGATCACCATGCACGGCGGCTGGTCCGACCTGGCCGCCTACGTCGCCACGAAAGGCGCGGCGGCCGCGCTGACCAGGGCGTTGGCCCGCGAGCTCGGCCCGCGTGAGATCCGGGTCAACTGCGTCTCGCCGGGTGCGTTCCCCACGGCGGCCGAGGAGATCCATCCGGATCCGGAGGCGTACAACCGGTTCGTCCTGGAACGGCAGTCGCTGCAGCGGCGCGGGACCCCGGAGGAGCTGGCCGCCGTGGTGTCGTTCCTCACCGGCCCGGACGCCTCGTTCGTGACGGGCCAGACCATCGAAGTCAACGGAGGGTGGGTGATGGCATGACGCCGGATCGCAGGCGGCTGGCCGAGCTGACCGGAGACCTGAGCGCGGCCGGCGGGGTCCGGCTGGTGACGCTCGGCGACGGGCTCGAACGCGGCATCAGGACCCTGGAGTTCCGCACCGGCTCTGGGCTGGCGTTCGACGTGCTGGTCGACCGGTGCATGGACATCGGGCACGCCGAGCACGCCGGGCGGGCGTTCGGCTGGCGCTCCCCCACCGGCTTCCGCCATCCGGGGCTGCACGAGAACGCCGACGAGGACGGCTTGTCGTGGCTGCGCTCGTTCTCCGGGCTCGTCGTCACGGCCGGGCTCGACCACACGCTGTTCGGCGGCGAGGTGCCCGCCGACGACTACCGCTACCCGCCCCGCCAGAGCGTGCGGCACGGATTGCACGGCCGCGTCGGCAACATTCCGGCCCGGCTGACCGGGTACGGCGAGCGGTGGGAGGACGACCGCTGCGTGCTCTGGGCCGAGGGCGAGGTGCGCCAGGCCGCGGTGTTCGCCGAGAACCTGCGCCTGGTCCGGCGCATCGAGGCGGACCTGGGCGGTGACGAGATCAGGCTGGTGGACACGGTCACCAACGCCGGGTTCGAGCCGGCGCCGCACATGTTCCTCTACCACATCAACCTCGGCTGGCCGCTCCTCGACGAGGGCGCCAGGTTCGAGGCCGACATCCGCGAGACCCTCTGGCAGACCGACAGCGTGGCCGAGCAGAAGGCGGACCACATCACCTTCCCCGGGCCCGCTCCCGGGTTGGTGGAGCAGGTGTACGAGCACGCGCTGGTCCCCGGCGCCGACGGGATGCACCGGGTGGCGGTGGTCAACGACCGGCTCGGCATGAAGGTGAGCGTGGAGTGGCCGGCGGCGGAGTTCCCGTACTTCTTCGAGTGGCTGAACCTGCGCTCCGGCAACTACGCGGTCGGCCTGGAGCCGTCCACCCACCACGTGTCCGGCGACGCGGCGGCCAGACACGACGGCAGCATGATCTGGCTCGGACCGCTGGAGTCGCGGGTCTACCACACGACCTTCCGCGTCTCCTAATGCAGGCCGTACGCGCGCCGGGCGGTGCCGGCGAACACCTCGGCGCGCTCACCCCCCGACAGCCCTGCGCACAACTCGTCCGCGGCCTGCGCGACCCGCTGGTATTCGGCCGCGAGCAGGCACACCGGCCAGTCGGAGCCGAACATCACCCGATCAGGCCCGAACGCCTCCAGCACGACCTCCGCGTACGGCCGCAGGTCGGACACCCGCCACGCCGCCCAGTCGGCCTCGGTGACCATGCCGGACAACTTGCAGAAGACGTTGGGGTGCGCGGCGAGCTCCTTGATCCGGCTCCGCCACGGCTCCAGCTCGCCGGCCGCGATCGGCGGCTTGGACAGGTGGTCGAGCACGAACGTCAGCCCCGGCATGGCCCTGACCGTGTCGATGGCGGCAGGCAGCTGGTGCGGCAGCGTCAGCAGATCGTAGGCCAGCCCGGCGGCCCCCACCGCGGCGAGCCCGCGCCGCACGTCGGGCCGGTTGAGCCACTCCGGGTCGGGCTCGGACTGCACGCCGTGGCGCACGCCCACCAGCCCGCCGGGCAGGGCGGCCAGCGTGTCGGCGGCATCCGGCGCGGTCAGATCGATCCAGCCGACCACGCCCGCGACCAGGTCGGACGCGGCCGCGAGGGCCAGGAACTCACGGGTCTCGTCCAGATCGGACAGCACCTGCACGAGCACGGTGCGGGTCACCCCGGCCGCGGCGGCGGGCCCGGCCAGGTCGTCGAGCGTGAACGTGCGCCGGACGGGCGCCATCGGCTCCGGGTCCAGCCAGGTGTGCGGGCGGACGGCGAGGTCCCAGACGTGGTGGTGTGCGTCGATGCGATCCATAGGTCAGTCGAGCTCCAGCTCGGGCGGGAGATCGTTGGCAGACCGAAACCTAGCAGACAGGAGCAACGATGATCAACGACGGCTACACACGACGCGGCGTGCTGGCGACCGGGTTAGGCGCCGCCGCCGGAACCCTGCTGACGAGCGGCGTCCCCGCACGGGCCGCCACCACCGACGGCAACCCCCTTGCCCTCTGGTACACGCGCCCCGCCGCCGCCTGGCTGGAGGCGCTGCCGGTCGGCTGCGGGCGGCTCGGCGCGATGGTGTTCGGCGGCGTGGCCACCGAGCGGTTCCAGCTCAATGAGGACAGCATCTGGGCCGGTGGGCCGCACACCTACGACAGTCCCGAGGCGCTGGCCGCGCTCCCCGAGATCAGGCGGCTGGTCTGGGAGGACAAGTGGCAGGCGGCGCAGAACCTGGCCGACCGGACGTTCCTCGGCAGGCCCAGCGAACAGGCGCCGTACCAGGTGCTCGGCGACCTGACGTTGACGTTCCCCGGCTCGGCCGAGTTCACGGAGTACCGCCGCGAGCTGGACCTGACGCGGGCGGTCACCAGTGTGACGTACGTCCGCGACGGCGTGCGCCACACGCGCGAGGTCTTCGCCAGCAACCCCGACCAGGTCATCGTCGTCCGGCTCGCGGCCGACAAGCCGGCCTCCGTGACCTTCCAGGCGGCCTTCTCCAGCCCGCAGTCCTCCGGCGTCGCCGCTGCCGGGCGGGACACTATCGCCCTCGACGGGGTCAGCGGCGACACCCAGGGGCTCAAGGGCGAGGTGCGGTTCCGCGCCCTGGCCAAGGCCCAGGCCAAGGGCGGCAGGGTCCGCGCCGACGGCGGCACGCTGGTCGTCGAGGGCGCCGACGAGGTCACGCTGCTGATCTCCATGGGCTCCAGCTACCGCAGCTACAAGGACGTCGGCGGCGACCCGGCCGAGGTCGCGGGGCGACATCTCGAGCGGGCGAGCGGGCAGCCGTACGAGGTGCTGCGGCGTAAGCACGTCCACGACTACCAGCGGCTCTTCGGCCGGGTCGAGATCGACCTGGGCACCTCGGAGGCGGTCGCGCTGCCGACCGACGAGCGCATCGCGCGCCGGCAGCTCGACACCGACCCGCAGCTGGCCGCCCTGTACTTCCAATATGGCCGCTATCTGCTGATCTCTTGCTCCCGCTCCCCCGGCTATGCCGCGAACCTGCAGGGCATCTGGAACGACTCGCTGACGCCCGCGTGGGAGTCGAAGTACACCATCAACATCAACTGTGAGATGAACTACTGGCCGGCCGGGCCCGCCAACCTCATCGAGTGCATGGACCCGCTGTTCGACCTGATCAAGGATCTGTCGGAGACGGGGGCCAAGACCGCGCGGACGCAGTACGGCGCGGGCGGCTGGGTGGCGCACCACAACACCGACGGCTGGCGCGGCACGGCGCCCGTGGACTTCGCCTTCTACGGCGTGTGGCCCACCGGCGGCGCGTGGTTGTGCCTGACGTTGTGGGAGCACTACCTCTACACGGGGGACGAGCGGCGGCTGCGCGAGCACTTCCCGCTGATCAAGGGGTCGGTGGAGTTCTTCCTCGACACGCTGCAGACCGACCCCAGGACCGGCTACCTGGTGACCAACCCGTCGCACTCGCCCGAGGTGGGGCACCACGAGGACGGCGACGAGAACGTCAGCATCTGTGCCGGGCCGACCATGGACATGCAGATCCTGCGGGACCTGTTCGAGGCCTTCGCCTCCGCGTCCGAGGTCCTGGGGCGGGAGCCGGAGACGCGGGAGAAGGCGCTGGAGGCGCGGTCCCGGCTCGTGCCGAACCAGGTCGGCCACCTCGGGCAGATCCAGGAGTGGCAGGAGGACTACCGCGGTGACGCGGCGCTGTCGCGCAGCCGGCACATCTCGCACCTGTGGGGCCTGTTCCCCGGGCACCAGATCGACCCGCGCCTGTCGCCGGAGCTGGCCGCGGCCGCCCGCCGGACCTTGCAACTGCGCGGGGAGGCGGGGGCCGGGTGGTCGCTGGCCTGGAAGATCAACTTCTGGGCGCGGCTGCTGGACGCGGCGGAGGCGTACAAGCGGCTGGGGAACCTGCTGGTGCCGGCCAGGACCGCGCCGAACATGTTCGACCTGCACCCGCCTTTTCAGATCGACGGCAACTTCGGCGGCACGTCGGGGATCACGGAGATGTTGCTGCAGAGCCATGCCGGCCAGGTGCATGTGCTGCCCGCCCTGCCGGCCGCCTGGCCTTCCGGGTCGCTGCGGGGGCTGCGGGCGCGGGGCGGCTTCGAGGTGTCCCTGGAGTGGGCCGGCGGGGCACTGACGCGCGGCCGGATCCGCTCGGACCTGGGTCGGCGGCTGACCCTCCGCACTGCGAAGCCGGTCACGGTGACGCGGGACGGCCGCCCGGTCGAAGCCGGCCGCCCGGAGCCCACCGTGCTCGTCCTCGACACCCGCCGCCACGCCGTCTACGACCTCGTCCCGTCCCCCTGACCCAGCTGTCCGCGCACCCATGCGGGATCGGGGTTGACGTACGGCCGGCCCGCCAGCACCACGGTCGGCACCGTCTCGTCGCCACCGGTGGCCGCCCTCACCGCTGCCGCACCGGCCGGGTCGCGCCAGATGTCGACCCAGTGCAGCCGGCGGGCGTCGCGACCCAACCGGGTCCGCAGCCGCAGGCAGTATTTACAGCCCGCCCGCCAGTAGACGATCGGCCGGCCGTCCTCAGCGCTGCGGCGTTGCGCCTCCACCGCACCGATCGACCTAGGGAAGACCAATGGCGAATACCGTACGGCGAGGAGGAGAAACACCACCAGGAGTACGGCGGCGACGCCCGGTGAACCCGCGGCGATCTGGCCGATCGCAACGACCGAACCGCCCACGACGAGCACCATCGGCAAAATCCAAGCCCGCGTCATGACGACACATGCTAGCCATGGCGCAGGTCCGGCCGATCGGCAGCCGGGCGTGCGGCCCCTGGCCCACTTCCCGGTCCCGCCATGGGCGTGGAGCCTCCTACGCCGGGGCGGTGGCAGCCTCGGCGGTCGCCGTGTCGGCGTGGGCCCGGGGGCGGGTGCGGGAGGCCTCGCCACGGGCGTGGGCGGCGAACAGGCGGGCCGCCTCGTCCGGGTCACCCGACGCCAGCGCGGCGACCAGGTCGTCGTGGTGCCCGGCCATCGCCGTCCAGTCCCCGTCGTACAGCGGGTTGCCCACCACGTGCAGGCTCCACAGATTCGACTCGATCGTCCGCCACACCCTCAGCAGGAAGGAGTTGCCGCACGCGGCGCACACCCGCCGATGGAACGCCAGGTCCGCGTCCCTGAACGCCCCGATGTCACCGTCCTTCGCCGCCTTCCGCATGGCGAGGACGTCAGCCGACAACTGCCGCAACGTCTCGCTCCGGATGCGCACGGCCGCGCCCCGAGCGGCGTATTCCTCCAGCAGGACCCGGATCTCGCGCACCTCCCGAGCCTGCTCGTCGGAGATCTCCGCGACGTAGCTCCCCCGGTTGGGATAGGAGATGACCAGCCCTTCGTGCGCCAGCCGCTTGATGGCCTCCCGGGCAGGGGCCTGGCTGGTGCCGACCCGCCGCGCGATCTCGGCCTCCACGAGCCGCTGTCCCGGCAGCAGCTCCCCCGACACGATCCAGCCGCGCAGCAGCGCGTAGACCCGGTCGGACAGCAGCTCCCTCGGCAGCAGCCGGTCGGCGGACGGGGCGATCTGCTGCTCCTGCCAGATGCGCGCGACCGTGGACTGCGACAGCCCGAGCTGCCTGGCCATGGTACGGGTGGACGGCACGGCGGCGCCGCCGGCCGCGGCCGCGATCACCCGCTCGGCCTCCTCACGCTCCGGGCTGCGCGGCCGCCCGGGCCGCGGCGCGTCCGACAGCCCGTCCAGACCCCGCTCCACGAACCTGGCCCGCCACTTGGCGACCGTCGCCGGGCTCACCGCCAGCCGCGTCGCGATCTCCTTGGGCGGCAGCCCGTCGGCGCACGCCAGCACGATGCGGCTGCGCAGCGCCAGCCCGCCGCCCGGCTCCTTCGCCCGCGCCCGCAGCGCGGACAGCTCCTCCGCGCTCAGCACCAGCCGCTTGTCGTCCTCGCGTCCGAGTCCTGCCACAGGCCCACCTTAACGTATTTATGACTCAGTCACCGGCCGGAAACGGATTTGTCACGGCGTAAAACCCCTTGACCGACCCAGGTTACCAACGTATTAAATAATCGCTAATCGAGTAACGACCCATTAAAAGGCGTCGCAGATCTCGCCCCCTTGGAGGTGCGATGCGTTCCCCCCGCCCATCACTCGCCCTGCCCGCGATCGGCTGTCTCTTCCTGCTCACCGCATGCGGCGGAGGCGGATTCGCCGGCGACTCCCAAGCACAGCAGAGCGAGGGCGGCCAGGTCACGGTCAGGATGCTGGTCAACATCAGCCCCAACCTCACCCAGGCCTACTGGGACGGCCTCGTCAAGCCGTTCGAGCAGGCCAACCCGGGCATCGACGTCAAGATCGAGGCCCCGACCGGCAAAGGCGTGGCCGACACGCTGCCGCAGCAGCTCGCCGCGGGCAACGCCCCGGACGTCGTCGAGACACTGATGGCGGACGAGACGCTGGCCAAGCAGATGCTCGAGCTGACCGATCAGCCGTGGGCCAAGGACACGCCGCTCGCCGAGCAGGCCAAGCTCGGCGGCAAGATCTACACGGTGGGCGTCGGCGTGCAGGCGCAGTCGCTGGTCTTCTACAACAAGACGGCCTTCGAGAAGGCCGGGATCGCCAAGCCGCCGGCGACGTTCGACGAGCTGGACACGGCCATGGGCCAGCTCAAGGACGCCGGTTTCCTGCCGCTGCAGACCGGGGGCGACTTCCTCACCGGGCTGCAGCTGCTCCAGCTCTCCAACCCCTCGCGTGGGCAGACGCATCCTGCCTGGCAGCAGGACGTCAAGGCCGGCAAGCTCAAGGCCGGCGAGACGCTGCTGCCCTATCTGGAGCGCTACCGCACCTGGATCGACAAGGGGTACGTCGACAAGAACGCGCTCGGCATGAAGTACGCCGACGCCGAGACCGCGTTCCTGTCCGGCAAGTCGGCCATGTACGTCATGGGGAGCTGGTTCACCGCCGCCGAGGCCAAGGCGAAGAAGGACTTCGAGGTGGGCGTCTTCGCCGCCCCGGTCGACAAGGGCCAGACCTACCCCGGCCCGCAGGGCGCCACGCTCGCGGCCCCGTACATGATCCTGAAGTCCACCCCGAACAAGGACGCGGCGCTCAAGCTGGTCCAGTGGCTGGTCACCGACCCGGCGGCGGTCAAGAGCCAGCTCAAGCAGGACGGCAACTTCCGCACCGGCGTCGAGCGCGAGTTCACGCCGCTGGAGAAGCAGGTGCAGGAGATCCTCGACGGCGCGCCGTCCGGGGTCCCGCAGGGCGAGGGCTACGGAGACGCGACCCTGCCCAAGGGTTTCAACGCCGCGTGGAACACCGAGGTCCAGGGCCTGTACGTGGGCAAGTCGCCCAAGGAGGCGGCCGAGGGCGTGGACCGCTGGCTGGCCGGCCGCTCATGACCCTCACCCGAGAAGCACCCCCGATCGTGACCCGGGCCGTCGCCGGGCAGCCGAAGAAGCGCCATGACGGCCTCATCACCGCGATCATGGTGGGTCCCGCCACCGTGCTCTACACGGTGATGCTGATCGTCCCGGTCGGGCTCGCGCTCTACTTGAGCCTGACCGACTGGGACGGCTTCAGCGCCAACCCCGCTTTCGTCGGCGCCGCCAACTACGCCGACCTGCTCGACGACCCCGACCTGCGCCGCGCCGCCCTGGTCACGCTGCTGGTCGCGGCGGCCGGCACGGCGGGGCTGAACCTCCTCGGACTCGGCTTCGCGCTGCTGGTGAACGGCGCCTCGCGGGCCAACACGTTCTTCCGCATCGTGCTGTTCTACCCGCACGTGCTGAGCGCGCTGGTCGTCGGGTTCCTCTGGTCGGCCATCCTGGGGACCGGCGGGGCGGTCAACAACCTCATCACGACCTGGGGCGGGGAGGTCATCCCGTTCCTGTCCGACCCGGCGTGGGCCACGGTCACCATGATCGCGGTGCTGGTGTGGGCCGGGTTCGGCGTCAACGTGGTGCTCTACCTGGCGGGGCTGCAGGCGGTGCCGCACTCGCTGATCGAGGCGGCGCGGATCGACGGGGCGACGCGCTGGCAGGTGTTCAAGCACGTGACGCTGCCGGCGCTCGGCCCGTCGGTGACGGTCAACATCGTGTTGTCGCTGGTGACGCTGCTGAAGACGTACGACCTGGTGGTGTCGCTGACGGCGGGCGGCCCGGCCGGGCAGACGCAGACCGTCGCCTACCTCATCCTGTGGAACTCCTTCCACGACGCCCGGCTCGGGTTCGGCTCGGCGCAGTCGGTGATCCTCATGCTGGTGACCGCGGCGCTGGCGTTCGTGGTGACGAGGCTGCGCAGGCGCGGCGAGCTGGCGGTGCACCAATGAGAAAGGCCTTCCTCTGGGCGACCGTCGCGTTCATGCTCGTGCCGCTCTACGTGCTGACGGTCAACGCCTTCAAGGGCCAGCAGCACATCCTGGGCGACCCGTTCGGCCTCGGCGGGCTCACGCTCGAACCGCTGGGCAGGGCGCTGACGAACCCGCAGTTCAACGTGGTCAAGGGGTACGCGGTCACGCTGCTGTTCGTGGTGGCGGTCAACGTGCTGTCGGTGCTGCTGGCCGCGCCCGCCGCGTACGTGATCGCGCGCAGCCCCAAGCGCAGGTTCCGCGTGCTGATGTTGTTCTTCCTGGCCGGGACGTTCATCCCGGGTCAGGTGCTGGTCATCCCGGTCGTGTACGTGCTCAAGACCCTCGGCCTGATGGGCACCATCAGGGGGTTCGTTCTGTTCGAGACCGTGTTAACGCTACCTTTCTCGATCTTCCTGTACGCCGGCTACATCGCCACCATCCCGGCCGTGCTCGACCAGGCGGCGGCCGTGGACGGGGCGGGCAGGCTGCGGACGTTCTGGCGGATCGTCTTCCCGCTGATGCGGCCCGCGGTGGCCACGATGGTCATCCTCAACACCTTCTCGGTGTGGAACGACTTCGTGAACCCGCAGATCATCCTGGGCCCGGGCAGCGGCCTCTACACGGTGACCACCGGCGTGTACGCGGCGGTCAGCCAGTACTCCACCGACTACACGGTGGTCTTCCCGACGCTGCTGCTCGCCATCGCCCCGCTGCTGGTCTTCTTCGTCTTCATGCAGCGGCACATCATCAGCGGCCTCACCACCGGTGCGACGAAAGGTTGACGATGCGGGAAATCCAGGCGACCGTCCCGCTCGGCGAGCCGCCGGCCTGGGCGGTGCTCGAGCGCAGGCTGTTCGACACGCTCGACGAGGCCTGGCGGGCCTTCGCGGCCCGCTACTGCGGGCCCGACGGGCGGCTCATCTACCACGGTCCCGCCGCCGACCGGGACGGCGCCGACGACTTCTACGAGGCGTTCTTCAACTGGCCGGTGCTCTACCAGCTGGGCGGCGCCGACGACCTGCTCGAGGCGGCCAAGCACCACTGGGAGGGGGTCACCGCGCAGCTCACCGAGCTGGGCTATCTGGTGGACGAGTTCGAGCGCGGCTACGACTGGTTCCATCAGGGCGAGTCGCTGCTGCTGCTCTACGGCATCTGCGCCGCCGACCCGCGCGACGAGCGTTTCCGCGATCGCGCGTACCGCTTCGCCGACCTGTACCTGCCGGGCTCGGCCAACTACGACGCCGAGCACGACATCATCCGCGCCCCGCACAACGGCGCCGGCGGCCCCCGTTACGGCCTGCAGTGGGAGTGGGCGTCCTACCACACGGACCTGGTCAGCATGCGGCCGTACGGGCTGCCACTACGCGACCTGCCGGGCATCACCGAGTGGGAGGACCTGGGCGACCCGCACAACGCCGCCCGCATGGGCGCGGCGATGAGCGAGCGCCTGGGCCGCGGCGACGTGGCCGTCAACCTGGCCGCGACCAGCCTGGCCGTCAACGCCTGGCTGTACGACGGCGACGACCGCTACCGCGACTGGGCGCTGCGTTACATCGGCGCCTGGCAGCGGCGAGCGACGGCCAACAACGGGATCCTGCCCGACAACGTGGGCCCGTCGGGCGTGGTCGGCGAGCTGCACGGCGGCCGCTGGTACGGCGGCACCTACGGCTGGCAGTGGCCGCACGGCCTCTACAGCGTGGGCGCCGCCGCCGCGATCGCCGCGGTCAACGCCCGCCTGCTGACCGGCGACGACGACGCGCTGGCGATCGGCCGCGACCCTCTGGAGACCGTGTACGGCCGGGCGATCCAGGCCGGCGTCACCGAGACGGACATGAGCATCAGCGATCGCTGGCTGGCCGAGCTGGGCGACGAGGCGGGCAAGCCGACCATGCTGGTGCCCAACCGGCACGACGACCAGGGCTGGTTCGACTTCCAGCCGCCGCAGCTGGGCCTGCCGGTCTGGCTCTGGCACATGTCGATGGGGCGCGAGGACGCCGCCAGGATCGACCGGCTCCGGGCGGCCTCCGGCTACGACTGGGCCACGGTGCGGCCGTTCCGCAACAAGGAGGAGGCCGGCCACGAGGCGCCCTGGCTGGAGTTCCTGCGCGGCGCGAACCCGGGCTTCCCCGAGGCGATGCTGACCACCGCGCTCGGCCAGGTGCGGCGGCGGATGGCGCTCATCGAGGCCGACGACGCCGACCCGGCCGCCATCCACGTGCACCACTGGCAGCGGCTCAACCCGGTGCTCACCGAGGCGTTGCTGCAGCTGGTCACCGGCACCCCGCAGGTGCTCTACAACGGCGGGGTGCTGCCGGCCAGGCTGGCGTACTTCGACGCCGACCGCCACCGCCCGGGCCTGCCACCGGACGTGGCCGCGCTGGTCGACTCGGTACGGCCCGGCGGCGTCCGCGTCGAGCTGGCCAACCTGGGCCTGACCCGCACCCGCCGGGTCGTGGTGCAGGCGGGTGCGTTCGGCGAGCACCGCATCGACCGCGTGGTCGCCTCCCAGGCCGGCGACGGCGACTACCCGGGCGACCCGCGTTCCTACACCTCTCCCCCGATCACCGAGACCGAGCGGGAGGTGACGGTGGGCGGGCCGCGGCTGCTCGTGGAGCTGCCGCCCGGCCGCCGCATCCGGCTCGACCTGCACACGACCGCGCGCGTCCGCACGCCGTCGCACCAGCACTACTGAGGAGATACATGGACGACGCCATCTGGGATCTGCCTGTTCGCGGGTCGCTGCCCGCCGAGCCCGATCCCGCCCTCGTGGAGGGGCTGTCGCGGATCAGCTCGGCCACCGCCTGCGCCAAGCTGCACGCCCAGGGCATCCGGCGGACTTTCATCGAGGGACCGCGTCCCATCGCCCCAGGCCAGAAGATCGCCGGCCGGGTGCGCACACTGCAGTTCATGCCGCAGCGCGAGGACGTCGCCTCGGGGCTCGGCCAGGAGTATGTGGAGCGGCACACCGCGCTGTGGGCCGTGCTGGAGCGGATCGAGCCCGGCGACGTGCTGGTCGTGCAGGCGTACGGCAGCGCGTACACCGGCTGCTTCGGCGACATGCTGGTGCGCTACTTCAAGCGCAAGGGCGGCGCGGGCATCGTCGTGGACGGCCGGATCAGGGACCTGCCCAGGGTACGCGGGCTGAACGTGCCGATCTGGTCCACGGGGGCCACGCCGCACTACGCCTCGCAGGCGGAGCTGTTCCCGTGGGCGTACGACGTGCCCGTGGCGGTCGGCGGCACGCTTGCCCTGCCCGGCGACCTGGTCGTGGCCGACGACGACGGAGCCGTGGTGGTGCCGCGCCGCCGCGCGCAGTCGGTGCTGGAGGCGGCGGCCGACCACGAGCAGTGGGAGCGCTACAGCCGCGCCCGCATCGAAGAGGGCGGCGCCCTGTCGGACTACTACCCCCTCACCCCCGAGACCCGCGCCGAGTACGAACGGTGGCGGGAAGTTAAGGAGAGCCAGTGATCCTCAGGTCCTTGGGCGCGATCGTCTTACTCCTCGGCGGGGTGACGACGCCCACCCCGGCGGCCAGGCCCTCGTGCGACTACTTCGTCTCCCCCGCGGGCGGCGGCCAGGGCGACGGCAGCGCCCAGCGCCCGTGGACGTCCATCGAGCAGGCCCGCGACCAGCTGCGGTCGAAGAAGCGGCAGCAGAAGTGCGACATCGTCGTCAATCTCAAGGCCGGCGACTACGTCGTGGACAAAACGATCACCTTCACCGAGGCCGACTCCGGCGAGAACGGCCACAAGATCATCTACCGCAGCGCGGACGGCCCCGGCAAGGCCCGCCTGCTCGGCGCCAAGCCGCTGACCGGCTGGCAGAAGCACACCGACACCATCTACAAGACCAAGCTCGACCGGGCCTTCTACACGCTTTTCGAGGACGGCAAGCGCGCCACGACCGCCCGTCACCCGAACCGGACGAGCGACGACCTCTGGTCGCCTTACCTGTTCTCCGTGCCGGGCGAGCCGGAGAAGGAGGCGGTGCGCCAGTGGCTGTACTTCAAGCCGGAGGACGTGCCGAAGGAGTGGGACGCCGACTTCGACAAGAACTCCCAGATCGTGGTCTGGTCGGGCGGCTCGTGGAGCTGGTTCACCGACACCGTGCCGCTGGGCGGCGCCGACTTCCGCAAGAACTTCTTCACGCTCAACCACTGGGCGCGCTACTCGTTCGTCAACAGCCGCAGCGGCTCGCGCTACTTCCTGCAGAACACGCTGCGGTTCCTGGACCAGCCGGGCGAGTATTACTTCGACTTCGCCAACAGTGAGGTCTACTACTGGCCGCGCACGTCGATCGACAAGGTCATGGCCCCGACCGTGAAGACGATCATCTCGCTGGCCGGGTCCTCCCCCGACCGGCGCGTGCAGAACGTCGCCTTCGACGGGCTGGCGCTGCAGTATTCCGACTTCGTGGACTGGTATCGGGCCGGGTGGATCAGCGAGGGCGACTCCGGCTACGAGCACAAGTACCCGGTCTATGACCGGCAGATCGAGATGCCGCGCAACCGGTTCGGCATGATCACGCTGACCAACACCAGGGACGTCGACCTGACCAGGCTGCGGCTGTCCGACAGCGGCTTCATGGGCGTCTACATGTTGTTCGCGAATGAGCGCGTCAAGGTGTCCGACAGCCTGCTGGAGAACATCGGCGCCGACGGCATCAAGGTGGAGGGCGGATATCCGGGCGAGGGTGACATTTCCGGACATCACACGATCTCCAATAACTACATCTCCCACGTCGGCGAGCTGGTCCCCGGCGACGCGGCCGGCATCGAGCTGCTGAGCACCGGCAACAACGTGGTCAGCAACATCGTCGTCAAGCACAGCGCCCGCTACGGCATCAGCCTCGAGGTCCGTCCCGAGGTCAAGGACGAGGACAACTACGCGCGCAACAACCGGTTCTCCTACATCCGCATCGAGGAGGCGGGGCTGGACAGCGGAGACATGGGCGCCTTCTACACCTACGGCGTCTCCAACTCCGACCCGCACCCGATCGACAACCATGTCTCGCAGATGGTGATCGGCGACGTCATCAACGACCCCGGCGGCGCGATGCCGGACAGCGGGACCCGCGGGGTGCACATGGACGCCGGCGGTTGCGGATTCTCCTTCGAGAACATCGAGGTCGGCAAGGTCAGCGACGACAAGTACCAGAGCTACCAGTGCAACGAGGTCAAGAACGCCAACTGGGCAACCGGCTTCGACGCCTCCAAGATGGAGTACGACAAGATCGGCGTCACCAGCGCCTTCCCCTATCCGATCCCCAGCTAGGCGAGGCCTGGACGGCGGGGTGCCGGCCGAGCGGGCGGCGCCCCGCCGGCCGGCGCCATCCCCACCCCCTGGAGCGCCCGTTGAACAAACTCACGCGTCGCGGCTTCCTCTTCTCGGCCGCCGCCTCCACCACGCTCGCCCTCGCCTCCCCGGCCGCCTCCGCCTCGGCGGGCTCCTCTGGAGCGTCTGACACCGCCGGCGCAGGCTGGTTCGCCCGGCCGCAGCGGGCCGTCCGCCCGATGGTGCGCTGGTGGTGGCCGGACGCGCACGTCGACCCCGCCGAGATCCGGCGGGAGGTCGACCAGCTCGCCGACGCCGGGTTCGGCGGCGCCGAGATCGCGGCGGTGCACCACAGCATCCGCGACAAGTCCGTGCTCGACCCGGCCAGGCACGGCTGGGGCACACCCGCGTGGAACGCCGGCGTCGAGGCCGCGCTCGACCAGGCGGCCAGGCGCGGTCTCACGATCGACCTCACCATCGGCCCGTCCTGGCCGGCGGCCGTCCCCACGATCACGCCCGAGAGCGAGGCGGCGGTCAAGGAGCTGGCCTACGGCTCGGTCACGGTGTCGGGCGGCGCCACGTACGCGGGCGAGGCGCCGCCTCCTGCCGTGGCCGGGCATCCGGCGCGCAAGCTTCTGTTCGTCCAGGCGGCCAGGATCGAGCCGGCGAACTCCACCCGCGACGAGACCGGCCTCGACCCCGCCTCCGTGGTCGAGGTGGCCGTAGCCGGCGGGCAGGTCACCTGGACCGCACCGGCCGACGGCGAGTGGGTGCTGATCGCGTACTGGGAGCGCGGCTCGGGCCAGCGCCCCGAGTCCGGCCCGCACACCGAGCCGGAAGCGTATGTCATCGACCACTTCAGCCGGGAGGGCACCCAGGCGGTGATCGACTACTGGGAGTCCACGCTACTGACGCCTGCTGTGCGCAGGCTGCTGAAACGTTCGGGCGGCGCGCTGTTCGAGGACTCCATCGAGATCGAGACGGATGCGCTGCCGTGGACACCCGGGCTGCCTGCGGAGTTCGAGCGGCGGCGGGGCTACGACGTGGCGCCCTTCCTGCCCGTCATCGTCCTGAAGGAAGAGGACCAGGTCTTCGCCTACGACGCGGCGCTGACCCGGCACGCGCGTAAGGACTACTGGGACACTGTGTCCGAGCTGTTCAACGAGCACCACTTCGCGATGCTGCGCGACTGGGCGCATTCGATCGGCCTGGAGCTGCGGGCGCAGCCGTACGGGCTGCGGACCGACGCCATCGCCGCCGCGGCCGTCCTCGACGTCGCCGAGGGCGAGTCGCTCGGGTTCAAGAACCTCGACGACTACCGGTGCCTGGCCGGGGGCCGGGACCTCGCCGGGCGGGAGGTGATGTCCTGCGAGGCAGGGGCGTACCAGGGCGGGGCGTACACCACTACCTGGAAGAAGCTGCTGCGCACCATGGGCGGCGCGTACGCGGCGGGGCTCAACCAGACCGTACTGCACGGCTTCTCCTACGCCTCCGCCCCGGGCGCCGGCTGGCCCGGCTTCGCCGCTTTCACGCCGTACAACGGGACGGCGGGCTACGCGGAGTCCTGGGGGCCGCGCCAGCCGACCTGGCGGCACATGAGCGATTTATCGGGATATTTCGCCCGAGTGCATGCGGTCATGCGGGCCGGCGCGCCGCGCGCCGACGTGGCGGTCATGCGGCAGACCGGCTACACCAAGACCGGCATCGGAGCCTCCTGGTTCACCTCGAGCGGCGTGCCCGCCGGGTGGACGCATCAGTTCATCAGCGAGCCGCTGCTCGATCTTCCAGCCGCCCGGGTCGCGCGGGGACGGCTGGCACCGGACGGGCCGGCGTACAAGGCGCTGTTCGTCGAAGGCGACAAGTTCTACGCCGCCGAATGCACGATGACCCTCCGGGTCGCGCGGCGGCTGCTGGAGTACGCCGGGGCCGGGCTGCCCATCGTGCTGCTCGGGGCCTGGCGGGCCGCCGCTGTGCCCGGCGTCGCCCGCGACGGCGAGAACGAGCGGCTCAGGGCCATGATCGCGGACCTGCTCGCCCGCCCCACCGTGCGCATGGTCGCCGCCCAGGCGGACGTCCCCGGTGCGCTCGACGCGCTCGGTGTGCGCCCCGACGTCCGGTACGCCACCGCGTCCACGCTGCTCACGGCCCGCCGCGTGGCCGGGGACGTCGACTATTACTACCTGTGCAACGGCAAACACGTCGAGAACCCCAAACCGCCTGTGGCCTCCATCGACCACGACGTCACGCTGGCCCGAACGGCCCGGGACGGGGTGCCGTACCTGCTGGACCCGTGGACGGGGCGGGTCCAGCGGGCGGCGCTCTACACGGAGGACGGCGAGGGGATCCGGCTGCGGGTGGCGCTGCGGCCGGGCGAGTCGATGGTCGTGGCCATCGGCCGTCCCGGCCTGTTCGGGACCCCGGCGCGGACGGCGCCGCACGTGGTCGCGACGGACGCCGACCTGGTCAGGTACGACGGGAGCACTCTGGTGGTGCGCGCCTCCCGCGCGGGGACGTACACGACCACGCTGTCCGACGGCCGGACCGTCACCTCCGTCATCGGGCCGGTGCCCGAGCCGGTGATGCTGTCGTCGTGGCGGCTGGAAGTGGAGGACTGGCGGCCGGAGGGCACGGTCGCGCACCGGCTGGATCTCGACCGGCTCACCCCTTGGTCGGACATTCCGGAGCTGGCCGACGTTTCGGGCATCGGCCTGTACACCACTGACGTCCACGTGGAAGGCCGGGCGTACCTGGACCTCGGCGAGGTGACCGACACGTGCCGGGTCCTCGTCGACGGCCGCCGCCTGGATCCCGTGAACCAGCTCAATCCGGTCGTTGACCTCGGGCGAGGCGCCAGGACCCTGCAGGTGGAGGTGGCGACGCCGCTCGGCAACCGGCTCCGCGTCGCCGACCCGGCCGTCTACGGCGGCCTGGCCCGCCAGCCGTACGGCCTCGTGGGTCCGGTCAGGCTGGTGCCGTACGGCGAGGCCCGTGTGGACGCCCGATGAAACGCGTCAGTCGGGCGACCCCCGGCACGCGCCTGGCAGCCACGGTCAGCACGGTCAACCCGGCCAGTGCCAGCAGCGAGGTGAACACCCACTCCCCTGAGCCGCCCGGCCCGTAGACGCGGGACTCGCGCCCCGTGTCCACGGCCTGGGTGGTCTGTCCGGCTGCGAGCACGGTGCGATCGCTGCCGTACAGCTCGACATCGCGCCGCATGACCCGCCCGTCACCGGAGACGAAGTCCCCGGCCCAGACGCAGGACTCGTGCCCAGGATGCTGGACGCACCGCAACTGCTTGGCGGTGAACACCCCGCTCACCCCGTCGGCGCGCGCGGCTCGTATGGCCGGGCCGAGCGCGGGGACGGACACGAACAGCAACAACAGCCCTACAACGGCCAGCGCCACCGTGAACCCGCTCAACCGCCGTTTCGTGACCGTCATGACCTAGTGTGCGATCGCGCAGGTGCAGGAGGCGCCCGACCGCTCCGCGGGGGTGGGGTGGCGGTGGAGGAGCATCGCCACCACCATGGGCGCGAAGACGAGGGCGTTGTAGAAGAGGTGCAGCTCCATCCTGGGCAGGACCAGCTGCAGAACGCTCGTCGGGACCGGACGGCCCGCCAGGTAGACGCCGCTGAGCTTCTGCACGAGCAGCAGCAGATGCTCCAGGTGGTGCCAGACCTGGATGCCGAGAGAGATGTTCCACCATGTACGCGACCTGCCGGTGAAGCCCTTGCGCAGCATGATGAGGCCCACGAGCATGAGCAGCGCGTACCCGTAGTGCATCCACTCCGAGGTCACCAGCCACGGGAAGGGCATGCCCAGCACGCCCCGGGCCTCGCTTAACGGCCAGCCCCAGGCATAGACCTGCACGGCCTGAGTCACGTGCTCGGCCCAATGGGCCACCACGATGACCATGAAGATCGTGAGCGCGCTCTTGTGGTGGCGCCCGTTGAGCGTGGACGCGCTGATCGTCATCGTGGCCATTTCTCACCTCGTGTTTCTTGCGATGACACTGCCTGAAAGTGCCACAGTGACGCTGGGAGTACGCGCAGCGATGAGCAGCACAGGCAAGACGATCTCCGATGGCACTGGCAGCCTGCTTGCAAGCTCTTGCAGGTGACTGGCAACGGCCGCGACGCCTTCGTCACCCAAGATCAAGGCGGCTCCTCCGCGAGCTCCGCCGGGCGGGCCTCCTCTAACCCTGCCGGGTGCTCGTCATGGCTCTTCCAGCGCGTAGTCGACCGCCCGGGACAGCCTGAGCCTCGCACCTTTCCGGAAGGCCGCCGTGTACGCCTGGGCCCCCAGTGCCCGCCGTGCCCGCTCGACGCACTCCTGGTGTGACTTCACCTGGAACCGCGGCCGCGACGGAGAGGCGGTGACCGCCCGCCACAGGTCGTGGGCGGCGCCCAGCAGCCAGGCGGCGCGCTCGTGCCGCCCGCGAGCCCCAGCGGTCCAGGCCAGCACCTCCAGGCACTGGAGGAGGCCCCATCGATCGTCAACGGCGCTCCAGAACGCGGTCACCACCCGCATCTTGGTCTCGGCCCGGCGCCAGTCGCCCTGTTCCCAGCGAGCGATGCCGAGCGCGTACAAGGCGTACGCGCGGAAGAGCGCCGCGTCGCGCTCTTCGCACATCGTCACGAGTTCCTCACCGTAGGCGGCGGCCCGGTCCGGGTTCAGGTGGGCGGCGAAGAGAGTGGCGAAGTAGAGCGTGACCCCCACGGCGTGGACGTCGTCTCTCGCACGGTGACGGGTGAGAGCGTCCTCCACGAGCGCGAGCCCGCCCTGGGGATCGCCCTCGGCCAGCGCCGCGACGCCGGACATCTGGGTGGCGAACGCGAGCAGCGCCTCGTCCCTCGACTGCCGCGCGAGTGCCAGGCACTCCCGCAGGTCGGCTCCGGCCGCCGGATCGCCCTGGTAGAGGGCGAACAGCCCGCTGGCCCACAGGCCCATCGCCCGGGTGGCGTTCGGTCGAGACACGAGCGCGAGACCGCGTTTCAGCCAGTGCCGTCCTTCGCTGAGCGCGCCGGCCATGAGCCAGTGGGCCCAGAGCGCGGAGGCGATCTCCAACCCGGCGGGCGCGTCACCGGGCCTGTCGAAGCAGAGGTCCAGGGCGACCCGCACGTTGGGAAGCTCCACGTTCAGCGTCCGATGGCGGTCGATCTGGCCGGGCTCCATCCGGTCCACGCGCACGCGCCCGGTCAGCCGGCGATAGTGGTCGATGTAGCGCGCACGCAAGGCCTGCGCGTCCGTGGAGGGCAGCCGCTCGCGACCGTACGCGCGGATGGGCTCCAGCATGCGGTAGCGGACTCCGCCGTCGTGCTGCTCCGCTGTGCACAGGATGGACTTGTCCACCAGGCCGGCCATGAGATCCAGCACGTCCTCGCGTGCCAGACCCTGCCCGGGGCAGACGGCTTCGGCGGTCTCCAGGTCCACGCCGCCCGGGAACATCGACAGCCGCTCCCACAGTCGCCGCTCACCGGACGAGCACAACCCGAAGCTCCAGTCCATGGTCGCCCGCAGGGTCTGGTGGCGTGCCAGCGTGCCAGGGCCGGTCTGGGCCGGTAGGTCCAGGCACTTGTCGAGCTCATTCGCCAGATCCTCCACCGATGCCGTGCGTAGCCGTACCGCCGCCAGCTCGATGGCCAGCGGAATCCCGTCGAGGCGCCGAGCCAGCCGGGCGACCGCCCCGGCGTTGGCCGCGTCGACGACGAAACCCGGCCGGATGGTCGCCGCCCGCTCCGCGAAGAGGCGCACGGCGTCTCGCCGGGCGATGTCGCGCGTGGTGTCGCCGGGCTCGGGTAGGGAGAGCGACGGCACACACAGCACCCGCTCCCCGTAGACCCCGAGGGACTGCCGGCTGGTGGCCAGGATCCGCAGCCACGGGGTGTCGCGCAGGAGCCGCTGCACCAGGCGGGCGCACGCATCCAGCAGATGCTCGCAGTTGTCCAGCACCAGCAGCACCCGTTTGTCGGCCAGACGCTCCACCAGCACTGCCACGACGTCCGGTCCGGTGTCGCGGACTCCCAGCGCGGCGGCCACGGCCGGGGCCAGCAGGTCCTCGTCGTCGATGGTGGCCAGCTCCACCAGCCGAACCCCGTCCCGGTACTTCTGCCGCGCGAGCTCGCTGACACGTCGCGCCAGCCGCGTCTTGCCGACACCACCCGCGCCGGTCAGGGTCAGCAGGCGGGTCTTGGGCAGGATCCGCCTGACTTCGGAGATCTCATGCCTTCGTCCGACGAAAGCAGGGGTGTCGGGCTGCGACCAGTCCGCCGACGGCTGTTCGGCGGCCGGGACGTCCCGGATCGTGTCGTGGGCGGTCATGCTCGTGCTCCGCCGGGAGGTTCCTCTCCGGAGAGGCGGGCCTGCTCGGCGACCCAGCCGGCGATCTGGGCCCTGGAGGTGAAGCCGAGTTTGCGCAGGACGTGCTGGGTGTGGCCCTCGGCGGTGCGCTGAGCGATCACCAGCGTCGCCGCGATCTCCTTGTTGCTCATCCCCTGGGCGATGAGGCGGGCGATCTCCATCTCCCTTCGGGTGAGGGCCGAGAGCCCGCCGGTCTCGCCGGACAGGCCGCGGGACGGCGCCTCCTCCATGAGGGCGTAGGCGACCGCCTGCTCGCGGGAGAGCCTGGCGCCCCGGTCGACGGCGGCTTGGAAGGCGTGCTCGCCCAGGGCGCGACGCGTACGGGCCTCGCATTCGTCGTGGTATCGGATGAGGTGGCCGATGCCCAGGAGTGGCACGCCGATCGGCTCCCAGATGTTACGCAGGATGCCCAGCAGTTCGCCGGCCCGCGTGAAGTCCCTTTCCGAGGCGGCGATCCAGGCCAGCACCTCGATGTTGCCCCCGACCCCGACCGAGTCGTCCACTTCGTGGAAGAAGCGCAGGCTCTGCTGTTGCAGGGCCGTCGCGCGACGCGTGTCGCCCTGGCGCCAGAACTCGACGCCGAGCGCCGTCATCGCGTACGACTTGTGCCAGCTCTCGCCATGGGCGTCACAGACGGCGATGCCCGCCTCGGCGGCGGCGACGGCGCGTTCCGAGTCGCCGAGGACGGAGTACGCGAAGGTGAGCCAGGTCAACGCCTGGACCTCGCCCGCCGGGTCTGCGACCGCGCGATGACGGTCCAGCGCTTCCTGGAAGGAGCTGACAGCCGAGGCGGTGTCTCCCTCCTCCATCGCGATCATGCCGGAGTACTGGGCGACGTAGCCGAGGACCGGTTCGAGTCCGAGTCGCTCGCCGAGCTCTCTGCTCTCGGCGAGCCGCTCGACGGCCGAAGCCAGATCACCCTGGATGATGGCGAGCCGGCCACATGCCCACAACGCCCGAGCCCTGACCTCGCACAGGCCGGCGGTGTCCGCGAGTCCCCGCTCGAGCCAGTCGCGTCCTTCGCCCAGGTGGCTGCTGGAGATCCAGTGGTAGAGGAGGTCGCTGGCCATGTCGATGCAGAGCCCGGCGTGCTCGGCGTGGCAGTATTCCAGGGCCGTGCGCAGGTTGGGATGCTCGACTCGCAGCCGGTTCAGCAGTTTGATCTGCGCGGGGCCGAACAGCTGCGCCCGCGCCTCGCGCGACAGCTCCCGGTAGTAGTCGCGATAGCGGCGTTTCAGCTCCTGGTCCTGCCCGGAGGCGATCAGCCGCTCCCTCCCGTACTGCCGGATGGTGTCCAGCAGCCGGTATCGCACTCCCCAGGGATGCTCCTCCCTGATCAGGACGGACTTCTCCGTCAGGCCGCCCACAAGGTTGACGATCTCGTCACGGGCGATGCCGTCCCCCGCACAGACCGCTTCCGCCGCCTCCAGATCCAAGCTGCCGCGGAACACCGAGATGCGTGCCCACAGCAGGCGCTCGTGCTCGGTGCACAGGTCGTAGCTCCAGTCGATCAAGGCGCGCAGCGTCCGGTGGCGCGGCGCAGTGACCGTCGATCTCGTGGTGATCAGCCGGAAGCGATCGTCCAGCCGCTCGAGCAGTTGGTGGACCGAGAGCGCGCGCAGCCGCGCGGCGGCGAGTTCGATGGCGAGCGGCAGGCCGTCCAGGCGGCGGCAGATCCGCTCGACGATGCCCTGGTTCTCGTTCGTGACGGTGAAACCGGGCACGACGGCCTCGGCCCGCTCGGCGAAGAGCCGGGCCGCGTCGGATAGGGAGTGCGGCCCGCCGTGCTCGGAGTCAGGGCCTGACAGCGTCGGCACTGCGAAAACGTGCTCGCTGGCGATGCCCAGCAACTGGCGGCTGGTGGCCAGGATGCGCAGCTCGGGGGCGGAGCTCAGCAGCGTCTGAGCAAGCATGGCGGACTCGTTGAGTACGTGTTCGCAACTGTCCAGGAGGACCAGCGCCCGCTGCTCGCGCAGGCGATCCGTGAGCACCTGGATGGGCGGGCGGGCGGAGTGATCCTGGATCTTCAGCGCGGCGGCCACGGCCTGAGGCAGCAGCGCGGGGTGGTTGAGCTCGCTGAGTTCTACCAGCCAGACCCCGTCGGGGAAGGCCCGTCGCAGGTCGGCGGCGACGCGCAGGGCCAGCCGGGTCTTGCCGACACCGCCGGGCCCGGTGAGGGTCACCATGCGGGCGTCGGCCATCAGGCGTTTGACCATCGCCACTTCGTGCCGGCGCCCGATGAAACTGGTCAGCTCGGCAGGTAGTCCGTCGGTGTACGTGTGCGCCAAGGCGCGCACTGTGGCATTGGTCATCGATGCCTCGCATCGGCTCTGGTAAGTAGGCGACCGCACGCGAAGACGAGCCGATGTAACCAACATATGCCCCATGGCGTGTACCGGTCACGGGGACGTTATGCCTGCTCATCGCGTATGCCGGGGTCACATGCCCGACCGTCGGCAACCCATGGTGATGATCGGGCTCGCGCATGGGACAGATTTTGCGAGGACGTGCCACGCGGCCGGCCGAGCGCCCTGGCCGGCGACGTGTGACGGCACCGTGGTCAGCTCTCCAGGAGGCGGGCGAGTGCGTGAAGCGTTTCCGCGGGAGTGCCCGGGGGCGGGGACACGCGCAGCACGGGCTCGCGCAGATCCAGCGGAGCCCGGGCGACGGGGGCGGCGCCCACGAGCAGGCCCGCCCGGGCGGCCCGCGACCTGACGTCATCGGCCGACCCGCCCTGTGGCGGCATGAGGGTGACGAGGGCGGAGGGCTCGTCGAGCGGCTCGACCACCCGCCACCCGCCGGCGCCGTCGAGAACGCGCCGTGCCAGGCCGCCGAGGCCCGCCAGGTGGGCGTGGACGGCGGCCGGGCCGAGGGCCTGGTGTTCCCGGACCGCCACGCCGAGCGCGATCCGCGCCGCGATCCCGCCCTCCGAGCCCTCGTAGCGGATCGCGCCGGGCCGCGGCGACGGCTCGTCCCCGGCCAGGGGCGGCGACGGCTCCTTCCCGGCCGCGCTCAGGGGCGACGACGGCGCGTCCGGGATCGCACGACGCGCCGGCGTGCCCGCCGCCCACACGTGGCCGCCGAGCGTCGGGACGGCGGCGTCCATCTCCGCCGTGAGGCCGGGCACGATGAGGAAGCCGGCCCCGCGTGGCCCGGCCAGCCACTTGCGGGAGGTGCCCACATAGGCGGTCGCGCCCACGCCGCCGGCGTGCACCTGGCCGAGCGACTGGCAGACGTCCAGCACCAGCGGCACCCCGGCGGCCCGGCACAGGGCGCCGATCTCCGCGGCAGGCTGCACGACGCCCCGGTGCGAGGCGACGTGCACCACGCTGACCAGGTCCAGCCCCGCGGCAAGCACCGACCGCAGCCCGTCCAGGTCGATGCGGGAGTCGCCGTCCACGGGCAGCTCGACGAGCTTCCAGCCGCGTTCCGCGGCCAGGCGGCGCAGCAGCATCAGCGTGCTGCCGTACTCCGTGCGGGCGAAGCCGACGCGGCTGCCCGGGGGCAGCCGCCAGCCGCCGAGCAGCGCCGCCATCGCCGCCGTCCCGCTCTCCGCGAACGCGACGTCGGCGGGCCCCGCCCCGACCAGGGCGGCCAGCGCCGACCGTGCCGGGGTGAGGTCCGGCTCGGCCGCGTAGCCGCCGAGCTCGCGCTCCAGCCGCAGGTGCGCGACCACGGCGTCGAACGTGCGGTCGCTGGGCACGTTGCACCCGGCCGCGTCCAGAAGCCCCGGCGGCACGACGGACCGCGCCGCCCGCCACGCCTTCGCGACCGTCTCCGCCGTCTCCCAGTCCGCTGTGGCCTCCTCCCGGATCACGCCTCGGCCAGGAGGAGGGCGAAGTCGCCGGCCGGGTCGGTGTACCAGCGGCGCACCGCGAACCCCGCCGCCGCCAGCTCGCGGCGCAGGCCGTCCGGCCGGAACTTGGCGCTGATCTCGGTACGCGTCTCCTCCCCTTCGGCGAAGTCCACGACCAGCCCGAGCCCGCCGAGCCGCACCCGCATGGCCCTGGAGGCACGCAGCCGCATCTCGATCCAGTCGTTGCGCTCGTCGTACAGGGCGACGTGCTCGAAGGCGTCCGGGTCGAAGCCGGCGTCCAGCTCCCGGTTGATCACGTGCAGCACGTTGCGGTTGAAGGCGGCCGTCACGCCGGCCGCGTCGTCGTAGGCGGCGACCAGCCGTTCCCGGTCCTTCACCAGGTCGGCCCCGAGCAGGAAGGTGTCACCGGGGCTGAGACTGTCGTGCAGTTCCTTCAGGAAGACCTCGCGGGCGACGGGATCCAGATTCCCGATGGTGCCACCCAGGAACGCCACCATACGCCGCCCCGTACGTGGCAGCAGGCGCAGATGCCGTTCGAAGTCGGCGCACACGGCCTGCACGGCGAGCCCGGGGTAGCGCTCTGCCAGCCGGTGCGCCGCCGACCGCAACGTGACCGCGTCCACGTCCACCGGCGTGTAGCCGCGCAGCGTCCCGGCCGCGGTGAGGGCGTCGAGCAACAGGACGGTCTTCTCGCTGGTCCCCGACCCCAGCTCGACCAGCGTGTCCGCGCCGCTGGCCGCCGCGAGCTCGCCCGCCCGCGCTCGGAGGATGGCCAGCTCGCGCCGGGTCGGATAGTACTCCGGCAACCGGGTGATCTGGGAGAACAGGTCACTGCCCACCTCGTCGTAGAACCACTTGGGCGGCAGCCATTTGGGGGTCGCGGTCAGGCCGGTTCTGACGTCGTGTTCGAGGGCGTTGCGCAGGTAGTCGCGGTCAAGATGGTTGATCAACCGCACGGTGGACTGGCTGATAGGCACAAGATCTCCCAGTAGTCACAAGGGCTGGACGCGTACGCCGTCGGCGGCGGTGGCGAGCAGCAGGCTCCGCTCCGGCACGGCCTGCCATCCGGGCAGGTCGTCAAGCGGCTCGCTGGCCACGAGAACGCCGTCCTCTAAAGGGCGGACGAAGAGGGTGTCGCCCCAGACGGTCGCGGCGAGCGACCCCCCGTCGCAGGCGAGCAGGTTCAGGCGGGCGCCGGGGTCCCTCGCCCCGGCCTTCACGACGACCTCGGCGAGGGACTGGCCGAGGTCGAGCCCGGTGCGCAGCCGCTGGAACACGGCGGCGGCGAGCCAGGCGGAGTCGCAGGCGCTCTCGGCCTCCTCGGCGAGGTCCCTGACCGCCTCCCGCGCGACGCGGCCGTTGTGGCTGAGCAGCCACGGCCCGTCGGTGAAGGGCGCGGTGGCGCTCTCCTCGACCGGCATGCCGGAGGTGGCGCAGCGGACGGCCGCCAGCAGGCAGCCGGAGCGGGCCACCTGCGCGAGCGCGGGCAGGTTGGCGTCCGCCCAGATCGGGATCGAACGGCGGTAACGGATGGGTTCGGTGCGGTCCGGGTCGTACCAGCCCATGCCGAAGCCGTCGGCGTTGACCGTGCCGTGCCGCTGCCGGCGGGGCGCGTACGACTGGGCGTGCAGGCCGTGCTCGGGCTCGTGGATCAGCGTGGCGGCGGGTCTCGGCGCGCCGAGCCAGGCCGCGTGGCGGCACACTAGCGCTGCTCCGCGGTCCGGGCGCAGCGGAACCCGGTGAAGATCTGCCGGCGAATCGGATAGTCCCAGTTCCTGAACGTGGTGCGGACCGCGGCGGGGTCGGCCGCCCACGAGCCGCCGCGCAGCACGCGGTAGTCGCGGCCGAAGAAGACCTCGCTGTACTCGCGGTAGGGGAAGGCGCTGAAGCCGGGGTAGCCGCCGAACCACGTGTCGGTCCACTCCCACACGTCTCCGACCATCTGCTCGGCCCCGTACGGGCTCGCCCCGCCGGGGTAGGCGCCGAGCGGCGCGGGCCGGGCCGCCCGGTGCCCGAGGTTGGCGAGCTCCGGCGTGGGATCCTGATCGCCCCACGGGTACTTGCGGGCCCGGCCCGCCGCGGCGTCCCAGCCGCACGCCTTCTCCCATTCCGCCTCGGTGGGCAGCCGCTTGCCCGCCCAGCGGGCGTAGGCGTCGGCCTCGTACCAGCACACGTGCTGGACGGGTTCGTCCATCGGCACGGGCTCGGTGCGGCCGAAACGGCTGCGCCACCACGTGCCGCCGTCCTTGACCCAGAACAGCGGGGCGAAGACGCCGCTGTCCTGCCGCCACCGCCAGCCCTCGGGCGTCCACCAGCGCGGGTCGTGGTAGCCGCCGTCCTCGATGAACGCGGCGTAGGCGGCGTTGCCGACGGGCAGCCGATCGATCCAGTAGGCGGGCAGGTCGACCCGGTGGGCGGGGCGTTCGTTGTCGTAGGCCCAGGGCAGGGTGTCGGTGCCCATCAGGAACGAGCCGGCGGGGACGTACACCTCCTCCGCGCCCGCCGCGCGTCCGGGCGGCAGGGCGCCGTCCCGCACCATGCCGGAGCGCCGCGACAGTTGCAGCGTGGCGAGCATGGTCTCGTCGTGCTGGTGCTCGTGCTGGATCACCAGGCCGAACACGAACCCGTCGCGGCGCAGCGGGCTCGGGTCCTCCAGGTCGACGGCGTCCAGGACGTCGAGCACGCGGCCGCGTACGCCGCCGATGTAGTCGCGAGCCTCGGCCGGGCGCAGGAACGGCAGCGTGGGCCGGTCCTTGCGCGGCGTCTTGAAGGCGTCGTAGATGTCGTCGATCTCGGGCCGGAGCGGCGTGATGCCCGCGGCCGCCCGCAGCACCCACAGCTCCTCGTAGTTGCCGACGTGCGCGAGGTCCCACACCAGGGGCGACATCAGCGGCGAGTGCTGGTGGACGAGCACATCGTCGTCCGCCTCCGTGTAGGTCAGCGACCGGTCGCGCACCGCGATCAGCTCGGCCGCGATGCGTTCCTTGAAGTCGTTCACACTCGTCCCCCTTCGGTCAGCCAGGCCCGGGGGCCCAGGTCTATGAGGTCGGCCGCCGGCGAGCGGCCGGGTGTCACGTGCCGGTCGGCGAAGGCGGCCACCTCGCCGACCAGGGCGGGCGTCGCGCCGAGGCGGGGCAGCGCCTCGAGCGCGGCGCGGAAGCAGGCCTCCGCGGCCTTGGCCAGCCGCGGGTCCGCCAGCCCGCACCGCGCGGCCTCCGGCCACATCTCCCGGTACGGCTCCGCGGCGGCCAGCGCCGCGTCGGCGGCCCGGTCGTCGGCGATGAGCGCGCAGGTCACGGCCACGCACACCGGCCAGGTCGCCGGGTGCTGGGCGTCGAGGTAGCGGATCTCCAGCCAGCCGCGGGGGCGCACCGGAGGGAACACCGTGGTGGCGTGGTACGCCAGATCCGCCGCGGTGGGCTCGCCGGTCGCCAGCCAGTCGCGGAAGGTCGAGCCGTCGCGGACCGGCCGGCAGCGGTCCCCGTCCTCCCGCACCAGCATGAGGCGGGCGTCGAGCAGATAGTCGGCCCAGTCCGCGGCCGGGTCGCCCGACACGGGGACGGGGACCGTCCTGGTGGGGTCGAGGTTGTCCCACACGGCCTGGCGGCCGGACATCCAGCCGCACGGGCGGCCGCCGCTGAGCGGGGAGTTGGCGAAGGCCGCGGTCAGGACGGGGCCCAGCAGGTGCGCCCGCTCCCAGCGGGTCTCAGGCCGCCATCCCAGGTCCAGGTTGACCTGGATGGAGGCCGTCGAGCACATCATCAACGGCCCGTAGGGACCGCCGAAGAACTCCGCCATGGCCTCGTACCTGGGCAGGCTTAACTGCCGCCGGGGCGGGCGCACCGGATCGAGGCCCACGCCCGCCAGCGCCAGGCCCGCGGCCTCGAGGGCGCGGCGGGCGACGGCCAGGTCGGCGGTGAGCCCGTCGATCGCGCCGGACAGCGGTCCTGCGGGCCCGGAGAGCTCCAGCTGGCCGCCCGGCTCGAACGTCACCCGGCTCCCGCCGGGCAGCGGCGGCAACGCCCGCGCGACCTGCTCCAGCGGCACGTGCCTGGCGACGTCTGCCCGGTCGAAGACGAGAAACTCCAGCTCGACACCCACCCGATCGCCGCCGCCCGCGCGGAAGCACCGGCGGGCGTAATCCCCCACCTCCGAGGCGTCCTCCAGCGGCGCATCCGCGCTGTCCGCCGCTTCGGAGGCCTCCTGGGCCTCCGAGTCGTCCTGGGGTGGCGTCGGCCCGATCGTCACGTGGCGCATGGGTCTACAGACCCGCGAGCCACGCGAGCGTTACAGGAGAATTCTCAGGCGGGTCGCCGGCTCCTGAAGGCGGACATCAGCCGCTCCCGCGTGCGGTGCGACAACTTCTCGGGAGGCGGGTCGCCGAGGGCCCGGATGGTCGAGCGGAATTGGTCGACGTAGTGCCCGCAGTCCTCGCAGCAGGACAGATGAACCTCGATCCCGGCACGGGACGGCTGGTCGAGGGCGTCGTCGAGGTAGGCGGTGATGACTTCCACCAGTTCGCCGCACGTGAACCGCTTCACGACGTTGCCCGCCTTACCCTCTGCGATATGAACCGCTTCACCTATTCTGCCTGCTTCACCGACTCGAAGTAGTCCTCCAGCAGCCCGCGGACCACCGCACGCGCGCGATGCAGCAGGACCCGCTGGTTGGCTGCCGAGATCTCCAGGATCTCGCAGACCTCCTCGGAGGTACACCCCTCCACGTCACGCAGCGTGATCACGATCCGCTGCCGCGGCGGCAGCCCGGCCAGAGCCTCTCCGATGAGGCCGCGCACCTCCGCGGCGAGCGCCTGGCTTTCCGGGGTCGGCCAGACCGCGGGCGACTCCTTCCAGCTTCCCGGCAGGGCGGCGTCCGTGCCGTGGAACCGCGAGGGATCGACGGTCGGTCCGGCGTCCAGTTCGAGGGCGCTCCACGGCAGTGTACGGCTCTCCCGCACGCTGCGCTTCTTCGCCGTGTTCACCAGGATGCGGTAAACCCACGTCTTGACCGACGAGCGGCCCTCGAAACCGTCGATGGCGCCGATCACCGCCAGCCAGGTGTCCTGCACCACCTCCTCCGCGGAGTCGTCGGTGGACACGTAGGTCCTGGCCACCCGCAGCATGCCCCGCGACCAGGTGTCGAGCAACGCCGAGAACATCGCCTCATCGCCCGCCCGCAGAGCCGAGACGACGATGTCATCCGGGGGCAGCGTGCTGCCCGCGAAAGACCCCACGATCGTTTTCCTCCCCCGTGCCGCTTGGGGACATCATCACATGGCCGCCGGAGCCGTCGTTGCTCCCCCTATCTTGCGGGCGGCACGGCGGTGAGGAAACCGCGCGGAGTCAGCGGAGTTGGATGGCCGGTTCCGGGCGGTGGATGCCGCGAGGCCGGTAGGTGAGCGCGTCCGAGACCCCGAGATGGTCTGCGAGCAGCCAGATGATGGCCAGCCACATCTCGGTGCCCTGCAGTCCCGGCGTGCGGGTCGCACCGCTTCCCCGGGTCAGGGCGAAGCTGAAGCCCGCGCCGTCCTGCCAGCCGCCGACCGCGCGAATGAGCCGCTCCCTGGCCCAGGCCGCGCCCTCCTCACGGCGGTGCCGCGTCTGCTTGCCCGCCAGCCAGAGCGGGTGGATGACGTCGAGCACGTTGCAGGCGTTCCCGGTGTCCGGGCCGAAGTGGCGAGGGTCGCGCGCCTGGGCGAGCACGCTGTCGACAGCCCGCTCGGGGTAGGGCAGCGGCACTCCGAACTGCGCGAACGTCCCCCGCGTGAGCCGGTAGAAGCCGTTGACCACCTGCAGCCAGCCCGCGTCGGCATCCGGCTCGCCCCACATGCCGTGGGCCTGCGAGCACCTCGTCAGGAGCCACCCGTACAGGGTCTCGATCTCGCCGCGCAGGCCGAAGTCGGCGAGGTTGCGGTAGAGGCCGGTCCCGACGGTGTCCACCCACGAGCCGGCCGTCCACGCCTTGCGCTTCCAGTCGAGGGCGTCCAGGGCGGCGATCAGGTCTTGGGAGCCGAGGCCGGCGACGGCGTGGACCGGGTGGCGGAAGCGGGCGCCGAGCAGGTCGAGCGCGTAGCCGACACAGAGCACGTGGTAGGCGGCGGCTCCGTCGAGCGCCGGCGTTCCTGTGTCGCCGAGCTCCGGGACCAGGCCGGTGGCGGCGTCCTGCCGGTCCTGGAGGAACCCGACGATCTCGTCCCGCGCGGGGATCGGGGGCGGGCCGCCGAGCAGCAGGTCGGCGATCTCGACGGCGTCGCACCAGGCCCGTACGGTCGGCTCGGCGTCCGGGCGGTCCACGTAGCGCTCGCCCGTCCAGCAGCGGCGCAGCACCGCCTCGGCCTGGTCCCTGGCCCGGTCGGCGAATTCGGCGAGCAGCCGCTCCAGGTCGCCTTCCTTCCCAGCGCCGTGCCCGGCCGCTTCCTTCGCAGCGCCGTGCCCGGCCGCACGCGCGACAGCGGCCTGGCCCGAGCTCGCGACGTCATCCGGCAGGACGGCGGTGGGGCGTGGGGTGCGGCGGTCGCGGATCAGGCGGGCCGGATTGCCGGCGACCATGGCCCAGGCGGGCACGTCCTTGGTGACCACCGCGCCCGCCCCGACGACGGCGTGATCGCCGATCGTCACCCCGTCCAGCACCACCACGTTCGACCCGATCCACACGTCGTCGCCGATGCGGATGCCCTTCGACGTGATCGCCTGCCGGAACACCGGCCGGTCCGGGGCGGCGCCGTGGTTGAAGCCGAGCAGGGAGGTGTGCGCCCCCACCCGCACGGCGTTCCCGAGCACCACACGCCCGCGCGCCACCGAGTACGGGTTGAGCGTGCAGTCGTCGCCCATCACCACGTCGTCCGTGACGTACGCGTGGGCCGCGATGTAGCTGCGCTCTCCCAGGGTGAGCCGATCCGCGTAGACGGCCGCCAGCGGCGAGATGAACACCTTCTCCGGTGCCTCCAGCTCCATCCGGCCGCGCAACCCCGCCACGTGGTCCGCCTGGGCCTGCCGGTCCTCCTCGGTCGCATGGGCCCAGAACAACCACGGGCAGAAGTCGAACTCGGTCATGTGATCAGCATCCTCTCCGTCGTCCCCAGCATCATCGACCACCGGCACGGCGGTCGTGCCGGCCGACCTGCCCGACCGGCACGACACGGAGAAGACCAGCGCTCGGCCGGCCTGCCTGGAGGCGCCGGCCGAGGCCGAAGAGGAGGCTGCGCTGTCGCCTGATCAGCGGCCGAGCAGGGTCCGGACGTACTCGCCGATCGGCTGCGTGGGGCGGCCGATGAGCTCACGAAGGGTGCCGGGCGTCTGGGCGAGCCAGCCACGGGAGATCTGGACGTCCACGTCGGCCAGCACCCCCGCCATCGGAGTCGGCACGCCCGCGCCGGCCAGGACGCCCGCGTAGTCGTCCTTCGGCAGGTCCTGGTAGGTGATCTCCTTGCCGGTGACCGCGGAGATCTCGGCGGCCAGCTCGGCGAGTGTCCAGGCGATGTCGCCGGACAGCTCGTACACCTTGCCCTCATGGCCCTCACCGGCCAGCACGGCGGCCGCGCCGGCGGCGTAGTCCGCGCGCGAGGCCGCGGCGATCCTGCCGTCGCCGGCGGCGCCGTACACGGCGCCCAGCTGGGGAGCGATCGTGATCGACTGCTCGTAGTTCTCGTGGTACCAGTTGTTGCGCAACAACGTGTACGCCACCCCGGACGCCGTGATGTACGCCTCGGTCGCCTTGTGGTCGGCGGCGAGGGCCGCTTCGGTGAGGTCGGCGCTGGGCGCGCTGGTGTAGGCGAGCACGGCCCCGGCCTCCTTGGCCGCGTCCACGACGGCCGCGTGCTGCTGCGCACGGTTGGCGTCCAGGCCCGAGATGAGCAGGACCCTGGTGGCGTACTGCAGCGCGCCCTTCAGCGTCTCCGGCCGGTCGTAGTCGGCTTCGCGCACCTCCACGCCGAGGTCGGCGGCCTTCTCGGGGGTACGCGCCGCCGCGACGATCCGCTCGGCGGGAACCCGCTTCTTCAGCTCCTCGATCACCAGTCGGCCCAGGTGTCCGCTAGCCCCTGTCACCACGATCATGGTTACTCTCCTCCCAGTACATGCGGTTTGGTTAGCACTTTCTATCAGAAAGTGCTGCGATCGCGTAAGCTGACCTCTATGGAGGACTTCGAGAATCTGGTGGCCGACGTCTTCTCGCGCCGGTGCACCTCGCGCTCGGTACTGGAGTCGATCACCGGCCGCTGGGCGATCCTGGCGCTGACGGCCCTGTACGAAGGGCCTTACCGGTTCAACGCGCTGCGCCGTCGCGTCGACGGCGTCAGCGAGAAGATGTTGTCCCAGACCCTCCAGGCCCTCGAACGCGACGGCATGGTGCTACGGGAGGCCGAGCACACGATCCCGCCCCGGGTCGAGTACAGCCTCACCGCGCTCGGCCGCGAGGCCGCCGAGTATCTGATCCCGCTGATCACCTGGGTGGAGGGCCGCATGCCCGACGTCATGTCCGCCCGCGAGACCTATCAGGGTCGCTAGCCCCAGCCGTGCGGAACGACACGTTCCGCCCCCGGAAGCGATCTTCATCAGGTACGCTCCCTGCTCCGGTGCCGCCGACGACACGCCGCCGCCGAAGCCGGTGCTCGAGAAGGACACCATCAAGGTGGGCATCGTGCCGACGGATCTCGCGCAGACCGACTACGTCACCACGTTCTCCACCAAGCACAGGGGCATGCCGTTCAACCTCAACGGGCTGGGCACGCTCATCGTTACCGCCATGTTGCGGGATGCCGGCATGAAGGCGCACGATGTCACGTTCGTGGAGGTGCCCTTGCCGGATCACGGACTGGCAGGTGGGTTGCTGGATGACGAGCGTCGACTGGGTGACGAAGAACCCGCAGACGCTGGCCGCCTTCCAACGTGCCTTCACCAAGGCCCAGCGGCTCGCCACGAGCGACCGCAAAGAGGTGGAGGCGGTGCTGCCGACGTACGTGAAGATCGACGCGGCGACCGCCACACAGACGTCCCTGGGCGCTTACCCCACCGCCGTGGACCCGTGCAGCGGGTGGCCGGCCTCATGTTGCGGCACGGGTCCGTCTTTCGCCACGTGGACGTGAAAACCGTCCTCGCCCCCTGACGCTGTCACACCTGGACGCTGAAGATGACGGCGGCGCGCAGGGCCAGCACGCCGGCCAGCACCAGCAGGGGCACGGCCAGCGAATGACGTACGGCCGCCGCGCCGTCCGCCGACAGCCGTTCGGTGACGAGGCCGTACAGGCCTGGGGCCAGGCCTGCGAGGGCGACCAGCCACAGCACCAGCCACGGCAGGCCGAACACGATGCCCTGGGTGCCCGCCGCGAACAACGTCACCGCGAACACCACGATCAGCGCCAGCTCCAGCAGCGCGTACAGCCGCTCGGAGACCGACAACATCCCGGCGCTCGGGCGCGCCTCCGGGCGGTAGCGGGCCAGCAGGAGCATCAGCGCGGCCGAGCCGGCCAGGCCGGAGGCGAGGAAGAGGCCGCCGAGGGCCCAGGTGTCGCTCCACACCGGCTGGTTCGACACCGACAGCAGCACGCCTGTGTAGCCCGCGATGAACAGGCCGAACAGCGATCCGAAGATGGTGAAGGGGCGGTTGTCGAGCCAGGTCACCAGGGGGAGGCGGAGCTTGCCGTCGCGGACGAGCGAGGCGGCGAAGGAGACCGTGGTGATCGCCCCGAACACGACCAGCGCCCAGGAGCCGATCGACATCGGCGACCAGTATTTGAAGTTGAGCCCTGGGTGGCCTGGGGTGGTGTTCCACATCATGTGCCAGAAGCGCCACGGCTGGCCGAGGTCGAGGGCGAGCAGGAGCGGCGCGATGAGCATCGGCGGGAAGGCGATGTAGTAGCCGATCCTCGCCATCGGCTCGTCGCCGGGGGCGTTGCGGAGCCTGAGCAGGGTGGCCAGGACGTAGGAGCCGCCGGACAGGCCCGCGAGGAAGAAGTAGGCCAGGATGTACCACAGCCAGTCCGGGGGGCCGGCGAAGTGCTGGACGTCATCCATCGCTCTCTCCCTCGGCCTCCGTCACTTTCTCCTTGCGGTGGCGCAGCGCGATCAGGCCGCCGAGGACGCCCAGGATCGCGGTGACCGCAGCGGTCAGGTAGCCGCCGACGTTGTTGCGGCTGGGCAGCACCGCGTTGCGCTCGTCCGGCAGGCCGTACTTCTCCGGCCGGTCCATGAGCAGGAAGAACGCGTTCAGGCCGCCGTACACCTTCTCGTCGTGGCCGTACAGGCGGGCCTCCGTGACGCCCTGGGCGTGCAGGATCTCCAGGCGTTTGGCGGCCGTCTGGCGCAGCTCCGAGACCGGGCCGAACTTGATCGACTCGGTGGGGCAGGCCTTGGCGCAGGCCGGGGTCATGTCGTTCTGGAGGCGGTCGTAGCAGAGTGTGCACTTCTGCGCGATGCCGTTCACGTGGCTGGCGCCGATCACGTCGTACGGGCAGGCCGCGATGCAGTTGCGGCATCCGTTGCAGACGTCGGGCTGGATGAAGACGCTGTCGAACTCGGTGCGGATGATCGCGTTCGTCGGGCAGACCTCCATGCAGCTGGCCTGCTGGCAGTGTTTGCAGACGTCCGACATCATCAGCCACGCCTTGCCGTTGCCCGGGGTGAGGCTCTCGTCGGGCACGTTGTCGTGGAACTGCACGTGCCGCCAGTTCTCGGCGTCCAGCTTGCCGGTGTTGTCGAAGCCGTCCAGGAACGACGGTTCGTTGCCTTCCAGCTCGTTCCACTGCTTGCAGGCCACTTCGCAGGCCTTGCAGCCGATGCACACGCTGGTGTCGGTGAAGAACCCGTACGCCTGGCCCGGTGTGATGTGCGGCATCTTCAGAACCCCATCAGATTGGGCGTGATCTTGGTGTAGCCGTGGTCGGCCATGTGCAGGTCGATGGGCACGGCGGCCAGCTCGTCCACGTGCGGTACGGCGTGGGGGTCGCGGCCGAGGTCGACGTCGATGAGGTAGCCGCGGCAGGCCTCGCACGATTCGGCCCTCAGGTGCGGGAACAACGCGTCGCCCGCGGCGGTCCTCCGGCCGACCCGCGGTTCCTCGCTTCCGGACGGCGCGGCTTCGGCGTGGACGGTACGTTTTCCGGTCTCACCGCACTGGGGGCAGGTGGTGGCGGAGAAGCTCCACTCGTGGGCGCATCGGGCGCAGTGCAACATGCGGCGGCCGCTGACGAGCGGGTCGTCGTCGGCGGTGCGGTAGCTGAGCTGCGGCGCGCCACCACACGCGGGGCAACGCCGCCCCGCCTCGTGGCCGGTCGGCGCGGAGAACGGGACGACGCGCATCGTGGCGCGCGCGAGATAGCGCTCGACGGGCGCGAGCTCCTCGCCCGCGAGCCAGGCGTCCAGCAGGCCGCCACCCCAGTCTCCGCCCGTCCTGAGCGGCCCGTTGAGAGCGGCGGGCGGACCGGCGCCCGAAGCCGGGGCCAGGAGGCCGTTGCCGACGGCTATGCGGACCGCGGCCGCCAGGAGCGGGGGGCCGTGAGCGGCGGTCGCCTCGATGACGCGGGGCAGCACGTGCACGTGCGCCCACTCCACGGCCCCATCGGACGGGACTCGGTCGCCCACCGACTCCCACGTCTCCACCAGTGCCAGGTACAGCCCGAACACCTCGGCCGCGTGCGGATACCGCTCGCGCAGCTCCGTCGCCCGTGCCCGGTCCCTGGCGAACATCAGAGCTTCTCGATGTTCACCAGGAACGCCTTGTACTCCGGCGTCCGCGCGCTCGCATCCCCCACGAACGGGGTGAGGGCGTTGGCCAGCCAGTGCTGCCCGGTGTTGATGCCCACGAACCCCCAGTGGATGGGGATGCCGATCTGGTAGACCCTGCGGCCGTCGATGTCGAGCGGCCCGAGCCGGCTGGTCACCACCGCCCGCACCTCGAGCTTGCCCCGCCGGGACGACACCCGCACCCGGTCACCCGTCGAGATGCCCTTCTCGCGCGCCAGCGCGGCCGGCACCTCCACAAATGCCTCCGGCTGCAGCTGGACCAGGTGCTCGACGTTCTGGGTGACGTAGTGCTCGTGCTCGGTCAGCCGGTACGAGGTCGCCACGTACGGATAGTCGGCCACCGTGCCGAACCGGTTGGGCCGCCCGGCCCGCTCGTCGTACCTGAAGGCCACCGGCGTCGCCGACACCTGCGGGTGCAGCGGGTTGGCGATGGGCGACTCGATGGGCTCGTAGTGCTCGGGGAACGGCCCGTCCGCCACTGCGTTGCTGAACAGGCGGCCCACGCCCTCACCCGTCATGATGAAGGGCAGCGGCGCGTCAGGGCCGGGCCCTGTGGTCGGCGGGTAGTCGGGCACGTCCCCCACCCACGCGCCGTTCTCCCAGGCGATGCCGGGGCGCGACGGGTCCCACGGCCGCCCGCTCTCGTCGGCGGAGGCGCGGTTGTAGAGGACGCGGCGGTTGGCGGGCCAGCTCCACGCCCAGTTCGGGTAGAAGCCCATGCCGGTGGGGTCGTTCTTGGCCGGGTCCTGCACGCCGTCGCGCCGCTTGGCCAGGTTGCCCTCCTCCGGGTAGTGGCCGGTGTAGATCCAGTCGCCGGCACTGGTGGTGCCGTCGTCCTTCAGGTCGGCGAAGGTGGACAGCCGTTGGCCGGTCCGCAGGTCGCGGCCGTTGATCTCCTGCGCGATCTCGTCCAGCTCGGGTTTGCGCGGGTTGGCGTACGGCAGCGCCATCTTCAGCACCGGGTCGGGGAACTTCCCGCCCTGGGCCTCGTACAGGTCCCTGACCCGCAGGAACAGCTCGGCGAGTATCCAGTGGTCGTGCCTGGCCTCACCCTCCGGCGGCAGCACCTGGTCCTTCCACTGCACCCAGCGGCCGCTGTTGGTGAACGAGCCGTCCTTCTCGATCCAGTGGGTGGCCGGGAGCATGAACACCTCGGTCTGGATCTTCGCCGGGTCCATGCCGGGGGCCTGCCAGAACTCGGAGCTGGTGGTGGCGAACGGGTCCATCACGCACAGCCACTTGAGGTTCGTCAGGGCCTGGAGCACCTGGTTGGAGTCGGGGCCGATGCTGGTCGCCGTCATCCCGGACAACATGATGCCCTGCATCTTGCCGCGCAGCGCCTGGTCGAAGATCGAGATCCAGGAGGCGTTGGCGGCGGGCTTGGGCAGGTAGTCGAAGGCGAACTCGTTGTCCTTCGTGGCGGCGTCGCCGTACCAGGCCTTGAGGAGGCTGACGAGGTAGCGGCGGTAGTTCTCGCCGAAGAAGTTCACCGCCCTGGGGTGCAGCTTGACGCTGGCGCTCTCGCCCAGGTAGGCGTTGATGTCCTCCTGGCCCGGGGCCGGGATGCGGAGGTAGCCGGGCAGGATGTCCCAGGAGATGGCGTGGTCGGTGTTGCCCTGGATGTTGGCGTGGCCGCGTTCGGCGTTCATGCCGCCGCCGGGGCGGCCCATGTTGCCGAGCAGCAGTTGCAGGAGGGCGCCCGAGCGGATGAGCTGCACGCCGGTGGTGTGGTGGGTGAGCCCGACGGCGTACACGATGGTCATGACCTTGTCCGGGCGGCCCATCTCGCCGACCTGCCTGGCCACCTGGAGGAACTGCTCGCGCGGGATGCCGGTGATGCGGGCGACGGTGTCGGGGTCGTAGCGCTGGTAGTGGGCGCGCAGCAGGTTGAGCACCGAGCGCGGGTGGTCGAGGTCGACCCTGGCGTGGCCCTCGTCATCGGCCTCGTACGCCCACAGCTTGGTGTTGTAGACGCCCTGCTCCCGGTCGAAGCCGTTGAACATGCCGTCCTGGAAGGCGTACCCGTCCTTGACCACGAAACCGGCGTTGGTGGCCCACCTGACGTAGTCGTCGTGATAGAGCCGATTCGTCAGCACATAGTTGATGAGGCCGCCGAAGTAGGCCACGTCGGTGCCGGTCCGAATCCTGATATACGTGTCCGCGACCGCCGAGGTCCGCGTGAACCGCGGATCCGCGTGGATGATCTTCGCGCCTCGGTCGAGCTTGGCCCGCATGAGCCAGCGGAAGCCCACCGGGTGGGCCTCGGCCGGGTTGGCGCCGTTGACGAGGATCAGATCGGCGTGCCTGATGTCACGCCAATGATTGGTCATGGCCCCTCGGCCGAACGTGGCAGCCAAACTGACCACCGTGGGACCGTGTCAAACACGGGCCTGTTGTTCGAGGTGAACCAGGCCCAACCCCCTCATCAGCTTCGTGGCGAGATAACCCTCTTCCGAGCTGAACGCCGCCCCGCCGGCGAAGGCGACGCCCTCGCAGCGGTTGACGACGTTGCCGTCGGCGTCCTGGGTGACGAACGTGGCGTCACGCGAGGCCTTGATGTTCCTGGCGAGCCGGTCGAGCGCGAACTCCCAGGAGACCTGTTTCCACTCCGCCGCTCCCGGCGCGCGGTAGAGCGGGTGCGGCACCCGCCTGCGCGAGATGGCCAGCTGCAGCGACGTCGCGCCCTTCGGGCACAGCGTGCCCTCGTTGACCGGGCTGTCCGGGTCGCCCTCGATCTGCAGCAGCTCCGTCTTGCCGTTCGCGGCCTTCTTGGTGTGGGCGATGAGCGAGCACCCGACCGCGCAGTACGGGCAGAGCGAGTGCGAGAGGGTCGCGCCTTCGATGCGCAGCCGCTGCTTGACCCTGATCGACTCGGTCAGGTCGAACCCCAGGGCGGAGCCGCCGAGCACCCCTGCCGGTCCGATGCTCAGGAACTGCCGCCGGCTGACCTCCATGGCCGGAACTCCCCTCAGCTGAAGCTTTGGGTACCAACCTTTTGTTCACCGTATGATCTGACTCCCTGCGCGTCTAGCCCTGGGCCAGTTGAAGGTCGTGGCGGCCGCCCGGATCCTCGGGGTTGCGCAAGAGGTCGAGCAGTCTCGCATCGGCCGGCACCAGCACGCCGTGATCGCCGCGTTCGGCCGCCAGGCGCAGCGTCTCCCGCCAGGCGGCCCGCCCGGTCGGCACGGCGGCGGACACCCACCGCCCTGCCCCGTCCTCTTCGTACGCGCCGTCGCCGCTGCGCCGCACGCGGCTCTCCCCGTCCGCCTCGGCACCGGCGATGAGAGCGAGCCGTCCGCGGCTCAAGCGCTCCACCGTCGCCAGCACCTGCGGCGCGGGTGTGTGGGGCACGGCCACGACCAGGATCGATCGGTAGGTCAGCGCGGCGAGGGCGGCGGTCAGCGTGAGCGGATCGAGTGACGGCGCCGCACCGTGCTCCACCCACAGGGCGTCGGCCCCGGCCGCCTCGAACGCCACCGCGTCGGACAGCCACTCCCCCGGATCGTCCGACGGCCTCGGCAGCACGACCCCGACCTTCACCCGCTCAGTCATCGTGCCGCTCCCTGTCCACGACGACCCTCAGCCGGTCGTCGATCCTGCGGGTGAGATGGAGCCTGTCGAGGTGCTCCAGCAGCGGGATCACGACCCGCCGGTTGGTCTGGAGCGCGGCCCGCGCGTCGCTCGCCGTGAACGGCTGCGGCAGCTTCGCCAGCAGCCGTGCCGCCTCGGTGTCGGCGCCGGGCAGGAGCACCACACCGTCGGCGAGGCGCAACACCATTCCGGCCCGCGCGGCCAGCGCGACCGCCCGCCTGCCGAGGCCGAGCTCGGGCAGCCGCGCCGCCTCCGGCGCGAGGTACGGCGCCCCGGCCAGCTCGGCACGCAGCCGCTCGACGGCGCCGACGACGTCCGCGGGCACGCCCTCGCCGTCGATGCGGCCATCGGACACGTGCAGCGGCGGGCAGCTCTCGACCAGCGCCTCGACCAGGTCCCGCGCCGGGAGGCCGAGCACGGTGCGCGCGGCGTCCACCGGGATGCCCGGCTGTTCGGCCACGACCGCCCTGAGCCGCTCCGCCAGGCTCGCCCAGGACGCGGGGTCGACCATCCAGTCCCCGGCGCCGGGCACGTCGAGCCCGGCCGGATCGCACCCCATCGCGGCCAGCTCGGACCGCCGCACCACCCCGCGCCAGCTCAGCACGGTGGCCGCATCGGGCACCCGGCTCGCCGGCTCACGTGCCTGGCCGCCGTGGTGCTCGGGGACGGCGAAGGGCGCGAGCTGCGCGGCGGGGACGGCGAAAGGCGCGAGCTGTGCGGCCCGTTCCGCGGCCGCGCCTCGGCGGCGCAGCTCCGGTGGCCGCACGTCGAGCACCAGCACGCTCGTGATCGGCCGCCCTGAACAGCGCAGCAGGGCCCGGTCACCGACCCGCAGCGGGAGCGCCCGCGCCAGTGTCAGCCGCGCGGCCCTCGTGCGATCGGAGAAGGGGCGGATGCGTACCGGCACGGAGGCCGACCCCATGTGCAGGACGGCCTCACGCGGCGGCGGCCAGCCGTCCAGTCGCGCGTCCACCACGCCGGTCTCGATCCAGGCGTCGGGCGTGAGCAGCGTCGTGCCGCGGAGCACGCGGTCGCGTTCGACGCCGCGCAGGTTGACCGCGACGCGGGCGGTGGCCGTGACCTCGTCCACCGGCTCGCCCGTGACCTGCACCGCCTTGACCCGTACCCGTTCGCCGTCCAGGACGAGGGTGTCACCGGCCCGCAGCGTGCCGGCGGCGAGCGTGCCGGTGACCACCGTGCCCGCGCCCGTGATCGTGAAGGCCCGGTCGATCCACAGCCGCACCGGCGCCCGGGGGTCGGGCGGCGGGAGGGAGGAGACCAGCAGGTCGAGCCCGCGGCGCAGGTCGGCGAGCCCTTCGCCCGTGGCGCCGCTCACCGTGACGACGGGCCAGGAGGGGATCCGCTCGCGGGCCTCCTCCACCGCCAGCGCGGGATCCATGAGGTCGCACCGGGTGACCACCAGTAGGCCCCGCTCCACGCCGAGCGCCTCGATCGCCTCCCAGTGCTCCTGGGACTGAGCTTGCCAGCCTTGGTCGGCGGCCAGGACGAACATCACGGCCGGCACCGGGCCGAGCCCGGCCAGCATGTTCGTGACGAACCGCTCGTGCCCCGGCACGTCCACGAAGGCCAGGCAGCGGCCCGACGGCAGCGTGGTCCAGGCGAAGCCGAGGTCGATGGTCATGCCGCGGCGGCGTTCCTCGGCCCACCGGTCGGGTTCGATGCCGGTGAGCGCGCGGACCAACGTGGACTTGCCGTGGTCGACGTGCCCGGCCGTGGCGATCACGTACATGCGCGCACCGCCTCCGCCAGCTCCTCGTCCAGTTCGGGCGGCACGGAGCGCAGGTCGAGGAGGAGCCGGCCGCCTGCCACCCGGCCGACCACGGCGGGGGCGCCCAGGCGGAGCGGGAGCGCCAGCCGTTCGGGCAGGGCGAGCGCGACACTCGGCAACTCGTGGCCGGGTGCTCCCCCGCCGCCCACGACGGCCACGCTCTCGACCACCTCACACGCCACCCGCCCCGCCCCGCCTGGCTCGCGGCCATCCTGCCGATCGCCCGTGCACAGGAGCGCGGCCAGGCGGTGGGCACGGCGGCGTAGCCGGTCGAGGTCGGCGTGCAGCGCGAGCCGTACCGGAGGGTCCGAGCGGAGCGTCGCCTCCAGGGCGGCGAGGGTCAGCTTGTCCACGCGCAAGGCGCGAGCGAGCGGATGGCGGCGCAGGCGCCGCACCAGGTCGGCGCGGCCCAGGATCAGCCCTGCCTGCGGCCCGCCGAGCAGCTTGTCGCCGCTGGCCGTCACCAGCGCGGCGCCATCGCGCAGCGCCGTGCCGACGTCGGGCTCGTCCGGGAGCAGCGGGTCCGGGGCGAGCAGCCCCGAGCCGACGTCGACCACCACGGGCACCGGCAGCGTGCTCAGCTCGGCGACGGAGGCGGCGGCGGTGAAGCCCTCGACGCGGAAGTTGGACGGGTGGACCTTCAGCACGAACCCGGTTCCGTCGCCGATGGCGTCGGCGTAGTCGCGGGCATGGGTGCGGTTGGTGGTCCCGACCTCGCGCAGCCGAGCGCCCGTGGATTCGAGCAGGTCGGGGAGGCGAAATCCGTCCCCGATCTCCACCATCTCGCCGCGGCTGACGACGATCTCCCGCCTGGCCGCCAGCGCGGTCGCCGCCAGCACCAGCGCCGCCGCGTTGTTGTTGACGACGTGCACGTCCTCCGCGTCAGGAACGGCCGCCGCCAGTGCGGCCAGCGCCGCCCGCCCGCGCCGCGCCCGCTCCCCCGTCACCAGGTCGAACTCGACGTCCGTGCACCCGGCCACCGTGCTCATCGCCTCGACGGCGGCAGGCGAGAGCGGAGCCCGGCCCAGGTTGGTGTGCACGAGCACACCCGTGGCGTTGATCACCCGGCGGGGGCCGTCGGTCAAGGCGGACACGGTGGCCGCGACGACGTCCTCGGGCGCGATCCGGCCCTCCCTGGCCCGCTGCTGCGCGGCGACGACCGCGGCCTTGGCGACGGCCCGGCCTGCGCCCCTGGCCGCCTCGACCACCCGGGGGTCGGCCAGGACGGTGTCGGTACGCGGGATCCGGCGGCGCGGATCATCGCCCATGGCGGCCTCGTGTCCTAGGGGAACCTGGAGCGGAGGCGCACGGGAATCGAACCCGCCGACGACGCCGCGCGCCGTCCACCGGTTTTGAAGACCGGGGTGCACACCAGAACACAAGCGCCTCCAAGGTCAATATTTCACGATATGACCCGTCAGGTGACGGAGGACTTCAGGATCGTGCCACCTCCGTGAAGGGAGGCAGCCGTTCACCAGCCGGGCCTGCCGGGTTACGTTGGGGAGAGCCTCCCACCGAGACCTGCGAAGGACGTGGTATCCGTGCTTTACCTCTTCGGCTTCGAGCGGATCGGCGTGGCCGTGAGCGACATCTACTTCGTCGACCCCGACCCGATCCCGGGGCAGGAGAGCGCCGAGCGAGGCGTGCGGCTGGAGATCCGCCGGCTCGAAGCCGGTGAGTTGAAGGGTTCCATCTACTCTGCCCGGCCGATCACCGTGGATCGGCCGCTCTGGCGCATCGACCTGCTGGAGTCGGTCGACAGCCCGCCGGGGAGCTTCAATCGCACCCATCATCACCCGTCCATCGACGGGTGGGAGCCGGGGCCGCGGGTGTTCGACACGGAGTTGTCCGGCGAGCCGTTGAAGTGGCTGAGTGAGCGGCTGGCCGATCTGGAGGGGGTGCTGGAGGAGGTCGGATTCGACCGGAGCGAGGTGTCGCCGGCGGATGTGGCGGGGCTGCGTGACCGGGCTCCGGAGATCGTCGACACCGTCGGCCGGCTGCTGGAGCGCATCCGCACCGGGGAACTGGGCACCCCGCCGGACGCCGGGTCCGCCACCAGCATGCGGGTCAGCTGGCTCTGACCCCGGGCCATGGCACGGAAGGCAGCGGTCGCTCGCCTAGATCCCCTCGGCCAGCTTCACCACCGCGCGGATCAGCTCGTCGCCGGTCAGCATGGACAGGTCGTTGTGCCCCGCCCCGGTCATCTCCACGGTCGTCACCCGGCCCCCGGCCGCCTCGGCGACCGCCCTGCTGAGCCGCGCCGGCACGATCGTGTCGCGGGTGCCGTACACGACCACCGTGGGCGCCCGCACGGCCGCGATCCGCTCCGACACCGGGTACCGATCCCGCAGCAGCAGCCGCACCGGCAGGAACGGGTAGTTGGCCTGCCCCGCCGCCGCCAGGTCGGTGAAGGGCGAGCGCAGCACCAGCCCCTCCGGCGGCTGCTCCAGCGCCAGCCGGGTCACCACCCCGGCGCCCAGGCTCTCGCCGAAGTAGATCACCCGCCCGTCTCCGAGGAACGCGCGGGCGGCGCGGACGTCGAGGTGCAGGCCCTCCTCGGTCGGGGTGCCCGGGTTGCCGCCGTAGCCGCGGTAGTCCATGAGCAGCACCGGCAGCCCGTGCGCCGCCAGCGCCCTGGCCAGCGGCGCACGGTGCAGCCGGTTGCCCGCGTTCCCGCCCGCGATCAGCACGGTCACGTCGCGGTCGCCGGGCACGTACCAGGCGCCCAGGCGCAGCCCGTCGCCCGTCGTGAGCGAGACGTCCCGCGCGCCCGGGATGACCTTCCCGGCCGGCGGCACAGAGGACCGGTCAGGCAGGTAGATCAGCTGCCGCTGGAACAACCACAGCAGTCCGAGCAGCAGGAACACCACCGCGACGATCACAAGAGCGGTCCGCGTCAGCGACGTCACGCAACAAACGGTACGCCCGCCCGGGTGCCGGGGGCTCGTCCTACGACACGACCGCGCCCGCCTGGACGACGTGGCGGATGTGCTTCGGGTCGGCCAGCACGCCGATGTCCTCCAAGGGGTCGCCGTCGAGCACCAGCAGGTCGGCGTGCGCGCCGACCGCCAGCGTGCCGATCTCGCCCGTCATCCCGGCCAGCTCGGCCGCGCCGGCCGTGGCGGCCCGCAGCACGTCGATCGGCTCCTGCACCTCCCGTCGCAGGCGGAACTCGTGGTTCTGGTGCCGCTGCATGCCGCCGAGCAGGTCCGTCCCGTACGCCAGCCGCACCCCGCCCCGCGCGGCCCGCTCCAGCGCGACCAGCCCGGCCTCGAGCACCTCGTCGACCTTGCGCCAGCTCGACTCAGAAAGCCCGAACGCCCGGCCCTCATCCTTCAGCGCCCAGTACGTCACCAGCGTCGGCACCAGGAACGCATCGTGCTCGCGGAACAACTCCACGCTGCGGTCGTCGATCAGGTTGCCGTGCTCGATGGAGCGCACCCCAGCCTCCAGAGCCCGGTTGACGGCGCGGGCGGTGTAGGCGTGCGCGGCCACATACCGGCTGGCGGCCCCGGCCTCCTCGACGGCCGCGCGCAGCTCCTCCATCGAGTATTGGGTCGAGTCGATGCGATCGGTCGGCGAGGCCACCCCGCCGGACGCCATGACCTTGATGTGGTGGGCGCCCTTGCGCAGCTCGTCGCGGGCGGCCACGCGGACCGCGTCGACACCGTCCGCGACCCGCCCTACGCCCGCGCAACACGGGTGGTCGTCGCTCACGTGCTCGCCGCGGCCGCGGAAGTCGGCGTGGCCGCCGGTCTGGCTCAGCCCTTTGCCGCAGAACAGCAGCCGCGGCCCCCGGATCAGCCCTTCCGCCTGCGCGTCGGCCAGCCCGTGGTCGGCGCCGGACACGTCGCGGACCGTGGTGAAGCCGCGGCCGAGCATTTCGCCCATGATTCTGGCGCTGTGCGCGGCCACGTACGACGGGGACATGCGGCCGAGCGCACCGAGGTCGGCGGTCAGGGCCGTGACGTGCACGTGCGCGTCGATCAGCCCGGGCACGACGTACGCGCCCGCCACGTCGAGCACCCGGACGTCCGACGGCGCCCGCAGCCCGGGACCCGCCTCGACGACGCGGCCGTCCGCGCACCGCAGGTCCCCCTCGGCGTAGTCGCCCGTGCCGACGTCAAGCACCAAGGCGTTCCGCAGCAACAGGTTCATCGCCCACCCCCGCGCAGGGCGGGCGCCGCGAGCGGCGCGAGGGACTCGGCCACGGCGACCGACCCCTCGTCGTAGGCGCCCTCGGCGTCGAGGATGTTGAGCACTCCCAGGACCTGGCTTCCCTCGACCACCGGCACGTTGATGATGGACCCGCAGCCCAGGCTCTCGATCAGCTCATGATCGGCGAACACCTCTCGCACCGCCGCCCGGTCCGGTCCGAAGAACGGCTTGCGTCCCTCGATGCACGTGGCCAGCCAGCCCTGCGCGACCTCCACGGTCTTCTCCCCGCCGATGGGGTATTCAGCAGGGTGGCTCGTGTGGACGCGGCGCAGCGCCCACCGTTCCGGCACCCAGGCCAGCACAGTGAAGAGCCGCACACCCAGCTCCTTCCGCACCCGTGTTTCCAGTTCCCCCAGTGCTGTCACTTGGCACTCTCCTTGGCCGGCTCGGTCAGCTCTTCCAGCGATCGCCCGGCCGTGGACAGACCGAACACCACCACGCAGATGACGCCCGCCACCAGGACCGCCGTGGTCAGCCCGAACACCCCCGCGAAGCCCAGGCTGGCGGCGGAAAGGCCGATGATCGTCGGTGCGAGGATGCTGCCCACCCGCCCGAACGCACTCGACAGCCCGGTCCCCGTGGCGCGGATCCAGGTGGGGAACACCTCGGGCGTGTAGGAGTAGACGCCCGCGTACGTGCCGTTGAGGAAGAACGACAACACCGCGCCCGCCAGCGTGATCGTGACCGGCGAGTCCATCTGCGACAGCCAGAACGCGCTGACCGCGGACCCGGACAGGTAGAGCGCGATCGTGTTCTTGCGGTCCAGCCGCTCCGACAACCAGGCCGCCGAGAAATAGCCAGGGACCTGCGCCAGATAAATGATGATCGAGAACTCGAAGCTCTTCGTCACCGTGATGCCGCGCTGCACGAGCAGCGTCGGAATCCAGGAGAAGAACCCGTAGTACGAGAACGTGATCACGAACCAGATCAGCCAGATGACGGCGGTCCGCTTGGCCATGACCGGGCTCCACAGGTAGCGCAGCGCGCTGAGCAGGTTCACCTTGGGAGTGCTGGTCGCGGGCGGCGTGGCGGATTCGGGCACCGGCGGCAGCGGACGGCCCGTGGCCCGCTCGACGCGGCGCTCGAGGTCGGCCACCACCGCCTCGGCCTCGTCCACCCGGCCGTGTTGCAGCAGGAACCGTGGTGACTCCGGCAATGATCGGCGCCACCACAACAACATCACGATCGGCAGCGCGGTGATCACCTGCGCCACCCGCCAGCCGTCCTCCATCGTCGGCACCACGAACCGCCCGATCAACGCGGCCATGACGAACCCGAAGGAGAAGAACCCGGCCAGCGCGCCGATGAACCACCCACGCCGGTTGGCCGGCACGAACTCCGAGAGGAACGGCGCGATGATCGCACTCTCCGCGCCCGCGCCGGCTCCGGCCAGCACCCGGCTCGCCAGGAACACCTCGTAGTTGGGCGCGAACGCGGCCACCACGGAGAAGACGGCATAGAACGCGAGCGCGTACATCATGACCTTCTTGCGGCCGATGCGGTCGCCGAGCAGCCCGGCGATGGCCGCGCCGAAGAGGAACCCGAACGGGGTCGCGGACCCGATCAGACCCAGCTGGCCGTTGTTCAGGCCCCAGGCTTCCTGCGCGCTCGGCAGCAGGAAGGCGACCACGGCCGAGTCCATGCCGTCGAACGTGTAGCCGAGGCCGCCGATCAGAAGGAGGAGATAGTGCGGCCGGCTCAGGGGGAGCCGGTCCAGCCGGGCCAACAAGGTCATCGAACACACCCTTTCGACCGATTTCGAAGCAACATACAGTGCAGATTCCACGATTTGCAATAATCTTTGCAATCCGATCGTGTTACGAGCACGTAGCATGTTCCCGGCCGGCAGCTCGGCGGAGAGAAGGATGCGTTGACCGACAGCTTCGAGGACTGGCTCGGCGCCCGGACGCCGGAGCGCGGCCTGCGCGGCAAGGCGGCCGCGGTGCTCCAGGTGCTGCTGTCGCAGCCGCGGCGCGCGTCGTTCGGATCGGCGGCGGAGCTGGCCCAGGTCGCGGGCGTCAACGTGGCGACCGTGACCCGCACGGCGCAGGCGCTCGGGTTCGCCGGCTGGCCGGCGCTCCAGCAGGAGTTGCGGGCCCGCTACCTGTCCTCGCTCAGCGCGGGCCAGGTCGCCGCCGAGCACCGCGGCACCGGCTCGCCCAGCTCCCGGTCACTCCGCCGCGACCTCGACAGCCTCGCCCTGCTCAACCGGCGGGTGGACGAGGCGGTGCTGCTCACGATCGCCGAGGCGATGGCCACCGCCCGGCGCACGGTGATCCTCGCCGAGGGCAGTTACGCCGCCGTCGGCCTGGCCCTGGCGCACAACGCCGGCCTCGCGGGCTACCCCGTCACGGCGGTGACCACGGGCGACGCCGAGCTGGCCAACACGATGGCCACCATGCGCTCCGGTGACGTGCTGATCGCCATCAGCTTCTGGCGCCTGTACGAGAACACCGTGCTGGCCGCCAACGAGGCCCGCTCGCGTGGGGTGCGGGTGTTCGCGCTGACGGACGCGGCCAGCCCCGCCCTGGCGAGCGCGGCCGAGGAAGTGGTCATGGTGCCGGCCGAGAGTGAGGCGTTCTTCCCCTCGCTGACGGCCGGGATGGCGGTCGCGCAGGCACTGGTCACGCAGCTGGCGGCCGTGGATCCGGTCCGTACGGGCGCCTCGATCGAGGCGGCGGAGGCCATGTGGGCGAAGTTCGATCTCCTCCACCGCCGCCCCACCGGCAGGCCCTAGAATTCCCGCGTGCCGGTGAACGGGTTACGGATTGCCGCAGGCGTCGTCGCTGCAGCGGGTTTACTGGTCGCGGGGTTTCTGGTGCTCCGCGACGGCGGGGACGAGCAGCGGCCGGTCCGCGACCGTTTGCCGATCCAGCCCACGGTCGTGGGCAAGAGCGTGCTGGTGGACGTCTCCGGCGCCGTCTTGGAGGAGTTCAACGGCGACTGCGTGAGCAGCCGGGTCTCCTATCTGTGCCTGCGGGTGCGCGACGAGCTGCTCGCGGCGGACGAGCACTTGCTGGCGCGCGGCGGCCTGACCATCAGGACGACGGTCGACCGGCGGCTGCAGCAGTCCGCCCAGCAGGCCATCGACCGTCGCGTGCGATCGGACGACAAGCCGATCGCCGCGCTGGCCATGGTCGTCCCGGGCACGGGCGACATCAGGGCGATGGCCACCAACCGCCCGCTGGTCGACAAGGTGGGCGCGCTCGCCTACCAGCAGGGGTCCACGGCGATGGTCTACACGCTGGCCGCCGCGCTGGAACGCGGGCTGCGCTTCGAGGACGGCTTCCCCTATGCGGCCGCGTACCGCGCGCCCTCGTCCAGCGCGTTCAAGAACTGCAAGGGAGAGAATGTCGCCGAACCCGTTCATTCGGTCTTCAACGCGAAACGGGATCACAGCGACTTCACGACCCTGCGGTCGGGCACCTGGGCCGCCGACAACACGTTCTTCGTCCGGCTGACGGAAGAGGTCGGCTTGTGCGAGAGCGTGACCATGGCCCGTCGGCTCGGCCTGGCCCGCCCGGACGGGCAGAAGGTGACGGAGTACGAGACCTTCTCGCTGGGCGTCAACGAGGTGGACCCGGTGACGGCCGCCGGCACCTATGCCACACTCGCCGCCCGCGGCAAGCAGTGCGAGCCCAGGGCGGTCGCCGAGGTCAGCGACGGTTCGAAGGTCCTGCGGTCCTTTCCTCCACGCTGCCGCGACGTGCTGGACCCGGCGGTCGCGGACGCGGTGACGAACGTGCTCGCGGACGGGCTGGCCCGCAGTCCGCTCAAGGGCCTCGGCCGGGACGCGGCGGGCATGGCGGGCGCCTCCGACAACTACACCGCGGCCTGGTACGCCGGATACAGCCCTGACCTGGCCTCCGCCGTCGCGCTCGGCGTCCCTGGCAGGGGCGCGCTCGACCAGAGGCTGGTCGACGTCACCCTCGGCGGCCGCCGCTACGAACGTGTTGAGGGCACGTCGATCCCCGGCCCCATCTGGAAGGAGTCCATGACGGCGGCGCTGAGCGGCCTCCCGGGGACGGCGTTCACGAAGCCCGACACGGCACGGTTCGGCGGCTGCCGCGACAGGTGCGCGAACTGAGCCGGAGAGTACGATGAGCGCGTGGATCGTACTCACCATCCTGGGTACACTCCCGCGACCGAGACCCGGCGACTCATAGCTCACGGACTGCCGAAGGTTCTGCCGGAGACTCTCGGCGGACGGCACCGTTTCTCGCCGCTGTCCCTCTACGTGGGCGACCGACTCGCCGCGACGGCCTTCGCCCGGCTCGACGACGTCGGACTGTTCTGGCTCGACGTCTGGATCCTGTCGCAGAGCCGCGGCGGCCGCTGGACCCTGCGCGACGGCACCAGCACCGCCGCGGGACCCGCCGACGACCTGCTGGCCCCGAGCCCGGCGGCCGCCCTGCTCAACGGGCACGGCCGGGCGGACGGCACGGCCCGTTCCGACATCAACGCGGGCCGGTGGTTTCCGTGGCCGGCCAGGTGGGTGGCGTACGGCGTCGTGCGGTTGTCGGCGGAGGTGGGCGCCGTCAGGCTCGAGGGCCGGACCATCATGGTCCCGGAGCACGGCCTGCAGGCACTGGCGTGGGCGCCGAGCCACAAGAAGGAGACCAGCGTGGAACTGCTCGACCAGAAGGGCGAGCCGATCTGCGCCCTGCCCCTCACGGAGCCGGGGGAAGAAGGGACTCCAGCTCGGTGACCGCGTGGTCGCGGTGGACGTTGAGCGTCGCGACGGCCTCGTCGGCGGCGCGCCGGCGCAGGGCGTCCAGGGTGGCGCGATGTTCCTTGATCACTCGCTCCCGGTTGCCGGCGTCTCCGTAGTACATCGACCGGTAGGCGTCCGTCGTGTCCCAGAGCGTCCTGATCAGGCGGGCCAGCCGCGGCATGCCGGCGCAGTCGAACACCGTCATGTGGAACAGGCGATTGGCGGTGGCCATGGCCAGGACGTCGCCTGCCTCGGCGGCCTGCTCGACCTCGTCCTGGGCCGCCTCGAGCCGGTCGAGGTCGGCGTCGGTGAGGCGGTCGACGGCGCGCCGCACGGCCTCCTCTTCCAGCAGCTCGCGGATGCGATAGACCTCGCGCAGGTCGTCGAGCGATAGCGCCGCGACGCAATAACCCTTGTGAGCTTTGTAGGTGACCAGGCCCTCGCCCTCGAGCGTCTTGAGGGCCTCGCGCAGCGGGACACGGCTGACCTGGAGCTCCTCTGCCAAGGCGTCCTGCCGGATGGGCGTGCCGGGGCGCAGGCGGCCAGTCGTGATGGCGCGGCGCAGCTCGCCCAGCACGAACTGCTGGGCCGTCGGCGGCCTGCGTCGTGCTTCGTCCGGGCTCACGGCCCCAATATCTCACGAAGCCATCCCTGGTCCTCACCGAGAGCCGGGGGCGGGCGGCGGTAGCAGGGCGGGGTGGCACTGAGCCGGATCGGGTTGGCCACCTGGCCCACGCCGCCCACCTCCACGGCGGGCTCCAGGCCGAGGTCCTCGGCGAGGGCGAAGGCCGCGGCCAGGTCGTTGATCGGTCCGCAGGGCACTCCGGCGGCGGTGAGCAGCTCGAACCACTCATCGGCCGGACGTTCCCTGAGCGCGGCGTTCAGCTCGGCGACCAGCGCCTCGCGGGCGGCGACCCGGGCGGCGTTGGTGGCGTAGCGGGTGTCCCGCGCGAGGTCCTCACGGCCCAGCGTCGCGCAGAGGGCCTGGAACAGCCGGTCGTTACCGGCCGCGATCACCAGCGGGCGGTCGGCGGTCTCGAACACCTCGTACGGGACGACGCTCGGATGCCGATTGCCCATGGCCCGCGGCACGACTCCGGCCGCCGCGTAGGCGGAGGAATGGTTGGTGAGCGCGGACAGGAGTGAGGACAGGAGCGAGACTTCGACACGCTGGCCTTCGCCGCGACCCGGCGGGTGCCCGCCGCCGTCGAGGACGCGGCCGCCTTGTCCGGTCCGTTCGCGGTGGTGCAGGGCGGCCAGGATGCCGAGGGCGGCGTGCAGGCCGGTGATCACGTCCACCAGCGCCACGCCCGCCTTCGTCCCCGGCCCGCCGGGCTCGCCGGTGACGCTCATCAGCCCGCCCACCGCCTGCGCGATCAGGTCGTACCCGGGCAGCCCGGCCCCGGCCCCGGACCCGAACCCGGTGATCGAGCAGTAGATGAGCCCCGGGTTCAGCTCGCGCAGCGCGTCGTACCCGAGCCCGAGCCGCTCCATCGTCCCCGGCCGGAAGTTCTCCACGAGCACGTCCGCGCGGGCCGCCAGGGCCCGCGCCACCTCCACGTCGGCCCGCAGGTCGAGCGCGATCGAGCGCTTGTTGCGGTTGACCCCGAGGAAGTACGTGGCCTCGCCCCCGGGCCCGTACGGCGGCCCCCAGGCGCGGGTGTCGTCCCCGGCCCCGGCCCGCTCCACCTTGACCACGTCGGCCCCGAGGTCGGCCAGCAGCATGGTGGCGTAGGGCCCGGCCAGCACCCGGCTGAAATCCGCCACCAGCAGCCCCGACAGCGCCGCTGTCACGCCAGCGCCCCGAGATAGCTCTGCTTGGTCCCGCCGAACGGCACGTACCGGAACGTCCCCGCCGGCTCGGAGTTGATGTGCGACATGAGCCACTCGCGGTCCACGATGTCCGCCGCACCCAGGTTGGTGTCGGCGAACTCCTCGCCTTCCCCGTCGACCCAGCGACCACCGATGAGATTGAGAACGTCCATGGTCAACGCACCCTAGCTGTGCCATATTGGATTTTCAATATTGGATCCAAAATATGGGAGGCCGTTACGATGATCGCCCCGACCGCGCTGTTCGCCCTGGACACGCTGCTCACCGACGAGGAACGCGAGATCAGGACCACGGTCAGGAAGGTGTGCGACCGCGAGATCCGGCCGCACGTCGCCGGCTGGTTCGACAGCGGCGAGCTGCCGGCCCGCGAGCTGGCCCGCGCCCTCGGCGAGATCGGCGCGCTCGGCATGCACCTGGAGGGGTACGGCTGCGCCGGCCTCGGCGCGGTCGCGTACGGGCTGGCCTGCCTGGAGCTGGAGGCGGCCGACTCAGGCCTGCGCAGCCTGGTGTCGGTGCAGGGCTCGCTCGCGATGTACGCGATCTGGACGTACGGCAGCGAGGAGCAGAAGCAGGAGTGGCTGCCCGCGATGGCGGCCGGCGAGCGCATCGGCTGCTTCGGCCTGACCGAGCCGGACTTCGGCTCCGACCCGGGCGGCATGCGGACCACGGCCAAGCGCGAGGGCGGCGACTGGGTGCTCAACGGCACCAAGATGTGGATCACCAACGGCTCGGTCGCGGACGTGGCCGTGGTGTGGGCGCGCACGGATGAGGGGATCAGGGGGTTCCTGGTCCCGGCGGGCACGCCCGGCTTCACCGCCCACGACATCAAGCGCAAGGTGTCGCTGCGCGCGAGCGTGACGAGCGAACTGGTGCTGGACGGGGTGAGACTCCCTGACGCGGCCGTGCTGCCGGGCGCGCGCGGCCTGTCCGGGCCGCTGGGCTGCCTGAACGAGGCCAGGTTCGGGATCGTGTTCGGCGCGATGGGGGCGGCGCTCGACTGCCTGGAGACGGCCCTCGCCTACGCGGGTGACCGTGAGGTGTTCGCCAGGCCGCTGACGTCGTACCAGCTCACCCAGGAGAAGCTCGCCGACATGGCGCTGGAGCTGGGCAAGGGCCTGCTGCTCGCCGTGCACCTCGGGCGGCTGAAGGAGGCGGGCACGCTCACGCCTGAGCAGGTGAGCGCCGGCAAGCTGAACAACGTGCGCGAGGCCCTCGAGATCGCCAGGACCTGCCGCACGTTGCTCGGCGCGAGCGGCATCACCCTCGAATACCCGGTGATCAGGCACGCCGTGAACCTCGAGTCGGTCCTGACCTACGAGGGCACCTCGGAGATCCACACGCTGGTCCTGGGCAAGGCGCTGACCGGGATCCCCGCCTTCCACTGAGCCGATTCCAGGGCCGGCTCAGAAGGTCTGCCAGGTCTCCTCCGTGACCTGGCAGGGCCCGCCCTTGTGCACCCGCAGCCGCCCGCCGGGCACGTCGAGCGCGATCGTGGCGACGGTCTCCCACCGCTGGTTGATCGGCTGCGTCAGGTCGGGGTGGGCGCAGACGGGCGCGTCGGGGCCGTGGCTGAGCATGGCCAGCGCCCGCGTGGTGTGGTCGTCGCTGCTCAGGTCTTCGGTATTGGCCTCCAGGTGCTGGAGCCTGGCGTAGGTGCTGGGCCGGTCGGTGGCGTGCCGCTCCCCCGCCGCAAGGTGGGAGTTGAGGAAGTGGTTGCAGTGTTGCAGCACGCCGCTCTCGGGCTCGATGACGCCGACCCCGGCCGGGGAGATCTCGATCGAGGCGGCGTCGTCCGAGGTCACGGCGGTGATGACGGTGGAGGCGGAAACCTGCGCGGAGTAGGCGACGGCAATGGCGTCCTCGACGGTGGCGGCGTCCTCCAGGATCCTGCGGGCGATCAGGTGCACCGGCACGCCGAGATCGTCGTTGTCGGACTCGTGGCGCAGGATGTTGAAGTGGATGCCGAGCCCGGCCGTGTTGACCCCGATCTTGGCCAGCGCCCCGGCCTCCGTGAAGGTGCGCACCACGTGCCCGGGACTGCTCTCCAGCTCCCACAACATGGGCGCGTCACGCAGGTGGTCGTGCCAGTCCCAGGTCTGCACCGTACGGGGCCCCGGCAGCACGACAGACGTGGAGCACTCCCCCTCGCCGACCGCGTCGATGGCGGCCAGGATCTCGGTGCGGGCGTTGACCACGGCCACCTGCCACGGCTCCAGCCCGGCGCCGGACGCGATCCCGGCGATCTCCTCCGCCAAGTGCGGCGCCCAGTCGGCGGCGCGGTCGAGCGCCTGCTCGCCCCACGTCCGGACCTGCGTGGCGCTGGCGCCCGCGACGGCGAACAGGTCGGAGTAGCCGGCGAGGTTGGCGACGATCGCCTCCCGCCGGTGTGTGCCGAGCTCTTTGCCGCGGGCGCGGGGATCGATCTGCGTCGAGGTGAAGTCGGGGAAACTCATGAACCACCCACTACCCCAGGTAACAGCGCTGCGAACCTGTCCCTCGACGCACGACGCCGCACATAGCGCCCCTGCCGCCGCACACGGCGCCGACCGCCGGACGCGCGAGGGTCGTCCGGCGGGCGGCTGGCTCCGTGTTCAGCCGGGGGTCCGGTGATCGGAGCGCTCCCGTCGAGGACGGTATCTGACTGCATAAATCCGCACAAATACCGGATCCATGTCAACGCCCATCTGTGCTGCCGCCGATCCCCCTCCAATGGAGGCGAGCAGCGGAAACGACCTCCCGGCGCCTGTGTGAGACCGGTGAAAGTTTCGACGACCGCGACCGAAAAGCTGAGATTGTCATCCGATGTCGCCGGTTTCGACGAATAGGTCAAACGACATAGACGCCGACCAAGGACTGACACAGGGTGAAATTCACATCACGGCGTCAAAGGAGGGAGAAATCATGTCAACCCCGGCTGTCGTTGAGCGCTCCGGCTCCAGCGGCCTGGGTGACGTCGTCGAGCTCATTCTCGACAAAGGGCTCGTGATCGACGCATTCGTTCAGGTTTCACTGATCGGCATAGAAGTCCTCACCATCCAGGCGCGGGTCGTGGTGGCCAGCGTCGAAACGTACCTGCGGTACGCGCAGGCCATCGAACGGCTCGACATCCGCGGAGAGGAGATCTCCGTCGACGTACGCCACGGAGCTCTCCCCGTCGGCCCAGCCGCGCAGAAGGAGACGCAGGTCGTCGTCAAAGGCGTGACCGTCGAGACGGATGGTGAAAAGTCATGACGAGCAAGTACATCTACGGTGTCACCCACAGCACCACAACCCTTCCGGCTCCGGTGACCGGGATCGGCGGCGCCCCCGTGACACTGGTGACGCACGACCGGTGCGGCGCCCTGGTCAGCGACCTGCCGGCGGACCGCCCGCTCGGCACCCGCGACGACCTGCTCTCCCACGAGCGGGTGCTGGAGGACCTGGCCCGCCGTCGCGTCCCCGTGCTGCCGTTCCGCTTCGGCGCGGCCATGACGGGACCGCAGGAGATCGCCGAGGAGTTGCTCGCCACCAATCAGGACGCGTTCCTCGCGGACCTGGAGCAGATCCGGGGGCGGGTCGAGCTGGTCGTGAAGGGCCGATACGAGAACGACTCCGCCTACCTGGAGGTGCTGCGCGAGGAGCCCGCGGTGCTGGAGCTTCGGGAGCGGATCCGCGGGGTGCCCGAAGAGTCCAGCCACGACGAGCGCCTGCGACTCGGCGAGGTCATCGCCCGGGCCATGGCCCGCAAACAGGCCGGCGACAGCGATCGGCTGACGGCCGCGCTGTCCCCGTACGCCGAGCAAGTGGCGCCGCGCCCGCCCGCCAGGGAGGACGAGGTGGCGAACCTGGCGTTCCTGGTCGAGCAGGGGCAGGAGGACGGGTTCGAGCAGGCGATCGAGGAGCTCGGCCGGCAGTGGGCGGGCCGCGTGCGGCTGCGCCTCGTCGGCCCGTTGCCTCCGTACGACTTCGTGGGCTCGCTGCAAGGGCGGCAGTCGTGATCTCGGGCCTGGTGACGTGGCCGCTCGCGCCCGCGTTCGCGGTCATCCGGATGGCGGAGTTCCTGTGCGACCGCGCGGAGGAACAGCTCTACGACCCGGTCCGGATCAGGCGCGAGTTGGAGGACGTGGCAGCCGACCTGGCCGCCGGTGAGATCTCCGAGGAGGAGGCGGCCGCGCGGGAGGAGGAGCTGCTGGACCGGCTGCTGCGGGCGCCGAGGAGGTGAGGTCGTGGCCGACATCTCCTGGGTACGCTCCGGACCCGCCGCCGAGCCGGCCCGCAGCGACCCCGCCAACCTGGCCGACATCCTGGAACGCGTCCTCGACAAGGGGATCGTCGTCGTCGGCGACGTCCGGGTGAACCTGCTGGACATCGAGCTGCTCACCATCAAGATCCGCCTCCTGGTCGCCTCGGTGGACCGGGCGAAGGAGCTGGGCATCGACTGGTGGGAACACGACCCGTCGCTGTCCTCCCGCGCCCGCGGGGACGTCCTGGCGGAAAACCGCGAGCTGCGCGCTCGGCTCGCCGAGCTGGAGCGGACGCCGGGGAGGGATCCGCATGACTGACACCGCCGTCTACCTGTACGCCGTCACCAACGCACGCGATCCGGTGGCCGGCGAGGTGGCCGGAGTGTCCGGCAGCCGGGTTCGCGTGGTCGAGCACTCCGGGCTGACGGCGGTGGTCAGCACGGTGCCGCTGCCGGAGTACGGCGAGCGGGCGCTCCGCGAGAACCTCGAGGACCTGGCGTGGCTGGAGGCGATCGCCCGCGCGCACGACGCGGTGGTGCGGACGGTCGCCGGCCGCGGCCCCACCGCGCCGGTGCGGCTGGCCACGGTCTTCCATGACGACCGCCGGGTCAGGGAGCTGCTGGAGGAGCGGCGGGGTGGAATCGAGCGGGCCCTGTCGAGGGTGGCGGGCCGCTCGGAGTGGGGCGTCAAGGTGTACGGCACCGCCCCCACCGGCTCACCCGCCAACGACCACCAGGCCGGCCTGTCGCCACCGGCCGCGCCTGAGGGCGCGTTCTCCCCCGCGCAACGGCCCGGCCCTGGTGTGGCATACCTGCGGCGGCGCAGCGCTCAGCGCCGCCGGCGCGAGGACGCGACCCAGGCGCTGGCGGGCCGGGCCGAGCAAGTGCACGCGCGGCTGGCGCCTCACGCGATCGCCAGCCACCGGCATCGTCTCCAGGATCGCCGGCTGTCGGGGCACGACGGCGTGATGGTTCTCAACGCGGCGTACCTGATCGAGGACCCCCACGCCTTCACGGAGGCCGCGGCCGATCTGGCCGCCCGGTGGGACGACATGCGCGTCGAGGTGACCGGCCCGTGGCCCGCCTACTCCTTCACCACGATCGACGGGGAGGAGTGGGCATGACCGCGGAGCTCGTCCAGCGGGAGGTGGCGCTCGTCGATCTGCTCGACCGGCTGCTGGCCGGCGGCGTCGTGCTGAGCGGTGACCTGGTGATCTCCATCGCGGAGGTCGACCTCGTGCGCGTCTCCCTGCGTGCCCTGATCACCTCCGTCCGCGCGGAGCCGGCATGACCCGCCGCCTGGAAACCGACCCCGACCAGGTCGAGCACGACCTCGTCTGCCTGGTGCTGACCTTGGTCGAGCTGATCCGCCAGCTCATGGAACGTCAGGCCCTGCGCCGCGTGGACGAGGGCGACCTCACCGGGGCGCAGGCCGAGGCGCTCGGCCTCGCCCTCATGCGCCTCGACCAGGCCATGACCGACCTCAAGGACCGCTTCGGCATCACGGAGGACGAGCTCAACCTCGACCTCGGCCCGCTCGGCACCCTCCTTCCTGACGCACCTCGCCCATAGCGCTCCGCCGGGCGCGCACACGAGGGCGGCGCCCGGCGGAGACACCACGTCAGTCAGGCTCAGGTGAAGTTGACGTCGCTGCAGAAGTAGTACGTCTGGTCCATGTGCGAGGCCTTCCCGATCGTGTAGATCACGTGGCGGCCAGTGCGCGACCCCTTGCTCAGCCCGTTGATCATGTACGTGTCGCTGGCGGCGTACCTGCCGGTCTCACGGACCAGCTCCAGGTGGTTCCACCCGAGCGGCGTGGTGAGGGCGTTGTTGTCCTGCCACGCCTGCCAGCACATCGGCTCCCGCTGCTGCATGGTGGGGTTCTGGAAGTCGTTGCCCCAGCGCAGCCAGCATCCGTAGTTGCGGGAGGCCGGGTCGGTGACCGACCCGTGCGCGGAGGCGGTGTCGGCGAGGGGGACAGCGAAGATCATCGCCATGGACGTCAGCACGGCCAGGGCGCGCAGCGCCCAGCGGTTGAGTGCGACTTGGGGCGTTGCGCGAGACCATGGCAGGCCAGGTCAATGGCGGGATGAGCAGCGGAAAGGGCTTTCCCGAGCCGCGGCGAACGGGGTGAAGTTTCAATTCCCCGCGAGAGGTAATGGTAATGGCACGACAACTTAGAGTGACGGAATTTGGGGAAGTAGCATGTGGGCGAGGGCGAGGTTCCCGATACTGAGTGGGTGACCGCAATGGCAACGATCGAACCGGCCAAGATTCCTTTCGGCAAGCCGCCGTACACGGTCGACGACCTGCTCAAGTTCCCCGACGACGGGAACCGCTACGAGCTCTTCAACGGGAGCCTACTGGTGAGCCCTGCCCCTACTCCCCCACACCAGCTAGCCATCACGAATGTCCTGCTTATTCTCCAACGCGCAGCACCGCCCCATCTGGTGACCTTGACCAATGTCAACCTGCGGGTTACCGACAAGGACTACTACATACCTGATGTCGTCGTCGTGCCCAGAAGTTCGGTGAAGACCGTGGGGCTCATGTTCACGCCGCGCGACATGCTGCTCGCTGTGGAGGTCGGCAGCTCTAGCACCAGGGATCGGGACGAGGCTCTCAAGGCCTTTGCGTATGCCAAGGCAGGCATCCCCACCTACTGGCGCATCGAGCCGGAGGAAGGGCCGACCCTTTACGTCTACGAGCTCAATGGCGGCACCTATGACACGCCGACCGCCTACAAGGCCGGTGCCGTCGCGGACTTGAAGATCCCGTTCCCGATCAGATTCGATCCCGCCGAACTCGACCAATGACCTGGACCCCGGTCCTGCCGGCCCCCTCCTGCCGGTAGGCCCGAGGCCCAGGAGCTTTCATCCCTGGCCAGGGGGCGTCTTGGCGGCCAGGGACGTGTAGATGGTGACCTCGTCGGGCTGGATGAGCCCGTCCTGGATGGCGCAGATCAGGAGTTTCTCCTTGGTGGGGGCGGGTCGGCCGGCCGCGGCGTACTTGACGCGGGCCCGGTCGATGTACTGGCGCACGGTCCGCTCCTTGATCCCCATCCGCGCCGCCACCGACGCCTTCGACATCGACTGGAACCAGAACAGCAACGCCGCCCGCTCCTTGTCCGACAGCTGAGGCCGGTGCGGCCGCTCGTCCGTCGCGATCGCCTGCGCCATCGGCGGCGTCACGCTGGGCTGGTCGGCGGCCACCTCCAGGATGGTCTCGACGCAGGTTTCGCGGGTGGCCCGGCCCTTGCCGATGAACGCCGAAGCGCCCGAGTCCAGCACGGCGCGTACGGTCTCCGGCTCCTCATGCTCGGAGAAGACGATGACCCGCTGCCCGCCCTGGCACAGCTCGGCCACCCGGTCGATGACCATGGTGCCGTTGAGGTTGAGGTCGAGCAGCAGCACGTCGGCGTCGGTGCCGAGGACCGACTCGATCGTGGGCCCCTGGGCGACCAGCTCGACCGGGCTCGGCGAGAGGTCCGTGGGCCCGGAGCTCGCGAACCAGGACCGCACTCCGTCCACCACGACCTGATGGTCCTCCACCAGCGCGACCGTCACGGGCCTTGCCAGATGCTGTTGACCCATACCTCCCCTCCCTGCCGCTGATAGGTGACGACGACGCCGCTCGGCTCCTGGACGGGTGCGGCGCTGATGGGCAGGTCGTCGTTGTCGGCCACGACCGCCACGCTCACCATGGTGGACATCGCGGACACGGTGACCCGCGCCCGTGACCTGGCGCCGTCGAGCGCCCGGATGGGCGCCCTGAGGAGATCCTCGCGCACGCCGTCGGGGAGGCCGGGCAGGTAGTCGCCGAACGGCGGCGCGGTCACCATGACCTTGCGCCGCTCGGCCGCCTCGATACGCTCGCGCAGCGCGGACACCAGCTCGTCGGGTACGTCCTCCCGTTCGGTGATGAGCCGGCGCAGCCGCATGGCCCCGGCCGTGCAGTCCTCGCGCACGCGCGGGTCGCCGGGGTCGGCGCCGTCGCCGAGCTGGTGGAGCAGTGACTCGGCCACGTCGCGGATGGCGGCATACCTGCGCAGCCGGTCGGCGTGGATGCGCTGGGCGGACTGGCGCAGGGCGTCGTCGGCGGCGAGCCGGCGGGCCAGCACCACGGCGTCCTCGGCGCGGGCCAGCAGCATGCGGCAGCCCCACGCGTAGCCGAGTTGCATGGTGACGCCGCCGGCGATGACCACCAGGTATTTGGAGATGGACACGCGGTCGAGTGTCCCGGTCAGGATCATGGCCGACAGCATGATGCCGGCGTTGGCGGCGAGGAAGGCGATCAGCTCGGCCCGCCAGCGGGGCCGCCCCCACACCAGCATGACGGCGATCCAGCCGACGGAGCCCCACGCCCAGTCGCTGATGCCGAGCAGTTCGCCGGGGCGGAGCGACAGGATCACCGCGACGTCGATGGCCAGCGTGGCGAGGGCGAGCTCGCCGATCCTGGCGGGGCCGCGCGAGGTGCCCGTCAGCGACCGCAGGGCGATCGCGAAGATCGCGGAGTAGGCGGTCCAGGCGGCCAAGGCCAGCCAGGGCCAGCGGAAGGCGGACCAGCCGGTGATCGTGACGGTGAGGTCGTACCCCAGGTGCCACACGGCCGCGATGACCGCGGCGCCCAGTGCGGTGAAGCGGGCGTATCGCTGCGCTACCTGCTCGATCTCTTCCGTCATGGCCGCCACCACAGGCTCACGCGGGTGCCCTGCGCGCTGGAGGAGATCTCAGCGCCGCCGTTCGGCAGGGAGCGCATCATGTCGAGGATCGATCCGCGCACGCCGAACCGGTCGGGCGGCAGCTGCTCCTGGTCGAATCCGCGGCCCGCGTCGGCGACCTCCACCAGGATCTCGCCGTCGCGCCTGCGGGAGATCAGCTCGGCCTCGCGGACGCCGGCGTGCAGGGCGATGTTCGCCAGGGCCTCGGTGACGGCGCGGGCGAAGCGTTCGGCGACGTTGCCCGGCACCGTCTCGGGCGTGAGATCCCGGCGCACCTCCAGGCCGGTGGCCCGCCCGGCGACCTCGTCCAGCAGCGTGTCCAGGGCGATGGGGACCGAGTCGGCACGCGGGGTGTCCCGCAGCTTCTCCAGCGCCGCCAGATCGGTCCTGACCTGGGCTTCGAGCGTGGGCGACGGCTCGTCGTAGGTGCCCAGGCCGACCATCGTGAGCGTGTGCAGCGCGGTCTCGTGGATGCTGCCGACCTGCTTCAGCTCGTCCTCGCGGCGCAGCCGCTCCACCATGCGCGAGATGTCGGCGCGTACGCTCCGCTCCAGGAAGGAGTCGGTCGCGGCGGCCGAGCGGCGCAGCAGCGTCATCAGCATCACGATGGCGAGCAACTGCACGAGGTGGATCCCCAGGGTGCCGGCCACGTCCTGGGAGGGAGAGGCGATGCGTACGCCCGCCGCGAAGGCCCCCGCCACGACCAGCCCCACGGGGACGACCACCTTCGGTTTCCAGGTGATCCCGGCGATGACGATGGTCATCGTGACCGTCCCCGCGACCCAGCTCGACCCCGTGACGAGCGCCTCGCCGGCGACGAGATGACGTTGCGCGAAGCACAACGCGACCGTGATGGCGACATCACCGGCCACCAGCCAGTGGGGCAGCGGCACATTGCGCCACCACACGCGCACGAACAACGCCGTCCACACCAGGTGGACCACCAGCATGGGCGCCAGCCACGACAAGGAAACCGGCGCGACGGCGCCGAACGCCGCCGAAATGACCGCCACCACGCCCACCGCGCTGCGTGCGCCGGCACCGGTGCGCGCGGTGGCCTTTTCCAATTGCCTGGTCGCCGAGTCGTACCTCGTGGAACCGGGGTGAGCCATGGGCCGTCCGCACACGCTGGGAGCACAAGACGGGTCTCACGATAACGCAGCGCAGGGTGGGTAAAAAGAAACAGGAATGGGTTTCTCCGATGAATCCGAAGGGGCGTGCCGCGGTCGTGACGAGGGATGAGGTCATGGGTTGCATGGCTCTTTTCCTGGGCCCGGCTTTCCTGCGGCGTGCACCGCACCTCACACCCTGGTGCGCCGTCCCCCGGGGCGGCACGACGGCTGATCGGCCGTCATGGAGCGCTACGACGGCCGAACGGCCGTCAGTCGTTTCGCCGCGCATGGGCGTCTACTAGGCCCGGGCCGCGACAACCGCGGTGGGAGGGGACCCATGACGCTCTTCGTGATCTCGTTTCTGATCGGCTGCCTGTCCGTGATGACCGGCCGCGGCAAGCGCGGGCAGTGGCCGGCCGGCATGCCGGTGACCCGCCCGCGGCTGGTGGCGGTGGGCGGCACGTACGAGGGCACGCACGGCCGGGCGTCGGACGCGTACGTCGTGCAGGAGCGGCTCGTCGCTGTGGCCGACGGCGCGGCCGGCGCCGAGCCGGGTCACACGGCCGCCGCCGTGGTCCTGGGCGCCGTCGTCGCCGCCCGGCCCCAGCGCGCCGGGACGCGGCCGGAGGACCTGGACGAGTGCGCGCAGACGGCGCACCGTGCGCTGCGTACCGCGGCCCTGCGCGAACCGGCCGGGCGCGACCTGGTCAGCACCCTGGATGTGATCGTCCTCGATCCCGGCGAGAGCCCGCGCCTGCGCTTCGCCCACGTCGGCAACGGCGCGATCTGGCACTGCGTGAAAGGCGCCGCGCCCGTGCCGCTCACCACGGCGCACTCCTTCGGCGATGGCCCGCTGCTGCGCGGTCTCGGCCTGCCGTCGGAGCTCAATCCCGAGGTGGGCGCGGTGTCCATCCACCCCGGCGACCGGGTGGTCATCGTGACGGACGGCGTCGTCCGGGCCCTCGGGCCGCAGCGCATGGCGGAGCTCTTCACCGCGGGCTCCTCCCCGGCGGCGTGCCTGGACCGGATGTACGACGAGCTCGCCGCCGCCGACCCGAAGGAGGACGCCACGGTCATCATCGCGGATGTGGCGTTCTGATGACCTAGGATTCTGATCGTGAGCGCACCAAACGGGATCAATCCGAACATTCCCCACTCGGCCCGCGTTTATGACTACTGGCTGGGCGGCAAGGACAACTTCGAGGCTGATCGCCGGGTGGCCGAGGCGACCATGGCCGCGGTGCCGGGGGTCCGCGAGAGCGCCAAGAACAACCGGGCCTTCCTCGGCCGGGCCGTGCGCCACCTCACGCAGCTCGGCGTCCGGCAGTTCCTCGACCTCGGCACAGGCATCCCGACTCAGGGCAATGTGCACGAGATCGCGCAGGCCGAGGCGCCGGACGCGCGCGTGGTCTACGTCGACAACGACCCCATCGTGATGGCCCACGCCCGGGCCCTGCTGAGCGGCACGCCCCAGGGCAGGACCGCGTACATCGAAGCCGATGCCAGGAACCCGCGCGCCGTCCTCGACCACCCCGAGGTACGCCAGACACTGGACTTCAGCCAGCCCATCGGGCTCGTGATGGTCGCGATCCTCATGCACATTCCGGATCAGGACGACCCGGCCGGCATCGTCAAGGCGTTCGCCGACGCCGTGCCCGCCGGCAGCTATCTGGTGCTGAGCCACCTAACGCTCGACCTCGTGTCCCAGCAGACCGCCGACGACTACCTGGCGGCGACCCGGAGCCAGGCGATGCACCGCACGCCGCGCACCGGCGAGCAGATCGCCCGCTACTTCGACGGGTTCGACCTGATCGAGCCGGGCCTCGTCGGGGTCTCCCAATGGCGCGACACCCCGCTCTTCCCCGACCCGGCGACCTGGATGTACGGCGGAGTGGGCCGTAAGAGCTGACCACTGCGCCGGGCACTGGATCCGTTTAAGCTTCAAGTCGTGATGCCAATCGGGGACAGGACGGCGGAGTGAGCACGACGGTCGGGACCGAGCAGGCCGCGGCGGAGGCGCCGGCGCCGAAACGCCGGCGACGCAGGCGATGGTTGTCCTGGACGGTCGTCGTGCTGCTGGCGCTGTGGGCGGCGATCAGGGCCGGGGGGTTGGATCAGGGCTCGTTCGTCACGCAACTGATGACCGTGACGCCGTATGGCGCGGGGCTGGCGGCGCTGACCGCGCTCCTGCTGATCAGGCGTAACCGGCCGGCCACGCTCGTGGCCGCGCTCGCCTGCGTGGTCATGGCCGCCTGCGTGGCGCCACGGCTGACCAGCACGGAGCAGCCCGCGGCCGACGGCGCGCCGCTGCGGGTGCTGACGGTCAACCTGTTCGGCCGCGGCGACGCCCAGACCGTGGTCGACCTGGTGCGGCGGCACGACGTCGACGTCTTCACCGCGCTGGAGCTGACCCCGGACGCGGTGGAGCGGCTGGACACGGCCGGGCTGAAGCAGCTGCTGCCGCACCGGGTGCTGCAGGAGGAGTTCGGTGCGACCGGCAGCGGCATCTACGCCAAGCACCCGGTGAGTGAGCTGACCGGGCTGTTCACCCCGATCGGGCACAACATGCCCGCCGCCACCATGGCGTTGCCCGGCGGGAGCAAGGTCGAGATCGTGGCCATTCACCCCAACCCGCCGCTGGGCCGCATGGAGGAGGAGTGGAACGCCGCGTTGCGCGGCCTGCCTGCGGCCACCCCCTCCGCGATCCGGGTGCTGGCCGGCGACTTCAACGCCAGCCTCGACCACCGCGCCTTCCGCGACCTGCTGAGCCGCGGTTATGTGGACGCGGCCGACCAGGTGGGCAAGGGCCTGGTCCCGACGTGGCCGAACGGCCGGGCGATGCCGCCCATCATCGCCATCGACCACGTCGTGGCCGACCGGCGGGTGAGCGTGCGCCGGGTCGAGGTCGCGGACGTGCCCGGCACCGATCATCGCGGCGTGTTCGCCGAGCTCCGCCTGCCCTAGCCCGGCGGCCGGGCCTGCGCATGGCGGCGCCCGCTCTCCTGCGCTGAGAGCGGGCGCCCTTTGTGCGGCTGGGAAAAGTGGTCAGGCCACGTTCTCCTCGGCGTCGCGCTCCAGCGTTCTGAGATCGAACGCGCCCGACTTGACCGCCGTGGTGAACGCCTCCCAGTCGTGGCGGGGGACCTCGAACACCACGTCGGGGTTGTCAACGTGGACGAGCTCCACGTGGTCGTTGATCCGCTTGGCCGCGACGCGGCCGGCGTCATGCGTCATGCCGGATTCCTTCCGTGAACACTGCGAAGGTCCCGCCCCAGACAACCAGGGCGGATGCGGGCAGCCTGCCATCCCGGCGGTGCCTCCGGCCACCGGTTCACGAACGCCGGTGGATAGAACTTCCTCCACACGGCGATGGGTTGCTTACCCTTCGGAGCAAGAAACCCACGTCTTGTAAGGGCGTTTCGACCGCCCTCGCCATGATCGCCGATGCCCTCGCGGGCCGCCGCCGTGGCCTGCCGGAGGTCTGGCGCAGGGCGCTCAGCTCGGGCGTCGGACGGCTCGGGCACGAGGCCGTGCGCCCACTGGCCGCGCCCGGCCACTCGATCGCGCCTGGGCTGCCGTCCGTCCGCTGGCGGCCGGCCGCCGAGCGGCCCGCCCGTTGGCTGCACGGCTACGCCGGCGCTGTCGCCGACGTCTGGAAGAGCGCCGAGTCGCTGTGGAGGCGTGCCTGCCCGCTGCTGGACAGGGAGGTCGAGCGGGTCGGGGTGGCCACCGTGCGCGGCGGACCCGAGCTGCTGCTGGCCTCGCTGACCAGCCGCATCGTGTACGGCGAGCGCGGCCTGCTCATCCCCGGCACGGAGCGGGACAGACACGAGCCCGGCAACCGCAAGATCGTCCTGGTGCCGATGCTGGCCGGCAAGGACGCCCTGATCGTCGGCTTGGACGACCCGGAGGCGGTGTGGATCGCCTACCCCGTGCCCGGCGCGGACTCGTTGTGGCGCCGTCCCGTCGCGCCCGCGATGGGGCTCACGTACCACTGCGACCGGCTACGAGCCGGACGGCTGATCACCCGGGAGCGCCGCGGCCGCGAGGTGTGGATCGCCCGCACGGGGCGGGCGGAGGAGTTGCTGGAGTTGTTCCGGCGCTAGCGCCCGGCTCTGACGGCACGCGCCGCCGACCTGGGCACGTACGGCGACTATTCGCGGATGTTCCAGCGCGCCGCCGGTCAGTTCTGGTCCGGCCGCCGGCCAATTACGAGAAGTTCGAGCGCGTCGGCGACTGGGTGGTGCTGGACGGCTACGGTAACAAGGAGGGCATGCTGCGGCAGCGCGTCACCAAGGAGCAGGTCGGCGACGTGGGCGGGCCGCTGGAGCTGCGTTACACCTGGACGTACTGAGCGACGAAGCGGTGGGCGGTCGCGCGTAGGGGGCGGCCGTCCTCCATGTCCGTGTGCAGCGCACGCAGCCGGGCGCCGTACGTGTCCACGTCGAAGCCCGGGACCTGCCAGGAGAGGACGCGCAGGAACAGCACAAGAGCGCCGATGTCGTGGAACGTGGTGGTGAAGCACGCCTCCTGGCTCCAGATGACGTCCAGTCCGGACAGTCCGGCGGTCGCGGTGGCGAGGTCCCAGGCGCGGTTCCGGTGCGGCGGGGCGCCCAGCGCCTCGTTGATCTCTTCGAGGTCGCGGCCGGCGACCTGCTGAGTGACGAACGTGCCGCCGCCGGCCAGGAGGCGGCGGATCTCGCGCGGCTCGTACGCCTCGTGGCGGTTGATGATCAGGTCGAACGAGCCGTCAGGCAACGACCCGGTGGTCTCCGTCACCTCGACGCCCAGCGGCTCCAGGCGGCGGCGGGCGATCGGGACGTTCGGCGCATGGCCTTCGGTGGCCACGGTGCGGGGCGGGAGCGGGGCGAAGGAGGCCAGGAGCTCGCCGCCTCCGGTGCCGAGGTCGAGCAGCGCCGAGGCCTTGGGGAGCCGGTCGCGGACCAGCTGCTCGTAGTCCCAGGGCAGCGTGCCGTCGTAGGTGACGCGGCCGCGGAACACGGTGAAGTCCCAGCCCTCGAACGGTGTCGTCAGCGCCTCGTCGATCAGCTCCTCATAACCCATGGGCATGATCATGCCGGCAGGCGGGGCGGGGTGCTTTCGCGTAGAACGACGTCGGCCGGGAGGCAGATGTCGGTCCTGTCCTCACCGGACAGTGCGAGGCGCATCGCGCTCAAGCCCGCCTCGCGCAGGGGCACCGCCACCGACGTCAGCGCGGGCACCACGTCCACCGCCGAGCCGATGTCGTCGAACCCCGCCACCCCGATGTCCGCCCCAGGTACCACTCCGGCGTCACGGAAGGCCGTCATGGCGCCGATGGCCATGACGTCGTTGACCGCGAAGACCGCCTCCACGTCCGCCAACCCCCGCTCCACCAGCCGGCGAGCGGCGTCGTAGCCGCCCGCCCTGGTGAAGCCGGTCTCGATCGCGACCGGGTGCGGGGCCCGGGCCTCCCGCAGGGCGGCCAGGAAACCGGCGTGGCGGTCGCTGGACGTGCGGATCTCGGCAGGCGCGTGGAAGACGGCGAAGCGCCGGTAGCCGGCGTCGAGCAGGGCCCGCGCGAGGCGTCCCGCACCGCCGTGGTTGTCGATGGTGACGGTGCTGAACGGCAGATCCCGCTGGCTGATCATGACGACCCGCCCGCCGGCCGTCTGGTATTCCTCCAACTCCTCCACGAGCGCGTCCCGCGTCCCCGTGCCCTCGATGCGGCTGCCCGCGACGATGATGACGCGGGGCCGCTGCCCGCGCAGCGTCTTGACGATCTCCAGCTCCCGCTCGGGTGACCCGTCTGCCACCGCCATGGTGACGATGAGCTGGGCGGACTCCGCCGCCTGGGTGACCCCGGCGGCGATGGAGGAGAAGTAGGGGTCGGCCACGTCCCGGACCACCAGCGCGACGGTCCTGGTCGAGCCCTTGGCGATGGCCTGTGCCGACAGGTGCGGCTCGTAACCGAGCTTGGCCGCCGCCGCGCGGACCCGGGTGGCGTTCTCCGATCTGACGTTGCGCACGCTGCCGTTGAGTGCGCGCGACGCCGTGGCGATGGAGACGCCGGCCTCCCTGGCGACGTCGTGCAGGGTCGGCGGGGAGGAAAGGGTCCTCCACCCGTCATCCATACCGGTCATCTTGTCACCAGCGTCAATGGTTCGCTCCTGGTGACGCCTGCCGCGTTCTCCAGCTCGGCCACGTACGTGTGCGTGCCGGCCGGCCGATCTTCGAGCACGGTGGCGGCGCTCTGGGCGGCCGGTGTCGCGGCGTCGAGCCGCTGGGTGTCGACGAGCACGCCGTCCTCGTAGAGGCGGTAGGTGGTGGCGTTCGTGCCCCACCACATGTTCATGCGGATCGTGTAGCTGCCGTCGCTGTCCCAGTTGTCGGAGCTCAGCACGGGCTCGCCGGGGTTGGCGTCGCTCACCTCGACGTTCACGGACGTGGTGGCGGTGCGGCCCGCCTGGTTGAGCAGCTCGCCGGTGTACAGGTACGTGCCGTTCTTCCTGCCGCTGATCGGGATCGTGGACTTCTGCGCCGACGGGGTCTTCGGGGTCAGGTCGCGCCTGGCGATCTCCTTGCCGTTCTCGTACAGGATGAAGACGCTGCCGTTGACGCCGTACCAGAGGTTCATGGTCACGTCGTACGTGCCGTCGTGGAGGCCGTGCCGCCGGCCGCTCGTGGTGGAGAGCGCGGCGCGGGCGGGCGGCGCGGTGGCGCCGTCCTGGGGCAGCCCAGGGCCGGTGACCTTGACCTTGTACGTCGTGTCCGCCGTCCCGTCCTCCGAGACCACCTTGATGGCGATCTCGGCGGGAACGGTGATCGCCGGCGACTTCGTCCCGCTGGTGACCGCATGGTCCTCGACCGTGATGGCCGAGCGGGGGTTGAGCGCGGTCGGGGTGAAGGCGACGCGGTCCCCGGGGATGGCGAGCTCGTACGCGTGGACGTCCGGGTCGAAGGCCGGGTCGAGGGTGCCCGCGTCGGGGACGAGCGCGGACAGCGTGGTGTCCTGGGCCAGTGACCGCCGCTTGATCCGCAGGGTGTGAACGCCCTCCGTGCCGTCCTCGGCGGTGACCACGATGCGGACGTCCGCGCCGGTGTCGCCGAGCGTGATCCGCCGCGTGGCCTGGGCGCCCTCGGTGCGCTCACCGTCGATGGCGACCGACGTGGCGAACGGGCTGCGGGCCACGGCGGATACTTCGACCTCGCCGACCCGCGCGGGCACGTCGAGCACCAGGTCGCCGTCGGGCGCGCCCTGGCTGGTGTCGACGCTGAGCAGGGCGGTGTCGCCGCGGGCCAGCCCGACGCCTTGGGAGACCCGGATGTCGTCGAGGTCGATGCTGCCGTAGTTGGTGCTGTTGGCGTAGTAGTCGATCTGCGCGACGGTGTCCATCGGGTTCCTGAACGCGGCGCCCTCCAGGACCCGGCGGCCGTCGAGCAGCAGGTCGAAGCGCTGGTTCACGGTGTCGATCACCGCGGCGACGTGATACCGGCGGCCGGGCTCGTACGTGCCGACCGTCCGGGTCGTAGCTCCCGCGTAGGCGACGATCGTGTTCTTGGTGAAGGCCACGCTGACGGCGTTCTGCCCGGCGGCGTTCCTGATGTAGGGGACGGCCCACCAGTGGTTGCCGGAGGTGTAGGCCTGCCGGCTCATGACGTTCGCCTCCACGGTCACGATGCCCTTCAGCGCGAACGTGCGGGACACGCTGGTGCTGCCGCTGTTCGCCGTGCGCGTGAGCAGCACGCCCTTGTCGTCCGTGACCTCGGCGCTCCCGCCGGCGGCGCTCACGGTGAGGCCGTTGCCGCTGGTCAGAGGCCCGGTGGGCAGGTCGTTGAAGTCGTGGACGGCCACGTAGGACGGGATCGGGCGGACCAGGAGGAGGGAGCCGGCCTCGCTCGCCGTGGCGGCCTCCACGCGCAGCCCGGACCGGGTCGCCGCGACGTACCCGCCGGCCTCGGCGCGGAGCGTGTAGCCCTCCCCCACCGGCACGCTCTCCACGGTGAAGCCGCCGTCGGCGCCGCTGGTGGCGGTGCCGAGGGTCTGGTCGCCGTCCTTGACGGTGACGCTCGCGCCGGCCAGCGGCTGGGCGGCCTGGTCCAGCACCCGGCCGGTGATCGTGCCGACCACGCTGGTCGAGGCCATGGTGAGGTGGACGGTGGTGGTGTTGCCGAAGCGCACGTTCACTGACTCGGAGGCGCTCTGGTAGCCGTTCCTGGTGGCGGTGACCTCGACGCCGTCGGCGAACGGGATGTTCGCCAGCGTGAATCTTCCGTCGGATCCGGTGGCGGCCGTCACGTCGGCCGCGGTGACGCTCGCGCCGCTGATCGGGGCGCCGGACGGGGTGCGTACGGTGCCGATGACGGCCTCGGCCGTCGCGCCCTCGGCGGTGGCGTACTCGAAGGCGCCCAGGTCCGGGCCGCCGTTGTAGAGGGTGGCGCCGGCGTAGTCGCGGCCGCCGTTCCCGGTGATCTCGGCGCCCGTGTCGATCGCCGGCGATCCCGAGGTGACGCGCAGGCCGTGCGCGGTCTCCAGCCGGGGCCCGGTCTCCGGCGTGCCGGAGGGGCCGTCGAGCGGGGCGGCGGCGAACTTGGGATCCGCGACCACCGCGTCCTTGTCGCCGGCCGGGACCGCGAGGTCCGCGCCGCCGTAGAGGTTGTGGCTGTAGGCGATGGTCGGGCTGGTCGTCAGGGTCGCCGCGGCTCGCGTCGAGTACAGGACGTTGTTGGTGATGGTGTAGCGGGCGTCGAGGTAGCTGCCGTACCCGTAGATCAGATATGCGGATCTGTCGTTGTAGATCGTGTTGTTGTAGATCTGCGCGGTGGCGGCCCGGTCCGAGTGCAGGTAGATCTGGTAGCGGGAGTTACCGGCGATCACGTTGTTCCTGACGATCGCGTCCCCGAAGGCGAACTGGCACAACAGCACGCCGTCGCCGTTGCCGTGCAGGTAGTTGTACTGGACGACCTGCCGCGTGGTGCCCTTGTCCGGGTCGATGCCGTTGGAGTCGGCGCCGCCTGCCTTCTGCTGCGTCTCGTACACCTCGTTGAACTGGAACGTCACGTCGTCGGCGTAGTACGTCTCGATGCCGGAGGTGCCGGTGCGGTAGACGACGTTGCGCTCGATCAGCGCGCCGCGCACGTTGGTGACGTACATGCCGTTGCAGCCGTACGCCGTGTCGGCCTGGGTGACGTAGTTGTTCCTGATGACGATGTTCGTGTGCGGCGTGAATTTCGGATCGTCCGGGCTCTGCCGGGTGCCCCAGCCCGTGGGCGTGGCGATCGTCTGGCCGGCGTCGTTCTTGCCGTCCCCGGTGTACTGCTTGACGACGATGCCGGCGAACGACGTGTTGCGCACCGTGGAGTTCTGGATCACCACATCGTTGAGCACGGTGGCCCGGTCCGGGGGGCTGTGGATGTCGGGCACGGTGGTGTCGAACACGATGCCGCCGGTCTTCTTCGAGCCGTCCCAGCCGGTCTGGAACCGCACGCCGGGCGCGTTGTTCTCGATGCTGCCGCCGATCCAGTTGACCTGGCCCGTCACGTCGTGCACGTCGACGCCGTCGATGACGAAGCCGTCGAGGGTCTGGCTGTTGTCGCCGGAGACGTGCACGCCGCGCAGGTCGCGCAGGTTGTCCCCCGGGGTGCCGGTGGCCGGGACCTCGTTGGTGACCTCCAGGTTGCGGATCGTCCAGTGCTCCTGGTTGAACAGCCTGACGGCGTCGCCGACCTGGCCGGCGCCGTCGACGCGCGGCTTGCCGCCCTCGCCGTACCGGTCGACGGTGATGGGCGCGCCGCTCTCGCCCGAGCCCTTGGGCCACAGCTGGCCGGTCCACCGCTGTCCCGCGCGCAGCAGGATGCGGTCGCCGGGGGCGAACGTGGTGGCGTTCACCTTGTCCAGGCTCTTCCAGGGGTGCGCCTGGTCCTGGCCGGAGGCCGCGTCGTCGCCGCCGGCCGCGTCGACGTAGTACGTCGTGCCCGCCTGTGCCGCGGCGGGCTGGGCGGGAAGGGCGAGCGCGGCGACCATGGCGGCGGCCGTCATCATGCGCAAGAGGGTACGGACTAAGGCAGCGTCACGTGGCATCGCCGCGCTCCTAGCGGGGGGTGTTGTCCGGGATGGGGATGTTCAGTGCACGATCGGGTTGGCGACGTCGTGGGCGCGCAGGTGGCCGCACATGCCCCACCGCTGCTGCGGCGGGCTCTCCATCAGCGCGGAGCGCAGCAGGTGCGACCCGTCGCCGCCGGCGAGGGCGTCGAGGATCTCGCCGGTGCGGCGGGTCTCCTGGGCCGCCGTGCGCTCCCAGATGTCCCGCCACCCCGCCACCTTGGGCCGGACGAGGGCGACGGCGCTGTCATAGAAGCGCCGCAGCTCCTCCGGGCCGCCGTCGGCGAGCCGCAGGAACCCCTCGACGGCCAGCTCGCGCCGCCGGGTGACGGCCTCCTCGACGTTGTCGGCAGGCAGGGTGGCGGCCTCGCGGTAGCGGTCCGGGTCGGCCACGATCTCGGGCGGGAACGTCATGACCGCGTCGCCGGCCTCGGGCAGGCCGGCGTTCGACATGACGACCAGCACGTCGAGGCCGCCCCGGTTGATCGCCCGGTGGATGGTGCCCGGCGTGAACCACACGGTCGAGCCGGCGCTGAGCTCGGTCTCCTTGAGGCCGTTCGCGTCGAGCGTCTGCAGCGCGCCGTGCCCGCCGACGACGACGTACGCCTCGGTGGAGGCGATGTGCACGTGCGGCGTGCCGCCCTCGAGGCCGTCGGCGCACGCGCCCGTGTAGACCGTCAGCCGGCTGATCGACGTGCCGCCGGGGAACGTCATGCCAGGGCCGCCCTTCCCTGCTTGGCCAGCAGCGCCGTGCCGTCCTCGCCACGGTCGCCGTCGGCGATCACGACCGCGTACCTGAAGCGCAGCGCCTGGCCGTCGGGAAGCGGCACCTCCTCGCTGAAGAACGGCGCCGGGCACAGGCAGGCGAAGTCCTCGCTGCGGGCGAACCACTGCGGCGGGTGCTGCGGGTTGGCGGTGTCGTCGACCATGACGATCGTCGAGTGCTCACCGGTCTCGTCGTGCCGGCCGCGGAAGCCGAACCACTCGGCCCGCGTGCCGCGCAGCTCGTCACCGCCCGCGCCGGCCGGCGACTGGATGATCCCGCCGGTGAACGAGCGGGGGCCGCGCCAGAACAGGCCGCCGTACCCGGCGTTCTCGCGGCCCTTCGTGGTCGGCGAGCCGAAGTCGAGCGTGCCACCCGACACGTTCGTCATCGTCGTGTCGAACACCAGCGCCCACGTCGCCTCGTCCAGCACGGTCGCGGCCAGGGACCGCCGCTCCTCGATGACCGGGGCGCCGGCCTGGGACGTCCAGCCGAGCGTGTGCCCGATCTCGACCCGGTTTCCCTCGGCGGTCAGCGTGGTCATCTCGCGGTGCGTGGCGCTGCCGTTGTTCTCCAGCTGCACGTAGGACCTGCCGTGCACGTACGTCGGCCCGCCCCAGAAGTTGTGCTCGCCCACGTGCGGCAGCGACCAGGCGATGCCCTTGTGCCAGACGTGGTCGTGCGGCCGGAACAGCGACACCAGCGCGCCGCCGACAGTGCGGATCGGGTGCAGATACGGCTTCGGCGACTCCAGCACCGGCGTGTCCGGGCGGTAGACGTAGCTGAACAGCTCGACGTCGCCGGCCGTGACGGTGACCGACCGGCCGAGCGCGTGGTTGGCCTGCAGAGTCACTTGTTCCTCACCTTTTCCCACGGGGCGCCCGTGCCCTCCATCGTCGTGGCGAACGGGCTGTCAGCAGTGATCTGTCCGCTTCGCACGCGCTCGCCGGTGAAGGCGGAGGCGTACAGTGCGGCGATGAACTCCATCGTGCGCCGGGCGTCCGCGGCGGTCACCGGCGGCGCCTGGCCTTGGTCGAGGGCGTCGAACACGGCGGCCAGCCAGTCGTCGTGGCTGCTCGGCGACGTGCCGGCCCCCTGCGCCCACAGCGCGGAGACGTTGTCGTGCCCGGGGGCGGGGGTGATCGTCCAGTCGTCGTCGGTGTAGCCGTAGAGGTGGTCGACCTCGACCGTGGCGTGCTCGTAGTCGAACCTGAGCTGGGAGGTCTGCCGCGGCGAGACCACCGAGTTGACGATGGTGGCCATCGCGCCGCTCTCGAACGTCACCAGCGCCATCGACACGTCCTCGGTGTCCACGTCGCGGGCTTGGCGGCCGGCCATCGCCGTGACCTCCCGCCACGGGCCGAGGATCGAGAACAGCAGGTCGAACTGGTGGATGCCGTGCCCCATCGTCGGGCCACCGCCCTCGGACTCCCAGGTGCCGCGCCACGGCACCCCGTAGTAGGCCTCGTCCCGGTACCACTGCGTGGCGCAGGTCGCCAGCAGCGGGCGGCCCAGCTCGCCGGCCTCCTGCAGGCGGCGCAGCCGGATGGCGCCCGTGCCGAAGCGGTGCTGCAGGACGGTCGCCACGTGCCCGGCCGAGCGCCGCTCGGCCTCGATCAGCGTGTCGAACTCGGCCAGCGACAGCGTCGGCGGCTTCTCGATCAGCGCCGTCGCCCCGGCCTCCAGGATCTCCAGGGCCTGCGGCGCGTGCAGCTGCGGCGGGGTGCACAGGTGGACGAGGTCCACCTGCTCCTCCCGCAGCAGGTCGGTCAGGCTCGCGTGGGCGCCGGGGACGTTCCACTCCTCCGCGAACGTCTTGGCCCGGCCGAGGTCCACGTCGGCCACGGCGACGAGCGTCGCCCTGCCGCCGGAGGCGGCGATGGCGCGGGCGTGGGCGGTGGCGATCGCACCGGTGCCGACGATCGCGGCCCGGTACTTCCGTTGAGACAAGGTCATAACTCCTGGTGGGGAAGGGGGTCAGGCGCCGTCGATCTCGGCCTGGAGCTCCTTGATGAACGACTTGGCTGCCTGTTCCGGCGTCTGCCGGTCGAACAACACCTCTTCAGTGTGCCGCTTGATGATCGCCTCGAGGTTACTGGCCCCGTTCGGAGTGACTCTGGGGGCGGTGCCGACCTTGATCGTGTCCAGGAACTCGACCGCCGCCTTGTCCGTCTCCGCGAGCTTCGGGGTGATGGCGGTGCGGATCTTGGTGTTCGCGGGCACGCCGCGGTCGGTCAGCATGATGTCCGCCGCCTCCTGGCTGTTGGCCAGGAAGTCCACGAACAGCGCGGCCTCGGCGGGGTGCTTGCTGCGCGAGGAGATCGACCAGAACATCGAGGGCTTGTAGTACGCGGCCGGGGAGGACGCCTGCGCCTCGCCGGGCAGCTTGAGCAGCTTCAGCTTGGACCCGCTGGCCGCCGACAGCGACGTCAGCTGGGTGTTCCACCAGGTGGCCAGGGCGGAGGCGTTGGTGGCCGTGCCGGACTGGTCCAGCGGGCCGCCGGCCCGCTCGATGGTCACCGACGGCGCCGGGGAGACGCCGGACGTGGCGAGGTCCTTGATGAAGGTCCAGTAGCTCGCCAGCACGTTCTCCGGCACGGCGACCTTGCCGGCCTCGTCGAACAGGGCGGCGCCGTTCTGCCTGGCCCAGATGTTGAGGCTGCCGGCGTCGAAGCCGAAGGACTGCACGCCGGTGACCTTGCCGCCCGCCTTCGACACCGCGTCGCCGGTCTTCTTGAAGTCCTCCCAGGTCCAGGTGGCGTCGTCGGGGACCTTGACCTTGAACTGGTCGAGGAGGTCGGTGTTGGCGACGATCGCGTACGTGGCCAGGCCGACCGGCAGGGCGTACTGCTTGCCCTTGACGATGCCGGTGTCCAGGGCGGACTTGTCGAAGTCGGCGGTCTTGACGTGTTTGGACGCGGTGCCGAGGTCGAGCAGCGCGCCGCGCTCGGCGTAGGAGGCGAGGTAGAGCTCGTCCATCTGGATGATGTCGGGCGCGTCGTTCGCGGCCACGGTGGTGGCCAGGCTCTCCCAGTAGCCGTTCCAGTCCTTGAACTCGCCCTTGACGGTGATGTTCGGATACTTCTTCTGGAAGATGTCGATGACCTGCTGGGTGCGCTTGTGCCGCTCGTCCGCGCCCCACCAGGTGAAGCGGAGGGTGACCGGGTCCTTCGAGAGCTCCTGGGAGGCGCTGCCGCCGCCGGAGCCGCAGGCGGTGAGCATGAGTGCCGCCGCGGCGGCAAGGGCGATTCGTCTCATGATGATTCCCTGGGGTTACTTGCCGCCGGTCGTCGCGATGCCCCGGATGAGGTATCGCTGGCCGACGAGGAAGGCGAGGAAGACCGGAGCCAGGGACACCACGCTCATGGCGAACATGGATCCCCACGAGGTCTGCACGGTGGCGTCCACGAACGAGCGCAGCGCCACCGGCACGGTGTACATCTCCGGGTCGGTCAGGTAGATGAGCTGGCCGAAGAAGTCGTTCCACGTCCAGATGAAGGTGAAGATCACGGTCGTGGCGAGGGCCGGCATCATCAGGGGCAGGATGACGCGCAGGAAGATCCGGGCGTGGCCGCAGCCGTCGATCCTGGCCGCCTCGTCCAGCTCGCGCGGCAGTCCCCGGATGAACTGCACCATGAGGAAGACGAAGAACGCGTCGGTGGCCAGGAACTTCGGCACCACCAGCGGCAGGAACGTGTTCACCCAGTCGAGCTGGGAGAACATGATGTACTGCGGGACGATGATCACGTGGATCGGCAACATGATCGTGCCGAGCATGATGGCGAACCACAGGCGCTTGCCGGTGAAGTCCAGCCTGGCGAACGCGTAGGCGGCCATCGAGCAGGACACCAGGTTGCCGATGATGCAGGCCAGCACCAGGATCGCCGAGTTGGCCAGGTAGTGGCCGAACGGGGAGGCCAGGGCGGTCCAGCCCTCGCCGTAGTTCTGGGTCTGCAGGCTGTCGAGGATCAGGCCGGGGCGGCGGAAGATCTCGTTGTTGGGCCGCAGGCTGCTGACCACCATCCACAGCACCGGATAAAGCATGACCAGTGCCAGCGCGAGCAGCCCGGCGTGCTTGAGCACCTTACGGAGTTCAGTCATCGTAAACGACCCAGAATTTCGCGGCCCAGAAATTGATGGCGGTGAATGCGGCGATGATGACGAGGAGCAGCCAGGCGAGCGCGGAGGCGTACCCCATGTCGAAATTGCCGAATCCCCGCTGATAGAGGTAGAGCGTGTAGAAGAGGGTGGAGTCCGACGGCCCGCCGCTGCCGCCCGAGACCACGAACGCCTGCGTGAACGACTGGAACGCGTGGATCACCTGCAGGACCAGGTTGAAGAAGACGATCGGCGAGAGCAGCGGGATGGTGATTTTCCGGAACTGTGTCCATTTGCCCGCCCCGTCCGTGGCCGCGGCCTCGTAATACATGGCGGGGATCTGGCGCAGGCCGGCCAGGAAGATCACCATGGGGGCGCCGAACGTCCACACGTTCAGGACGATCAGCGTCGACAGCGCGCTGTCCGGGTCGGAGATCCAGCCCTTGCCCTCGATGCCGGCCATGGCCAGCACCTGGTTGAACAGCCCGTCGGCGCCGAAGATCTGGCGCCAGAGCACCGCGATGGCCACGCTGGAGCCCAGCAGGGACGGCAGGTAGAACGCCGAGCGGTAGAACGCCAGGCCGCGCAGCCCGCGGTCCAGCAGCAGGGCCAGGGCCAGGGCGCAGGCCAGCTGCAGCGGGACGGAGACCAGGACGTAGACCAGCGTCACGCCGAGCGCCTTGTGCAGGCGCGCGTCGCCGAGCATCCGGATCCAGTTGTCCAGGCCGTTGAACACCGGCGGCTGGATCAGGTTGTAGTCGGTGAAGCCCAGGATGAAGGAGGCGGCGATCGGGCCTCCCGTGATGAGCAGCAGGCCCGCGAACCAGGGCAGCAGGAACGCGAACGCGGCCTTGTTGTCGCGTCTGGCCAGGCCTTCACGGCCGCCGCCGAGGGTGCCGCCGCTGCCCTTGCGCATGCGCTGCAGCTCGCCGAGTGCGCTCATGCGGGCCTCCCCGACGGGATCATTCGTAACCTCCTGTCACCGCCGTGCTGTAGGCGGGAAAACGTATTCCGCAGTTTGCATGCCGGTAACGCGACCGTCAAGAGCGGGTTTCCTGGAGCTATGACAGGACTGATCACGGCGATCGTCACAGACTGTGAGTGAGCGCACAGCCAGCCGTTATGCGGCCGTGACCTGCTGTGATACGTCGCCAGCCAGGTGCCGGCGGGGTCCGGGCCGCGCCATCGGGCCAGTCCGCGGGGCACTCCGCCCCGCCCGGCGCGGCCGCCCCCACCTCCGTGTGGCAGTCGTGCCCCGGCCGGACGCGAGACCAGCGTTCGTCACGGACGGTGACATTCCAGCGGTGCGACCGGCGGCGAAATCCAGCGTCGGAGGAACGTCGTCATCAGCGCGGCGGACGGCGCCGGGCGAGTCGCGAGGCGCCGACGCCGCTACTACGCCTGACGCGGGCGGGTGCTGTCGCGGACGATCAGGCGGCCCTCGACGATCAGCCGCCGCGGCTCGCCCCCCGCTTCGGTGAGCGCGAACCGAATGGCCTCCGCTCCGGCGTGCGCCAGCGGAAGCGCGACGGTGGTCAATCGCGGTGTCACGTCACCGGCGAGCGGAATATCGTCGATCCCGGTCACCGAAACGTCCTCGGGAACGTTTATCCCGGCCGCCCGGAAACCCGACATGGCGCCGATGGCGACAATGTCGTTGACCGCGAGAACCGCCTGCCGGCCGTCCATTCCCTCCGCCGCCAGCCGCCGCGCCGCGTCGAATCCGCCCGACCTGCTGACTTCGCAGGTAACGATCCGGATATCCCGCTCGTCAACGCCTCCGGCCCGCAGTCCGTCGACGAATCCGGCCGTCCGGTCGGACACCGTGCGCAGTTCCCTGACGCCCGCGAATATCGCCACCCGCCGGTGTCCCGTTTCCGCGAGAAAAGCGCCCGCCGACCGCCCTGCCCCGTAGTCGTCGAAACCGATCGAGTCGAAGGCCATGTCCGTCTCGCCGACGATCACGACCCGGCCGCCCTCTTTCTCATACGCGGCCAGCTCTTTGAACAGCCGCCCGCCGAGCGCGTTCGCCACGAACCGGCTGGAGGTCAGCACGAGCGCGCGGGGCCGCAGCGAGCGCAGCAGGCGGATGGTCTCCAGTTGCCGTTCGTGCGCTCCCATGGTGGCGGACACGGTGACGAAGGCGCCGCCGGCGCGGGCCTCGCGCTCCATCGCGGCCACGACCATGCCCATGGACGGCGTCGTGAGGTCGTCGGCGACGAGCGCGATCGAGTCGCTCGCCCGCCGCATCGCCCTGGCCGAGGCGTCCACCGTGTAGCGCAGGGCCGCCGCCGCGGCCAGCACGCGGGCCTCGTATTCAGGCGCCACCTTCCTGGTGCTGCCGCCCAGGACCCGGGACGCGGTGGCGACCGAGACACCGGCCGCCGCGGCCACGTCGTGCAGCGTGACCGTGGGCCGCGCCGCGTGGGGCATGGGCGGTGTCCTTTCCGAGGCATGCGGGTCGGTTATGAAGAGTACCTCGGGGGTGCGGCATGACCCTTGTCATACCGCGTCGATGACATCGCGGACTAACCCCGCATCCGTCCTTGGATCATGATGAAGCCCATGATTTCTCGCCGATTCCCACAGTGCGGCAGGCGGATGGCCGTCGCTACCGCGATGGGCGCGCTGCTCGCGGCAGGAACCGTCACGACTCCCGCCGCCGCGACTCCCGATGGGCTCGACCGGCAGGCGCTGCAGACGTCCCTGGACGCCGTGCACAAGGCCGGCATGTACGGCATGTACTCGAACGTCCGCGACGGGGGCCGGACGTGGCGGGGCGCGGCCGGCGTGGCCGACGTCGACACGCGCCGTCCGGTGCGGCCGGACATGGTGCACCGGGTCGGCAGCATCACCAAGACCTTCACGGCGGTGGCCATCCTCCAGCAGGTGGAGCGCGGCGCCATCGAGCTGGACGCCCCGGTGGGCCGCTACCTGCCGGACTTGGTGCCCGGCGAGCGCGGCCAGAAGGTCACCGTGCGCATGCTGCTCAACCACACCAGCCACATCGCCGACTACATCGTCCCAGCGTTCCCCTCGCTGCTGGAAGGCTCGGCCAAGAGCCTGGACGACCACCGCTTCCGCACCATCGCCCCGGAAGAGCTGGCCAAGCTGGGGCTGAACGGCGTCCCCACGGGCGAGCCCGGCGTGGCGCCCGGTTCGTACTCCAACACCAACTACATCCTCGCGGGCCTGCTGCTGGAGAAGGTGACGGGCACGGACGCCGAGGACCACATCACCCGCAACGTGATCCGCAAGGCGGGTCTGCGGCACACGTCGTTCCCGCGCACGCCGCACATCCCGGGACCGCACTCCAAGGCGTACGAGTCGATGTACGGGTTCATCGACCCGCCGCGCGACTACAGCGTGTACAACATGTCGTGGGCCGGCACGGCGGGGGCCGTCACGTCGACGATGGACGACCTCAACCGCTTCTACCGGGCGCTGCTGCGGGGCGAGCTGATGGGCGCGGCGCAGCTCGCCGAGATGCAGAAGACGGTGGTCGTGCTGGCGGGCGGGGGCTCGATCGACTACGGGCTCGGCCTCTACTCGCTCGACCTGCCGTGCGGCCGGTTCTGGGGGCACGACGGCGGCGTCTTCGGCATGGCCACGCAGTCGTTGTCCAGCCCGGACGGGAGCCGCCAGCTGTCGTTCGGAGTCAACCGCACGAAATACCAGACCATCGATGAGAGCGGCAACATCGTGCTGCACCCGATCGACTACGCGACCGTCGATCATCTCCTGCTGGCGCTGTGCGGGCCGGGCACGGCGACCGCGAAGGCCGTCACGGCGCCGTTCGTGCCGTTCCCGGCGGACCGGCTGTCCGTCAAGCGCTGAGCGGGCTCAGCGGCGGTTCCGCGCGGTCTTGTTGGCGGAGGCGGGGGCGCTTTGGTGCCCGAGCTGGGCGGACATCTCGCTGGTGGTCGTGAGCAGCTCCGCCGTCACGGCTCGCAGGACGTCGTCCGTCGCGAGCCGCGCGGGCAGGACGATCGCGACCGCCAGCGGCAACGCCTCACCGGTGGTGAACACGGGGGCGGCCACGGAGGTGACTCCGGGAATCACGCCCCCGGAGGTGACGGCATAACCGGTGTGGCGTACGTCGGCCTTGATGCGCTCGATTTCCTCGTCGGTGAACCGCTCATCGGCGGTGGTCTCCTGGGCCGCGATGACCGGGTCGGTCAACGTCCTGGGGAGGTGGGTCAGGTAGAGGCGGCCGATCGAGGAGGTCAGCATCGGCAGCGTCGCGCCCACGCGCACGGTGATGGGCAGCACGTGGGAGCCGTAGTCCCAGCGGACGATCACCGGGCCGTGGTCGCCCCAGACGGCCAGGTTGATCGCGTGCTTGGTGCGGTCACGCAGGCCCGGCAGGTATTCGGAGGCCAGGGCGACCTCGTCCATCCTGCGCAGTGCCTCCGCGCCGAGCCGCCGCATCGCCGGGCCCAGGTCGTACAGGCCTGAGCTCGGCGACTGGGAGACCAGCCCGGCCCGGCCCAGGCTCACCAGGTAGCGGTGTGCCTTGCTGGGTTGCATGCCGCTGAGGGCCGCGATCTGCGTCAGGCTCGCCGGTCCGGCGCTCTGCTCCAGGGCCAGCAGCACGGTCATCGCGATCTCGACCGACTGGATGCCCTGACGGGAGGCGGACCGCTCCTCACCGGCATGCTCTAGATCACTCACGTTCCCTGGCCCCCGCACACACCTGGTTGACGTAACGCCGAAACTATACGGAGTCGGCGACGTCCAGGACGAAGTCGAAGTCCATCGTGAAGAAGGCGCTGTCGAGCACCCGGCCGTCGGGGGCGGGGCCGGGGTCGTGCCGGACGAAGTCGCGCACCAGCGAGTCCTTCTCCCCGAAGACGGCGTCGGAGCCGAGATAGGGGTCCCCTGCCGCGAACACATGGGTGGTGAGCGTGGCGAATCCCGGAGCGCTGATCTGGAAGTGCACGTGGGCCGGCCGCATGGAGTCGCGCTTGGCGGCGGCCAGCAGGTCCCCGACCGGCCCGTCGTGCGGGATCGGGTACGGCACCGGCAGCACGGAGGAGAACCAGTAGCGGCCGTCGGCGTTGGAGCGCAGGCGGCCCCGGCCCTGGGCGCCGTCGAGCTGGGCGTACTGCACGTCGTAGTTGCCCTCGTCGTCGGAGTGCCAGACCTCGATCCGCGCCCCGGGGATCGGCGCGCCCGTCGCCGAGAGCACCCGCCCGGAGTAGAAGCACGGCTCTCCCCCGGCGCCGCCGGAGATGTCGTCGCCGTTGGCGAACTCGGGTGCGTTCTCGACGAAGAACGGGCCGACCACGGTGGAGGCGGTCGCGGTCTCGGTCGCCGGATGGTTGATGCCGATCACCAGCATCGACAGCCCCAGCACGTCGGAGAGCAGGATCAGCTCCTGCCGCCGGTCGTCGCTGATCTGGCCTGCCCGGGTGAGGAAGGAGACCGCGGCGGCCCACTCCTCCTCGGTGAGCCGCACGTCGGAGGCGAAAGCGTGCAGGTGCGTGACCAGGCTGCGCATGACCTCGCGGACCCGGGCGGAGGGGGCCGCGTCAAAGCTGGCCAGCACACGATCGGTGAGCGCCCGGTCGGCCGTGGGCATCGGCTGAGTGGTCATAGTGATTCTCCTCGCAGGGCGGCGGTCAGGATCCCGCGTACCTCGGGCTCGCCCACGGGCCGCGGGTTGTCGCCGAAGTCCTTCTCCAGCACGAGCCGCACTGCTGTGTCCACATCGTCCTCCGCGAGCCCGATCTGGGCCAGCGACACCGGGGCGCCGATCCGGGCCGCGAGCCCGGTCAGGCCATGGGCGACGTCGTCGGCGCCGAGGGCCGGAGCGACCCGCGTCCGCAGGGCGGGCACCGCCGGCGCGTTGAAGGTCGCCACGTACGGCAGCAGCACCGTGTGGGTCTCGGCGTGCGGCAGGCCGAACGCGCCGCCCAGGACGTGGCAGATCTTGTGGTGCAGCCCGGACCCCGCGACGCCGAAGGCGGACCCGGCCAGGTAGGCCCCGTACAGCAGCCCGGCGCGCCCGGCCGCGTCGGCGGGGCGGGACATGACGGCCGGCAACGCGTCGGCGATCACCCGGACGCCTTCGGCGGCGACGAGATCGGTGACGGGGTTCGCGCCGGGCGCGTAGAACGCCTCGACGCAGTGGGCCATCGCGTTCATCGCGCTGGCGGCCGTCATCGCCGCCGGCAGGGTCGTGGTCAGGTCCGGGTCGTACAGCACGACCTTGGGCAGGACCAGCGGTGATCGGCCGGTGGTCTTGCGCGCGCCTTCGGTCGTGCCCCAGACGGGGGTGACCTCGGAGCCGGCGTACGTGGTCGGCACGGCCACGATGGGCAGCGACGTGCGCAGCGCGATCGCCTTGGCCGTGCCCGTCGTGGAGCCGCCGCCGACGCTCAGCACCGCGTCCGCGCCGGTCCGCGTGGCCAGCTCGACGGCCTGGTCGACCGTCTCCACCGGCACGTGCGGTCGTACGCCGTCGAAGACTCCGGCCACGGACAGCGGCCGGGCCAGCGTCGCGGCGAGCGGGGCGGTGCGCGGCGTGGTCACGATCAGGGGGTGGCGCGCGCCGAGGCGCTCGACCTCCGCGGCCAGCGCGCCCTCGGCGCGTCCGAAGACCACGCGGGCCGCGAACGTCTCGTACGTGAACGGTCTCATCCGGCAGCTTCCGGCACCGCGTGCCGAGCGCGAACCACCGGGACGAGGGCGGCGGCCGTCGCGCCGATCAGGCCGGGGATGGCGAAGAGGTAGAAGTTCCACTCCACGCCGAGCTGGGAGGACAGGATCCAGCCGCCCATCGACGGCCCGAGGATGGCGCCGAGCCGTCCGACCGACAACGCCCAGCCGATCCCGGCTCCGCGGAGGTCCTCGGGATAGCGGTTGACGATGAAGGCGTTGGTCATCACCTGCGAGCCGATGAACCCCAGCCCGCTGACGAACATCAGCAGGAACAGCAGCACGATCGCGGGACGCGTGCTCATCGCGATGAGGCTGACCGAGCCGACGAGGAAGGCCGTGGACACGACCGGCTTGATCCCGATCCCGTCGGCGATGCGCCCGCCGGCGATCATGCCGAGTCCCGCGCCCACCCACATGGCGGCCGTCTGCAGCAGCGCCGACCCGAGCGAGTAGCCGCTGGTCCTCATGATGGTGGGCAGCCAGGTGCTGATGCCGAAGACCAGCAGCAGGCCGCAGAACGACGCGATCCAGAACAGCACGGTCACCGTGCGCGTGCCGGGGGCGAGCAGGGGCTTCAGGCCGAACAGGTCGCTTCGGGCGGCGGGCCGGGCGGAGCGGTCGGCGTGGACGGGGCTCTCCGGGAGGATCCGCGCGGCGATCGGCAGCAGCACCAGCGCGGGGGCGGCGCCGATGACGTAGATCCAGTGCCACGACGCGTGCGGCAGCAGCCCCGCGCCGAGCAGGGGGGCGAGCAGGGCGCCGAGGGCGTACCCGGACATCATCAGCCCGACGTTGCGGCTGCGCCGCCCCGGGTCGGACAGGTCGGCCACGTACGCGGTCAGGGTCGGCAGCACCACGCCGAGCCCGACGCCCACGAGCAGGCGGGCCGCGCCGAACACGGCGAAGCCGGGTGCCACGGCGCAGGCGAGCATGCCGGCGGAGAACGCTCCGGCCCCGGTCAGCAGCAGCCGGCGCGGGCCGAGGCGGCTGATCGCCGCGCCGGCGAGGCCGGCGCCGATCATCATGCCGACGGCCACGAGGGATCCGACCGTGCCCGCCGTCGCCGCGTCGCCGCCCATATTGCGGTCGGCGAGCATCGAGGGCACGGTGACGCCGTAGCAGGCGAGGTCGTAACCCTCCAGGGCCGCGAAGATCGCGACCACGATGAGCATGGTCTTCTCGGAAAGCGTTCGTCGGGCGGTGGTGGGGGTGGTGGTGTGCATGGCTGCTCCAGCCGTGTTGCAGGGGGTGTTCGGAGTTCAGAGGCTGTGGGACGCGCCGGCGGGTACGGTCGCGCCGGCGCCGAGGCCGGCGAGGAGCTCGCCGGCGAGAATGCGGGCCGCCGCAGCGTCGCAGGCGGTGCCGAAGACATAGAAATCGGGGCGGACGGCGACGGCGGAGCAGCCGTGCCCGGTGAACCACCCATGGTAGGTGCCGTCCACGTCGAACAGGACATCACCGCTGGTGGGAGCCTCCCAGGCCAGGGTGGCGACACAGACGCCGGCGGCCTCCAGCGCGGTGACGAGGCCGTCGCGGTCGAGCTCCCGGCGCACCGGTTCGGTCACCAGCAGGTGGAAGCCGTGGCCGATGATCTGGTCGAGGCGGGCGCGGCGGGCGCCGTCGTCCACCACGCCCTGGACCGCCAGCTCTCCCCGCCCGGGCGCCGACTCCTTCGCCAGGAAGCCCGTCGCCAGACCGGGGAAGCGGATCTTCTCCTGTTTCCGTCCCTTGGCCCGCCGGGCGAGCAGCTCCCTGTTGCGGGCGGCGGCGGCTTCGGGGTCGCGGATGGTCTGCAGCCGGCCGAGCTCGATGCCCTTCTCGACGACCGCGCGCACGTGCGGCTCCCGCTCGGGCTGGTAACTGTCGAGGAGGTCCTCCTCCGCCCGCCCGGTCAGGATCAGGTCCAGCTTGAAGGCGAGGTTCTGCGCGTCGCGGATGCCCGAGCACATGCCCTGCCCGAGGAAAGGCGGCATCTGGTGCGCGGCGTCCCCGGCGAGCATGATCCGCCCGATCCGCCAGTGGTGCGCGATCAGCGAGCGGAAGGTGTACGTGGCGACCCTGATGAGGTCGGCGTCCTGGGGCCCGAGGTAGGCCGCGACCCTTGCCCAGACCAGCTCGGGAGCACTCTGGACGGCGAAGTCCTCCTCCGAGTCGAGCATGAAGCTGAACCGGTGGTGCGACGGCCCGAGCGAGATGATCGACGTCGGCCGGCGGGGATCGCCGACCTGGCGCGCCGGCGGCACGTCGACCGGCCGGCGCAGGCGGAAGTCGCAGACCATCCACGGCTCGGAGAATCCGTAGTCGTCCTGGTCGACGCCGAGCGACCGGCGGACGAAGCTGTTGCCGCCGTCGCACGCCACGACGTAACGCGCGGTCACGGCGCCGGGGCCGTCGGGGCCTTCGACGGTGACCACGACGCCGGACGCGGTCTGCTCCAGCGCGGTCACCCGGTCCCCGTGCCTGATCGTCACCTGCGGGAAACTCCGGCAGACCCGATCGAGGGCGTCTTCGAGGTCCGGCTGGTACATCATGTACCACTCGGCCCAGCCGCTGCGGCCCACCTCGGCGTAGTCGACGTCGATGAGCACCTCGCCGTCGGCGTCGCACCACTCGTAGGTGCGCTGCACGCGCACCTTCGGCAGCAGCTCCTGGGCCACGCCCAGCTTGTCCAGCGTGCGCATCGTCTCGTCGTCGAAGATCGCGGCGCGGGGCAGGTTGTAGAGGCCGGCGTACCGCTCCAGGACGATCACGCGATGCCCGGCCTGGGCCAGCAGGGCGGCAGTCGCCATCCCGACCGGCCCATACCCCACTACGGCGACATCGCACTCTCCCATCACCGTGTGGTGACCGTGTTGTGAGCTTGACATGCGGTCACCGTACTTTCCACTATTGATGAAGTCAATGCATATTGGTGAAACAGACAGAGGGGTACGGACATGCGCAAGATCGGCTTGGAGGAGCACTTCGTCACGGAGGAGCTCGTCGGCTACGGCGCCGGGACGGCCACGGTCGCCCGCCCCGACGCGTGGCGCGAGGCCTCGCGCCGGCTGCTGGACCTCGCGGAGGAGCGCCTGCCGGCGATGGACGCGGCCGGCGTCGACGTCCAGGTGCTCTCGCTCAACTCCCCCGGCATCCAGGCCGAGAGCGACCCGGCGGTCGCCGTGGCGCGGGCGGCGGCGGTGAACGACTTCCTCGCCGGCGTCATCGCCGAGCACCCGACCCGCTTCGCCGGCTTCGCCGCGCTGCCCCTGCAGGACCCGCAGGCGGCCGCCAAGGAGCTGGAGCGCGCCGTCACCCAGCTCGGTCTGCGGGGCGCGCTGGTCAACGCGCACACTCAGGGCCGCTATCTGGATCACCCCTCGCTGCGGGTGGTGTGGGAGTACGCGGAAGGGCTCGATGTGCCGCTCTACCTGCACCCGGCCAACGGCTACGACGCTCCGCACGTGTTGTCGGACCACCCCGAGCTCATCGGGCCCATGTGGAGCTGGGGCACTGACACCGCCGCGCACGCGCTGCGCCTGGTCTTCGGCGGTGTCTTCGACGACTTCCCCAACGCGAAGCTGCTGCTGGGACACATGGGCGAAGGGCTGCCGTACGCGTTGTGGCGCCTCGACTCGCGCTGGGGCTTCCACAACCACCACGGCATCGAGCTGAAGCTGGGCAACCCGTCGGCATATCTGCGTCGCAACCTCTACATCACCACGAGCGGCGTCTGCTCGGCCCCGCCGCTCCTGTGCGCCCTGCTGGCACTCGGCGCCGACCACATCCTGTTCGGCTCCGACTATCCCTTCGAGGACATCGGCAAGGCCGCCGCCTTCCTCGACAACGCCCCCATCAGCGAGTCCGACCGGGCGAAGATCAGCCACCAGAACGCCGAGGCGCTGCTCAAGCTCTGACAACGGCCCCGCCGGCCCCGCGAAGGGGCCGGCAGTGCCGCCGTCATGCCTTGAGCAGGGCGGCGGCGAGCTCGGCCGGACGGGTGAACTGGGCTTCATGGCTGCCCGGGTGCTCGATGACAGGCGTGTCGGGCCCGAGGCGCTGCGGGAAGCGGGGCGTCCAGCCGTGCTCTCCGGGCGGCAGGGCGAAGTCGTCGGTTCCGACCACGTAACTGGCCGGCACGCCGAGCGCCGCCGGGTCCACCGGGGTGACGGTCTCGGTGAAGTACCGCATCGGCTGCGGCACCAGCAGGCTGTGGATCAGGCGCTGCGTGCTCTCGTCGGCGTCCTGCATGAACGCGCCGCAGAACACCTCGTAGGGGAAGACGATGCTGTTGTTGCCGGAGGCCGCCGCGAGCTGGGTGAACATCTCGGCGTAGTGCGGCGGCACCTCCCCCATCAGGGGTGTGTCCTGCGCCGGGACGAACGCGCCCCAGTAGACGAGCTTGCGCAGCCGGGGCGCGAGCCGGTGGGCGGCGCCGGTCATCGGGTAGCCGCCCCAGCTGTGCCCGACCATGGTGACGTCCGTCAGGTCATGACGCTCGACGAGGTCGACGATGAAGTCGCCGACCTCCGCCAGGCTGTAGCGCTCGGGGTCGTCGCCGTCGGCCAGGCCTGGCAGGGTAGGGGCCAGGACGCGGTGCCCGGCGGCACGCAGGTGCTGGGCGACCAGCCGCCAGGTCCAGCCCTCGTGACAGGCACCGGTGATGAGGACGAAAGTCTCTGCCATGGCGTCTCCTCGTGACGTGGCGGCCCCGCCACCGAGCGTGGCGGTGAGTTCTTTGAAATATGGGCTAACCATGAGACGATCGTCAAGCAATTGAAACATGTCAACGGGAGGCGCGAGTGAAGCCACGGTCGCTGGTCTTCGATGTGTTCGGCGACTACCTGCGCTATCGCGGAGGAGAGGTCCGGCTGCGCGGCCTGGTGGCGCTCATGGGGTGCTTCGACGTGCCCGAGGCGACGGTGCGCGTGATGGTCGCGCGGATGCGCAAGGAGGGCTGGCTGGAGGGCCGCCGCGAGGGCAGGGAGACCAGCTATGTCCTCACCGGCGCCGCCTGGCGGCTGCTCGACGACGGCAGGGCACGGATCTTCGCCCGCGAGCCCGGGCCGTGGGACGGCCAGTGGCACATGGTCATCTACTCGGTGCCGGAGTCGGAGCGGACCCTGCGCGAGCAGCTGCGCAAGCGGCTGGCCTGGCTCGGGTTCGGCATGTTGTCCGCCTCCGTGTGGATCAGTCCCCACGACCGGATCGCGCAGGTCAGGGCCGACTTCGCCGACCATCCCGCGATCCGGCTCGATGTGCTGCGCGCCCGCTCGGAAGGTGCCGCGGCGGACCGGGAGATGGCGGCCAGGTCCTGGGACCTGGCCGGGCTGGACAAGGACTACCGTGGGCTGCTCGACCACTACCGCCCCCGGCTGGCCCGCTACCGCGCCGGCGAGCTGCGCGGCAGGCAGGCGCTGGTCGAGCGGATGCAGCTGATCCACGACTACCGCATGTTCCCGTTCCGGGATCCCGACCTGCCGCCCGAGCTGCTGCCCGAGGGCTGGTGCGGCCGGGCCGCCCATGAGATGTTCCTCGAGGCCCACGGCCTGCTGCGGAGCGAGGCCGAGGCGTACGTCGACCGCCTGGTCGCCGATCCCACGGCCACCTGATTCGTGTCATTTTCTAGACGACGGTGAATCAAATGTCATATGTTGGCGTCGTGAGAGTGAAGGAAGCACGATGAGGGTCGCGTGCGTGGGCGGCGGCCCGGGCGGACTGTTCCTCGCCACGCTGATCAAGCGGGACCGGCCGGAGTCGGAGGTCGTGGTCTTCGAGCGCAACCGCCCCGACGACACGTTCGGGTTCGGGGTGGTCTTCTCCGACGCCACCCTGGGCGCGATCGACGCCGCCGACCCGGTGCTCAGCGAGGCGCTGGAGAAGCACGGCCGGCACTGGGACGAGATCGAGGTGCGGGTGCACGGCGCGCGGGAGCGCGTCGGCGGCATGGGCATGGCCGCGGTGGTCCGCAAGACCCTGCTCACCCTGCTCCAGGAGCGGGCCCGCGCCGAGGGCGTGACCATGCGGTTCGAGCACGAGATCAACGATCCGGCCGAGCTGGACGGCTTCGACCTGGTGGTCGCCTGCGACGGCGCCAACAGCCGGTTCCGGCGGATGTTCGCCGATGACTTCGGCCCCACGGCGGAGGTCGCGGCCGCCAAGTTCATCTGGTTCGGCACGACGTACATGTTCGACGGGCTGACGTTCGTCCATGAGGACGGCCCGCACGGGGTGTTCGCCGCGCACGCCTATCCCATCAGCGACTCGCTCAGCACCTTCATCGTGGAGACCGACGCCGACTCGTGGGCCGCGGCCGGGCTGGACGCCTTCGACCCGGCGACACCGCCCGGGGTGAGCGACGAGAGGAGCAAGGCCTACCTGAAGTGGCTCTTCCACGACCAGATCGACGGTCACTCCCTCGTCGGCAACAACTCCCGGTGGGCGAACTTCGCCACCCGCAAGGCGCGCTCGTGGCGGCGCGGCAACTGGGTGCTGCTCGGCGACGCCGCTCACACGGCGCACTTCTCGGTGGGTTCGGGCACCAAGATGGCGATGGAGGACGCCGTCGCCCTCGCCCAGGCCCTGGCCGAGACGCCGCACGACATCCCCGCCGCCCTGGAGCTCTACGAGCTGCGGCGCCGCCCGCAGGTCGAGAAGATCCAGAACTCCGCACGGCCCAGCCTGTCCTGGTGGGAGCACTTCGGCCGGTACGTGCGCGCCTTCGATGATCCGCTGCAGTTCGCCTTCCATTTCCTGAGCCGCTCCATCCCAAGGGCCAAGCTCGCCGTGCGCGACCGGCAGTTCGCCGAGCGGGTCGACCGATGGTGGCACGAGCGGCACGGAGCTCCCCCGCTGGACACTCCCTTCCTCAGACTGCCCGGCCGCAGGGTGACCGCGACCGACGCCGCTCTCGTGGGGGACGACGGCACCGAGATCCCGATGGCCCCCTTCACCGGCCGTCCGTCCACTTCGGGCGTGTGGATCGACGCTCCCGGCAGCGAAGCCGAACTGCCGCAGGCCCTCGCTCACGTCCGCGCCAGCGTGGGCGCTCCGCTCATCGGCGTGCGCGGCGGGACTCCCCTGACCCGGGTGCTGGTCGCCGAGGAAGCGCGGCTCGCTCACGGCCTGCCTGCCGCGATCGTCGGGCACTACGACGACGACGCCGCGGCCACGCTGCTCCTGTCCGGCCGCGCCGACCTCGTGGGAGTCGCCGAGTGAACACCCTCGATCCGCTGTTCGCACCCCGATCCATCGCGATCCTGGGTGCCTCGGACGTCCCCGGCAAGCTCGGCACGGCCATGACCGCTTCCCTGGACCGCTTTCCCGGCCCGGTCATGAAGATCAACCCGGGCCGGTTCTTCCCGACCGTGGCCGCGGCGGTCGCGGCCGAAGGCATCGCCCCTGACCTGGTGATCTCCTGCATTCCCGCCGCCCTGACCGCCGACGCGCTGCGTGAGGCGGCTGCCGCGGGGGCACGGGCGGCGCTGGTGTGCGCCGGCGGCTTCGCCGAGTCCGGCGCCGAAGGCACGGCCCACCAGGAGGCGCTGAGCGCGGTGGCGCGGGACACCGGCATCCGTCTGCTCGGTCCCAACACCTCCGGCTTCATCGCCCCGCACGCCTCGCTGACCGCCAGCTTCGTCCCGGACGCCAGAGACCTCGAGGCGGGCCCTGTGGCCGTGGTCGCCGCGAGCGGCGGTGTCAACCACGCTCTCGCCTTCGCCCTCGCCGACGCCGGAGTGGGCCTCCGCCTCGGTGTCGGCCTCGGCAACAGCGTGGACGTCACGCAGGCGGACGTCCTGGACCACCTGTCCGGCGACGACGGGCTCGGCGCGGTGGCCCTGCACGTCGAGACGGCGGCGGACGGCCGCCGCCTGACCGCCGCCGTGCGGCGTCTGGTGGACCGGGTCCCCGTCGTGGCCCTGGTCGTCGGCCGCAGCGACGTCGGCGACTTCGCCCGCTCCCACACCGGCGCGCTGGCCACCTCCTGGCGGGTCACCCGTGCGGCCCTGCGTCAGGCGGGCGCGGTCCTCGTCGATGACGAGCGGGAGCTCGTCGACGCCGTCTCCGCGCTGGCCTGCGTGCGCCTGCCCGCCCGGCCCGGCTCCGGCGTCGGGCTGGTCACCGCGCAGGCCGGCCCCGGACTGTTGCTCACCGACGCGCTGCGCACGGCCGGCGTCCGGGTCCCGCAGCTGGCGGAGCGTACGGTCAAGGAGATCGGCGAGCTGCTGCCCGACCTGACCTACCAGCGCAATCCCGTCGACACCGGCCGCCCCTCCGGCACGTTCACCCAGGTGATCGAGCACGTGTCCGCGGACCCGGACGTCGACGTCACGGCCGTGTACGCGTTGCTGGAACCCGCCGCCCTCGACCTGCCCGCCGCGTTGACGGCCGCTCGCCCGGCCACGCCGCTGGTCGCCGTGGTCGGCGGCCCGCCGGAGCAGGCCCGCCGAACCCGCGCGGTGCTCGGTGCGGCGGGAATCCCGTGCGCCACCACGCCGGCCGCCGGCGCGACCATGGTGCGGGCTCTGGCGCAGGACGCGGCCAACCGCAGCCGCCTCGGCGAGGACGTCATCCCCACGACCTGGCCCGCGTTGGCGCTGTCCGATCCGGTCGACGAGCACACCGCCAAGAACGTCCTGGCCGGCTTCGGCGTCCGGACCCCCGAACGCCGCGTGTGCGCCGGCCCGCAAGCCGCGCATGCCGCGCTCGACGAGCTCGGCGGCCCGGTCGTGGTGAAGATCCTCGACCCGGAGGTGCTGCACAAGACCGAGGTGGGCGGCGTCCGGGTCGGCGTCCGGACGCACGAAGACCTCGACGCCGCGCTCGACCGCCTGCCCGCCAGCCCGGCACTGCTGATCGAGCGGATGGCTCCCGCGGGCCCGGAACTGATCGCCGGCGTACGCCGTGACCCGGTCTTCGGGCCGGTCGTCGCCCTGGGCGCGGGCGGGACGGCCGCCGAGGCGCTCGGCGACGTCTCCCTGCGCCTGGCGCCTCTGACGGCGAACGAGGCCGGCACCATGCTCGACGACCTCGCCACCCGCGCCCTGTTCCAGGGCGCCCGGGGCGCGGCGCCGGTGGATCCGGCCAGGCTCGCCCACGTCCTGCTCGCCCTCTCCTCCCTGGGCGCCGACCCGGCCGTGGCGGAGTGCGAGATCAATCCCCTGCGGGTCCTGCCCGACGGCGATATCGTCGCGCTCGACGCCGTACTGCTGCTCCGTGACGATCAAGGAGGGTCCGACGATGCGTGAGGGATTCGTCCCCTGGCCCGAGGAGACGGCCGACCGCTACCGCGCGGCCGGGTACTGGCGTGGCCGGCCACTCGGGAGTTACCTGCACGAATGGGCCGACACGTACGGGGACGCGGTCGCCGTCGTCGACGGCGACATCCGGCTGACCTACCGCGAGCTGGCCGCACGCGCGGACGGGCTGGCCGTCCGGCTCCTGGCGGCGGGGCTGGAGCCGGGCGACACGATGCTCGTCCAGCTGCCGAACGGCTGGGAGTTCGTCACGCTCACCCTGGCCTGCCTGCGCGCGGGCATCGCGCCCGTCATGGCGCTGCCCGCCCACCGCGGCCACGAGCTGCGTTATCTGGCCGCGCACGCCGACGTGACCGCCATCGCCGTCCCCGACCGCATCGGCGACTTCGACCACCAGGCGCTCGCCCAGGAGATCGCCGCAAGCACCCCGAGCGTAGGGACGCTCCTGGTCGCGGGTGCCGACGTGGACGAGAAGGCTGCCGACCTGCGCGCCCTGGCCGGGCCCGCGGACGACCCGGCCGCCGCCCGCGCCGCGCTCGACGAGCTCGCGCCCGGCAGCGGCGAGGTGGCCGTCTTCCTCCTGTCCGGTGGCACGACGGGGCTGCCCAAGCTCATCACCCGCACCCACGACGACTACGAGTACAACGCCCGCCGCAGCGCCGAGGTCAGCGGCTTCGGCCGGGACACCGTTTATCTGGTGGCGTTGCCCGCCGGGCACAACTTCCCGCTCGCCTGCCCCGGCATCCTCGGCACCTTCATGAACGGCGGGCGGGTCGTCCTCGTGCGCACCCCGGAACCCGGCAAGGCGCTGCCCCTGATGGCGGCCGAGGGCGTGACGGCCGCGGCCGCCGTGCCGGCCGTCGCGCAACGCTGGATCGACGCCGTCGACTCGGGCCGCCACCCGGCGCCGGAGTCGCTGCGGCTGCTACAGGTCGGCGGCGCCCGCCTCGCCCCGGAGGTGGCCCGCCGCGTCGAACCGCTGCTCGGTTGCACGCTCCAGCAGGTGTTCGGCATGGCGGAAGGGCTGCTCAACTACACGCGCCTGGACGACTCCGACGACGTCAAGATCTACACGCAGGGCCGTCCGATGTGCCCCGACGACGAGATCCTCATCGTCGACACGGCGGACGAGCCCGTGGCCCCGGGCGAGATGGGCGCCCTGCTGACCCGCGGCCCGTACACCCCGCGCGGCTACTACCGGGCCGACGACCACAACGCCCGCTCCTTCACGCCCGACGGCTGGTACCGCACCGGCGACGTCGTACGGATGCACCCCTCGGGCAACCTCGTCGTCGAGGGCCGGAGCAAGGACCTCATCAACCGCGGCGGCGAGAAGATCTCCGCGGAGGAGGTCGAGAACCTCCTCTACCGCGTCCCGGGGGTCTCCCGGGTGGCCGCCGTCGCCAAACCCGACCCGGACCTCGGCGAGCGGGTGTGCGCGGTCGTGGTCCCCGAAGCCGGGCACCAGCTCACGCTGGAAGAGATCCGGCAGGCTCTGACCGGCATGGAGGTCGCCCGCTACAAGCTCCCCGAACACCTCGTCCTCGTGGAGGAGCTCCCCCTGACCAAGATCGGAAAGATCGACAAGAAGGCGCTGCGCGACATCGTCCAGTAAAGGGGCTGTGTCGCGCATCACCCTTGGCGTGTGGATTTCTCCACAGATGATCCATTCCGCTCTCCGTAATGTCCGTGCTGCCGGACGAAACCGGCAGCACCGATCAGGGGGAGGAACCCACATGCGTAAGACCCTTGCGATTGCGACCCTCGCCGGCTCGATGGCCGTCACCGGCCTCGCGCTCGCCCCGGCCGCCCAGGCCGCCACCCAGACGGCGACCCAGTCGGCCACCACCGTCGTCAAGTGGGGCAAGTTCTTCTCGAGCGATGGCAAGGCCTACACCTACGGCCACACCTTCAAGAAGGGCCACACGGTCTACACGAAGTGGTACGGGGTCGACAAGAAGGGCGGCAAGAAGGGCTGGGTCTGGTTCGAGTACTACCAGAACGGCGGCTGGCACAAGTTCAACCGCGCCTGGGATGGCAAGGTCGTCAGCAGCTGGCACGGTAAGGGGATCAAGAAGATCTACACCTTCACCTGCTGGGCCGGCAAGTTCGACAACTGCGGCAAGAAGTACCGCATCTACTAAACCTCCACACTTGAGGCCCGGCGCACCCACACCCCGCCGGGCCTCAGGCATGCTGCCCCGGCTTTCCGAGATGCGTGCGCCAACCCCATCATCGCGGCACGGCGACCCGAACGTAGATCTTGTCACGTGGTCAATGCGGTGTTACCTCTTGCGAGTGCGCGTGATCCGCGCACACCCGGACACGCAGGAGGGAACCGACCGTGTCGTCGAAGTCCTGGTTACGCAGCAGCACCCTCATCGTCGTCGCGTTAGCCGCATCGGCTCTGGCCCCCACCGGGGCCGCCCAAGGCGAACGCGCCAAACCGAACATCGTCCACGACTTCCAGGCAGAGGAGCACGGCAAGCCGGACGTGGACAACCGGCAGGGCCGGGTGGCGCCGCCCGCCAACGCCCGCAGGGCGGGCCCCGCTGCCGAGATCCGCTGGAACGCTCTCGGCACCCCGGCCGCCGTCGTCAGCTCCGAACCCCTGGCCGAGGGCCTCGGTTCCGACCCCGAGCAGGCCGCGCGCGCCTACCTCAAGAACAACGAGAGCATCTTCGGCCTGCCGGCCGAGGCCGTCGACGCGCTGGAGCGGGTCGCGGTCAACCCCATCGGCGCAGGCCACGCCGTGCTGCTGCGGCAGCGGTTCGGAGACCTGCCCGCCGGGGTGGACGGGCTCGTCGCGATCGGCGTCGTCGACGGCACGGTCAGGCACGTCACCTCCACGCTGTCGCGTGCCACCCAGGCGCCCCCGGCCGCCGCGATCAGCGCGCAGCAGGCGATGGAGATCGCGGCCAGGGACGGCGGCATCGACCTGGCCACGGCGGCCACCAAGCAGGCGACCCCGGTGGCGGTGCCCGCTCCCGACGGGGTGCACAACGCGTACCAGGTCGTGCTGATCGGCGGCGGGGACGGCGAGGCGGCGGCGTACACGACGCATGTGGACGCGGTCAGCGGCGCCATCCTGGTACGGGAGAACCTTGTCGATCACCACCAAGACCCGGACAACCCACACTGGGAGGTGTTCCCGGCGAACCCCCGCGACGACTACTCCTCCACGGACACCCGCCAGACCTGGTGCTACCAGCCGGGCACCGGCTGTGACTACGTGAGCGGCGGCGACCCGGCGACCGGCAAGGCCTGGGACGTCGACCACGTCACCGGCGAGCCGACGAACACCAGCCTCGGCAACGCGGCCAGGACGTTCGAGAACCGAGCCAGCGGCGACCCGTTCACCGTCGGCACCCGCCCGAACGTGATCACGCCGAGCAGGAACTACGCCTTCCCGTGGCGCAACACCTGGTACGAGGCCAAGTGCAACCCCGCGGTGCTGGACCAGGAAGGCGAGAACGACCTCGAGGCCGCGATCGCCAACCTGAAGGGCATGCACAACCGCATGCACGACTGGTCGTACCGGCTCGGCTTCACCGAGACCGCCTGGAACATGCAGGCCGACAACGGCGACAGGGGCGCGCTCGGCAACGACCCCGAGCAGGGCAACGCCCAGGCAGGCGCGCGGGTGCTGTCGGTACGCGACAACGCCAACCAGATCACCGGCCCTGACGGCGTCGCGCCGATCACCAACATGTACCTGTGGCAGCCGATCGCCGGCGCCTTCTACGCGCCGTGCGTGGACGGCGACTACGACATGTCGGTCATCGCCCACGAATACACCCACGCGATCTCCGGCCGCATGATCGGCGGCCCGGCCGCCGGGTGGAGCGGCGCGCAGGCCGGCGCCATGAACGAGAGCACCTCTGACCTGTTCGCGATGGAGTACCTCTTCGAGTACGGCTTCCGGCCCTCAGGGGCGACGCCGTACGTCACCGGCGGCTACGTGACAGGCGACAAGGTCCGCGGCATCAGGAACTACGACATGTCGAAGTCGCCGCTCAACTACAGCGACGTCGCCTACGACATCGTCGGCCAGCAGGTCCACGCCGACGGCGAGATCTGGTCGGCCACGCAGTTCGACGTGCGCACGGCCTTCGTCAAGCGCTACGGCGACGGCACGTCGAAGCAGCAGCGCTCGTGCGCGGACGGCAAGACGCCGGTCGACAAGTGCCCGGGCAACCGGCGCTGGGCGCAGCTGTCGTTCGACGCCCTGCTGCTGATGGCCTCGGGCGCGGTCAGCTACGTCGACCACCGCGACGCACTGCTCGCGGCCGACGCGATGCGCTTCGGCGGCAAGAACCACGACATCATGTGGCGCGCGTTCGCCGAGCACGGCCTGGGCAAGGGCGCGACCAGTGCGGGAGCGAACGACGCCGACCCGACGCCGAGCTTCGTCAACCCGGTGGGCAAGAACGGCTCGCTGCAGCTCAAGCCCCTGGGTGAGGCCAAGGACGCGGCACTGCGGCTGTACGTCGGCGACTACGAGGGCCGTGTGGTCCCGGTCGCCGACACCGACCCGGCCACCCCGCTCGCCGACACGGTCGAGATGACGCCCGGCGTCTACGACTTCGTGGTCGCGGGCAACGGCTTCGGCCACCGCCGGCTGAAGTTCGCGGTGCTCCCCGGAGTGAAGCTGCCGCTGCCACTGGCGCTGCCCCGCAACCATGCCTCGGCGGCGAGCGGCGCCGTGGCCTCGGGCGACGGCGTCAACCAGCCCAAGCTGATCGACGAGACGGAGGCCACGAACTGGGCCTCGCTCACCGGGGCGCCGGCCGGCAAGTCGGTGGTCGTGGACCTGGCGGGCGAGGCGCCCGTCCCGATCCGCCGGGTCCAGGTGAGCGCGATGCTCCGCCCCAACATCGGTGACGCCGCCGACCCCGGCGGCCAGAACCGTTTCTCCTCCCTGCGGGCCTTCGAGGTGCTGGCCTGCAGCTCGGGCTGCGCCGATCCGGCGAACTACACGAAGATCTACACCAGCCCGGCGGACGCCTTCCGCACGACGCTGCCGCGGCCCAGGGGCGCGGACATGATCTTCAAGTCGTTCGACGTCCGGCCGGCGGCCGCCACGCATCTGATGCTGCGCGTCGTCAGCACGCAGTGCACGGGCAACCCGCTGTACGCGGGCGAGCAGGACGAGGATCCGAACTCCGCGACGGACTGCGCCACGGCCAGTGCACAGCGGGACCAGGTCAGGGCGGCAGAGTTCCAGGCGTTCTCGCACTGATCCGTTCGTCGTGAGAAGGGTACGGGCACAGGCCCGTACCCTTCTTCACCGCCACCCGCGGTGCGGCCATGACCGAGCTCGAACGGACGTAGCGCCCTGCTACTGCTTGACGTCCAGCCACACCAGGCGGTGGTCGGAGCTGGGGAAGGGGAAAACGCCGGTCAGGCGCGACAGCGGGTCGCTGGACACCGGCCAGAAGACGCCGCCGCCCGCCACCCGCAGCCGCTTGGACGGCAGCACGTAGTCGGCGCGCAGGTTGCCGGGCGCGGTGTCGGCGAAGTCGGCGGTGTCGTCCTTGGGGTCGCCCTTGTGGGTGGCGTTCGCGCCGCCCTGCAGCGCGGCGGCCTCCGTCGCGCCCTCGCTCGACGGCGCGAACCCGCTGTCGATCTTCGGGTGGTCGAGGAGCTGGTGGATGGCGCCCTGGTAGCTGTCGCCGTCGCTGGGGTCGGCGTTCTGGTCGCCCGCGATCACGAACGGCTCGCCGGCCGGCAGTCCGCCGCGCCGGCCGCGGTCATCGTAGATGTAGCCGCCGCGGCCCGGGTTCGTGTAGTCGGCCCAGAGCCTGATCTCATCGTGGTTGCGGCGGCCGTTGCGATCCTCCGCGCCGTCGAACGTGGGCGGCGTCGGGTGGCTGACCAGGAAGTGCACCGTACGATGCCCGACGCGGACCGGCACGTCCCAGTGGCTCTTGGAGGACAGGCGGAACACCTTGAGCTCGTCCGGCGAGTACCAGTCGGCGGGGTCCGGCGTGGCCGGGTCGTCGGGCAGGGCGGCGCCGGGCATGTCCTTCCACAGGAACTTCTGGAAGGTGCGGATCCCGCGCACGTCGATCGGATACTTCGAGTAGACCGCCATGCCGTACTGGCCGGGGAAGACCCCGAAGCCGAACGCGTCGTCGCCGTAGCCGGGCGCGCCGGGCGTGGTGACGACGGACCCGTTGTTGTTCAGGTCGAACCCGGAGGCGATGCCGGTGTTGCTGGGGGCCGTGTAGCGGTACCGATAGGTGATCGGTTGCGCGCCGCCCTGGCCCACCGACAGGTAGTTGTCGTGGAAGAGACGCAGGGCCGTGCCGTTGGCGTCGTAGTCGAACTCGTTGATGAGCAGGACGTCGGGGCGGGCCCGCTGGATGATCTCGGCGATGACCTTCGCCTGCGTGTTGTCCGGCGTGGACAGGTCGCTGACGAGCTGGCCTTCGACGTTGCGATTGAGCGAGGCGTTGAAGGTGGCGAACCGGGTGGCGCGGCTCGCGGCCTCGGCCGCGCCCGGCGCCAAGGGCAGGAGCGCTGCCGCGGCGGCGGCGACGGACAGGACTCGACGGAATATCACGATCTTTCACCTCGCTGGAGGGCTTGCCCGGGTGGTCCGGATCATGGCAGCTCCCAGGGTGGTGCGCCAGTAGGCGAAGATAGGCTTCTATTGTCAGCCAGGAGTAAGACATGCCGACGTTCCCTCAGGGAAAACCGCGGCCGCGCCTCACGGGGTCACAGGGGGGTGAGCCGAAATATCAGGCCATCTACCGTGATCTGCTCGCCCAGATCGACGATGGCGCGTTCGCGCCCGGCGAGCCGCTGCCCGCGCAGCGGGAGCTGAGCGATTACTACGGCGTCAGTCTGATGACCGTGCGGCAGGCGTTGCAGCGGCTCAGCGCGGAGGGGCGCATCGAGCAGCGGCAGGGGCTCGGCACGTTCGTGGCCGGACACGTGATCCCCTACCAGATGAACAACCTGGGCAGCCTCGCCGAAGACCTCGCCGGGCAGGGGATCGAGCTGCAGACGGTGCTGCTCGGCCTGCGCCGCGAGAGGCCGTCGGCGGCCGTGCGGGCCGAGCTGGGGCTGGGCCCGGACGCCGAGGTCACCGTCATCGAACGGCTGCGGGTCGTGGACGCCTCCCCCGTGATCCACCAGGTGTCCTACACGCCGCTCGACCTGGGCGCGGAGCCCGCGGGCATCGAGCTGGAGCGCACACCGCTCTATCGGCTGATCGAGGAGCGGTGCGGGGTGTCGCCGGCGTGGGCGACCGAGGCGATCAGGCCGGTGGTGTTGTCGGAGGAGCAGGCTGCCGTGTTGCGGCGGCCGGTGGGGGACGCGGCGCTCATGAGCACGCGGGTCACGTATGACGCGCAGGACCGGGCGGTGCTGGCGGACCGGGCGGTCATGTGCGCCGCCCACATCGTGTTCACCACCCGGCGCCAGGTCCCGGAACCGGCCGTCTCGCTCCGCCTGGACGCCTGAGGCGGCCATCCCGACGGGCGCTGATCTCACATCGCCCCGACGCCGGCTGCCCTTCGCACACCGGCGGCGAGTTCCCGAGCCACGCCCTCGACCGCGGCCACCCCTGAGGCCGGGTCCGGGGCGTCCATGAGCGCGCGGACGAACGCCGAGCCGACGATCACGCCGTCGGCAAAGCCGGCGACCTCGGCGGCCTGCGCGCCGGTGCCCACGCCGAGCCCGACGCACACGGGCAGGTCGGTGACCTCCTTGACCCGAGCGACCAGGTCCTTCGCCGTCGTGCTCACCAGGTCCCGCTCGCCGGTCACCCCCATGAGCGACGCCGCGTACAGGAAGCCGCGCGAGGACCGGGCGGCCAGGGCCAGCCGCTCCCGCGTGGAGGTCGGGGCCACCAGGTGCACGCGATCGAGCCCGTACAGGTCGGCCGCCGCATGCCAGCCGCCGGCCTCGTCGGGGATCAGGTCCGGTGTGATCATCCCGGCGCCGCCCGCGGCGGCCAGGTCCGCCGCGAACCGCGCGACTCCGTAGCGGTCGACGAGCGTCCAGTACGTCATGACCAGCGCCGGCGCGTCGACCTCCCGGACGGCGGTGAACCCGTCCGCCGGGGTGACGCCGGCGGCGAGCGCCGCCTCGGTGGCCCGCTGGATGAGCGGGCCGTCCATGAGCGGGTCCGAGTACGGCAGGCCCACCTCCAGGACGTCCACGCCGCCGGCCACCATGGCCCGCATCGCCGCCACCGACGTGGCGACGTCGGGAAAGCCGACCGGCAGGTATCCGATGAGCGCGGCCCGCCCCTCCCGCCGGGCCTTTTCGATGGTCGTCCGCGCGCTCATTCGCCGCTCCCCTCCCCGTCGCGCGACCCCGCGCCGTTCTCCTTCAGCAGGCCGAAGTATTGGGCTGCCGTGTCCACATCCTTGTCGCCGCGGCCGGACAGGTTGACGAGCACGATCCCGTCCGGCCCCAGCCGCCTGCCCTCCCGGATGGCGCCGGCCAGCGCGTGCGCGCTCTCAATGGCCGGGATGATCCCCTCGGTACGGCACAGCAGCGCGAACGCCTCCATGGCCTCCATGTCCGGCACCGACGCGTAGCGGACCCGGCCGATGTCGTGCAGCCACGCGTGCTGCGGCCCCACCCCCGGATAGTCGAGCCCCGCGGAGATCGAGTGGCTCTCCATGGTCTGCCCGTGCGCGTCCTGCAGCACGAACGTCCGGGTGCCGTGCAGGATGCCGAGCGCGCCGCCGGAGACGGACGCCGCGTGCCTGCCGGTCTCGACCCCGTCGCCCCCGGCCTCGAGCCCCACCAGCTCCACCTCCGGGTCGTCGAGGAACGCGTGGTAGATCCCGATGGCGTTCGACCCCCCGCCGACGCAGGCGCACACGACGTCGGGCAGCCGCCCGGCCAGCGCCAGCGCCTGTCGCCGCGCCTCCACCCCGATGACCTGCTGGAACTCGCGCACCATGGTCGGGAACGGATGCGGCCCGGCGGCGGAGCCGATCAGGTAGTGGGTGTTCTCGACATTGGTCACCCAGTCGCGCATGGCCTCGTTCATGGCGTCCTTGAGCGTGCGCGAGCCCGAGGTCACGGGGATCACCTCGGCGCCGAGCAGCCGCATCCTGACCACGTTGAGCGCCTGGCGGCGCATGTCGACCTCGCCCATGTAGACCACGGCGTCCAGGCCGAGCAGCGCGGCCGCGGTGGCGGTGGCCACGCCGTGCTGGCCCGCGCCCGTCTCGGCGATGACGCGGGTCTTGCCCATGCGCAGCGTGAGCAGCGCCTGGCCCACGGCGTTGTTGATCTTATGGGAGCCGGTGTGGTTGAGATCCTCGCGCTTGAGCAGGATGCGCGCCCCGCCGGCGTGCCGCGCGAACCTCGGCGCCTCGGTGATCAGGCTCGGCCGGCCCACGTAGGTGCTGTGCAGCTCGTCGATCCGCCTCATGAACTCCGGATCCGCCAGCGCGTCCCGGTAAGCGACATCCAGCTCGTCCAGGGCGGCCACCAGCGCCTCCGGGATGAACCGGCCGCCGAACCTGCCGAAATACGGCCCGGTCTGCCCGGTGAGCGGTGTCCGCACGGCTTGTTCGCCCATGCTCAACCCTCCCTTTCAGTTCTAGTCTTCTAGAACAGTTTCTTGAGGCTAGCGGCGCGCGCACGGACGCGTCAACAGCGGTGGCCGCCGACCGGCGGCCACCGCCGACTGCTACGACAACACCCTCTCCCCCAGCACAGCGGCCACCTGCGGGGCGACCTGGTCCGCCCAGACCGTCAGGATCTCCGCCAGGCCCGGGAGCTGTGTCTCGAGCACCGCCAGCCCCGGTGTGGGCACGGCGGCGCGAGTTCCACCAGCAGCGGCCGCAGGTGCACCTCGACCGCGAGCGCATGCTTGGGACCTCCCATGACCAGCAGGGGCAGCGCCGCCTTGCCGGCCAGGCCGTCCCGCGGCAGGCGGTCGAGGAAGGACTTGAGCAGCCCGGTGTAGGCGCCCTTGTACGTGGGGCTGGCCACCACGAGCACGCTCGACTGGGCCACCAGCTCCAGCGCCACCTCGACCCCGGGGGACGCGCCGGGTGAGAGCAGGTGCGGGCCGAGCGCGGACAGGTCCACGACCTCGTGGGGCCCGGCGGCTCCGATCCTGGCCGCGATCGCCTCGGCGGCCGCGATGGCGACGGTCCGCGTCCTGGAGCCCTCCCGGGGATTCCCGATCAGCGTGACGATGTTCATCCGGCCACCGCCAGCTGCGCGGCGTACTGGGAACGGGGTCTGGCCAGGCCGTAGGTGTCGCGGAGCGTGCGGCCCTCGTACTCGTGCCTGAAGAGCCCTCTGACCTGTAGCTCCGGCACCACATGGTCCACGAAGTCGGACAGGCCGCCGGGCAGGATCGGCGGCATGACGTTGAATCCGTCGGCCGCGCCGTTGAAGAACCACTCCTGGATCTGGTCGGCGATCTGCTCGGGCGTGCCGGCGACGACCCGGTGGCCGCGCCCGCGGCCAGGCGGCCGAGGAGCTGCCTGACCGTGAGGCGTTCCCGCCTGGCCAGGTCCACCACCAGCTTGCGGCGGCTCTGCGCGCCCTCCGTCTCGACGGGCACGTCGGGCAGCGGCCCGTCCAGCGCGTCCTCGGTCAGGTCGATCCCGGTCAGATGGGAGAGCTGGGCCAGCCCGTACGCCGGGATGATGAGGTCCTCCAGCTCCTTCTCCAGCCGCAGCGCCTCCCGCTCGGTCGAGCCGATGATCGGCGAGATCCCCGGCAGGACCAGCAGTTCATCGGGCCGGCGACCGTATACGGCCAGGCGGCCCTTCAGGTCGGCGTAGAACACCTGCCCCTCGGCGAGCGTCTGCTGCGCGGTGAAGACCGCTTCGGCGTGGCGGGCGGCGAACTCCTTGCCGTCCTCCCAGCTGTCCCACAACTTGCGCACGACCTCCAGGAACTCGCTCGCCCTGGCGTAGCGGGCGGCGTGCGCGGGCCGCTCGACGCCGAAGTTGCGGGCTTCGGCCTCGCCGGCCGAGGTGACGATGTTCCAGCCGGCCCGGCCGCCGCTGATGTGGTCGAGCGAGGCGAACTTGCGTGCCACGTGGAAGGGCTCGTTGTACGTCGTCGAGACGGTGGCGATGAGGCCGATGTGGTCGGTGACCGCGGCCAGGGCCGACAACAACGTCAGCGGCTCCAGGCCGCCGAGCGCGTTGTGGGCGACGTCGCCGTGCAGGGCCACGCCGTCGGCGAGGAAGACCGAGTCGAGCTTGCCCCGCTCGGCGATCCTGGCCAGCTCCTGATAATGGCGCACATCGGTGAGGCGGGCCGGCTCGGTGCGCGGGTGCCGCCAGGCCGCCTCGTGGTGGCCCACGCCCATGAGGAAGGCGTTGAGGTGAAGCTTTCTCGTCACGTGGTCCTCCAGGTGGAGAAGCGGCGCTCGACGGCGACCAGCAGCAGGTTGAACAGCAGGCCCAGCACGGAGATCGTGATGATGCCGGCGTACATGTCGGGGATGCGGAAGCTCGACTGGGTGTCCAGGATGAGGTAGCCGAGCCCCGCCTTGGCGCCGACCATCTCGGCGAACAGCAGCACGAGGATCGAGTACGCGCCCGCCAGCCGCGCGCCGGTGAAGATCGTCGGCACGGCGGCGGGCAGGATCACCTTCTGGAACAGCCGGACCGGGCCCAGGCCCATGGATCTGGCCGACTTGATGAGCAGGGGTTCGACGGTGCGCACGCTGCTGATGGTGTTGAGCAGGATCGGCCACGAGCACGCGTACAGGACGAAGACGATCTTCGTGGTCTCGCCGATGCCGAGGATCAGCGTGAACACCGGCAGCAGCGCCACCGCCGAGGTGTTGCGGAACAGCTCGAGCAGCGGAACCAGGAAGTCGGAGACCGGGCGGTACCAGCCGATCAGCAGGCCGAGCGGGATGGCCAGCACGATGGCCAGGCCGAAGCCGGCCAGGGAGCGGGCCAGGGAGGCCTGCAGGTGCTCGGGGAGTTGCCCGCTGATCAGGAGGTCGTACCAGGCGGCGAGGTCCTCCGACAGCGGGGGACGAAGACGCGGTCCAGGACGCCGAGCCTGGGCAGGATCTCCCAGGCGGCCAGGAGGAGCAGGATGGCCGTCGAGTTCACGGTGCCGCGCCTGACGGCCCGCCGGAGCGTTCCCCAGACGCGCTCCGGGCGGGCCTTCGCCACGCCCGGCGGGGCCGGCGGCGGCGCGGTGTCCGGCCCGGGACCGGCGTCCGCACGTGCGTCGTCCTCGTGGACGTCGTCAGGTGCTTCGTCGTGCTCTTCGCGTGCTTCGTCGTCTGGGAGGTCGTACCAAGGGAGTTCGCCGGGCGGCGTGTCCTGCCGGGTGTCAGCCATGGGAGATCGCCACCTCGCGCTCCTGAACCTGCGCCGCCGCCACCTCGTCACGCAGCAGCTTCCACACGTGGTGCCGGTACTCGCCGAAGACCGGATCGGCCCGCAGGTCGCCCTCGCGCGAGTCGAACGCGATGTCGACGATCTCCTTGATCCGGCCGGGCCTGGAGGTCATCACGGCGACCCGCTCCCCCAGGTAGACGGCCTCGTCGATACCGTGGGTGATGAAGATGACCGTCTTGCCGGTGTGCTGCCAGACGCGCACCAGCTCCTCCTGCAGGGACTCGCGGGTCTGCGCGTCCAGCGCGGTGAACGGCTCGCCGGCGTCCCTGACGGGGAAGGCCTTGCTGACGTTCCTGATGTCGATTTTGCTCATGATCCGCTCCCGCCGGCGTAGGGATTGAACGCGTTGGTGTAGAGGTCGGCCGCCTTGACCTGGCCGGGCTTGATCTCGCCTTCGCGCTGCAGCCAGTCGATCCAGGTCTGGAACTCCTTCTCGGCGATGACGCCGCCCTTGCCGGCGATGCCGGTGCTCTTCCAGAACCGGACGGTGTCGGCGCTCTCGTTGCGGCCGCGCTTGGCGATGATCTGCTCGAACGTGGCGATGACCTCCTCGCGGGAGTGGGTCTGCGCCCATTCGACGGCCTTGGCGAAGCCGGTCACGAAGGTTTTGGTGGTGGTCGGGTTGTCAGCGATGAAGTCCTCGCGCAGGACGATGGCTCCGGCCGTGAACGGGCCGAGCAGGTCCACGTCGGTGAACAGCGGCCGCAGCCCGCCGCGTTCGAGCGCCTTGTCCTTGAGCACGCCGCCCAGCGTGCCGACGTCGAGCTGACCCTGCCGGATGGCCTGCTCGGTGTTGACCGGCGGGATCACCACCAGCTGGACCTGCTTGATCTCGTCGGGCGTCAGCCCTGCGCGCCTGAGGTATTCCTTGATGACGGCCTCGTGGTGCGCGCCGAGCGTGTTGACGCCGATCTTTTTGCCGATGAGGTCGCGGGCGGTCTTGATGGGGCTGTTCTCGTTGACGTAGTAGCCGTTGAAGGTGTCCTTGTCGGAGCCGTAGTAGCCGATCACCGCCTTGATGGGGGCCTTGGCCGCCTTGAGCTTGATGATCGCGCCGTCGAAGGCGCCGCCGAAGTCGGTCTGCCCGGTGGCCGCGGACTGGATGTCCTGCGGTCCCGAGGTGGTGTTGCCCACCCACTTCAGCTTGAGGTCACCGAGATAGCCGAGCTCCGCGGCCAGTTCGGGGAAGGTGACGGCGCCGGCGGTGCCCTGGTAACGCAGCACCTTCACCTCCGAGTCGGATGTCGCCTCGGCGCCGCCGCAACCGGCCAGGACGGCGGGCAGCAGCGCGGCGATGAGGGCAGGTTTGAGCTCTATTTCCTACATGACATACATGAAATCCGGCCGTCGCTAAGCTCGGGCCGTACCGATCTATGGAGGGCCGATGATCTTCATTACCGCCAAGTTCCGCATCCTGCCCGAGCACGCCGACCGCTGGCCGGAGATCTCCACCGCGTTCACCGAGGCGACCCGCGCCGAGCCCGGCTGCCTGTGGTTCGACTGGTCGCGCAGCCTTGACGACCCGAACGAGTACGTCCTGGTCGAGGCGTTCCGCGACGACGCGGCCGGGGCCGCGCACGTGCAGTCGGACCACTTCAAGCAGGCCCAGCGCACGCTGCCGGACTACCTGGCCGAGACGCCGCGGATCGTCAACGCCGCGGTCCCGCAGGACGACTGGTCGGAGCTCGGCGAACTGGCCGTGCCCCCGCGGGGTTAGTCCACGCGGACGTTGCCGTAGGCGAACAGGCTGATCGGGCCGGGGCCGGCGGGCACCGGCTCTTCGGCGGTGACGGCCAGGGCGAGGGTGTTGGTCCCGCGCTCGGCCAGCAGCCCGGCCGGGAGCGAAAACTCCTTCTGCGGGCCGATGTCGCCGCCGTACTGGCCGACGTTCCAGCCGTTGAGGAAGATCAGCACGCGGTACGCCGGTGAGGGGTCGCCACCGAAGCGGAGTCCGATCGGGACGTCCTGGCCCTGGGGCAGGTCGAGCTTGAAGGACGTCCGATACCAGGTGACGCCGGGGGTCAAGGGGGCGGCCGGGGTGGCGTTCTTCCAGGATTTGTCGGGATAGGTCGGCAGGTGCCAGCCGGTGCGTTCGCCGTACAGGCCGCCGTTGTTGAGCCCGCCGCGCACCGGATCGGCCCCGGCGGCGCCCTGGATGCGCCAGGAGATCGGGGTGCCGCCGGCAGAGGCGCCGACCAGGCCGCGTGGCTGTTTGAAGCGCAGGTCGTCGGCGATCCAGTCGTCGTTGTGGCCCATGTTGGCGACGAGGACGGCGATCACGTTGTCCGCGCCCGGCTTGAGCGCGCCCGCCGGGATGGGGAAGTGGCCGGGGCCGGGGTCGGGGTTGGGCGGGGTCCACTGGTCGCCGGAGTCCGCCTGCACGCCGCCGGCCGCCGAGCCGAGGTAGCGGCCGTTCAGCCACACCAGGTAGTTGCCGCGTTTGCCGGTGATCGCGTTCAGGTCGATGGTGGTCTCGGCTCCGGTGGCGGTGAAGTGGCCGCGGTACCAGACGTTGCCGTAGTGGTAGCCGTAGTCGTCGGCGTACAGGACGGGCAGGGTCTTGGGCGGGTGCGGGCTGGTGGTCGTGGTGCGGTCGGCGCGCGTCCACCGGGAGTCGTCGAACCCGGGCCGGGCCTCAGGGGCCTCGGGGCGGATGCGCCAGGCGGTCAGCTCGGGCATCGGGGCCGGTTCGGGGGCGCGGGCCGAGCCGAGCAGCGAGCCGCTCGGCGTGCGGGTCACGCGGACGTCGTGTGTGCCGATCCGCAGCCGGTGGGCCGCGGGCGGCGCGAACACCTCCACCGCCGGGTTCGCGGCATTCCCGGCCGCCATGGGCGTGGTGTTCCCTGCCACGTCGGCCACCACGCGTACGGTGTCGCTGTTCACGGACGCCGAGCGCACGAGATCCGTGCCGCGCACCAGCACCGGGCCCATATCCGTGTCCGCCCGCCAGAACCTCGCCGCCTCCTCATCCGTGCCGATCAGGAGCAGCAGCGGTCGCCGCCCGCCTCCCGTGACCAGCACACGGGCCAGCCCTTCGTGGCTGTAGTCGAGCCGCAGCTCGCCCCCCGCGTAGGAACTGCTCACGCGGCCTTCGAGCACCGTGACGCGCGGCTCGGACCCGTACCCCAGGATGGTGGCGCCCGGTGAGCCCGCGGCGCCGTAGAGGACGGCGACGTCGCGGCCTCCGATGGCGGCGTGCGTCATGATCTCGGACGTGGACAGGACCAGGCGCTGGCCGCCGAGGTCGTACTCGCCGACGAGCACGTGGGCATCACGTCCCTTGACCTGCACGGGCACGCGGTGTCCCGCCCAGTCGAGGGTGGCGGTGTCCGTGCTCGTCGCGGCCCGGTCGGTGTGCTTGACGAGGACGAACTCGGTGCCGGTGTCCGGGTTGGCGCGCGCCACGGTGGTCAGGGCCGGGTTGTCGGATGCCGGCGGCGTGGCGACCGGGTCGGTCTTGGCCAGCGGCGCGACCGCCTGCAGGAAGTAGCCCTGGCGTTTGAATTCGTCGTACTTGGGGGTCAGTTGCCGGGCCTCGGTGATCGGGGCGCCGTAGTCGTAGGAGGTGTACACGTCGTTGGGCTGGGCGAGCCAGCCCCAGTTCGTGCCGCCGTACCCCATGTAGTACGAGAACATCGTCGCCCCGGTCGTGACCAGGTTGTTCTTGTAGAAATACTTCATGAAGGCCGGTCCCGTGAGCTCGCGGCACTTGTCGTAGCCCGCGTCGCCCACGTCGATCGCGCCGGCCTGGTACTCGGCGGCGAACACGGGGATGTCGTCCCGCAGCCGCTCGGTCAGCCCTTCACCCCACGGCCCCCAGAGGCCGGGGTTGGCGCATTCGAAGGACTGCGGGTAGTCGTCGATGCCCGGGATCTGCACGGCGCCGGGTCCGGTCGCCCAGGTCGAGCTCCAGCTGCCGCCGTCGCAGCAGTCGTTGGTCGTGATGGGCACCTCGATGCCGTCGGCCCGCGCTTGGTCCTGGATGTCCTGCATGTAGGCGGCGTCGGTGTTGACCTGGTATTCGTTCTCGGCGTTGTAGAGGATCACCGGCCCGCCCTCGGTGACCTGATGCCTGGCGATGATCGGGTTGATCCGGTGCAGCCACTCCCGGTAGGCGGCCTGGTAGCCGCTCTCGCTGCTGCGGGCCCGCCCCGGCACGGTCTTCACCCAGGCGGGCAGGCCGCCGCCGCTGCTTTCTGCGTTGATGTACGGCCCCGGCCGCGCGATGACGTACAGCCCAGCTTCGGACGCGATCCGCAGCAGCCGGTCCACGTCACGCACGCCGGTGAAGTCGTACACGCCGGGCTTCGGTGAGTGGTAGGCCCATGAGAAGTAGAGGGAGACCGCGTTGAACCCGGCCGCCTTGAACTTCTCCAGCACGTCCTGCCACAACCGCGGGCTGGGCAGCCGGAAGTAGTGGAACTCGGCCGCCTGCAGCACGACCCTGCGGCCGTCCACCATCAGCGAATACCGGTCGTAGGTAACCTCGCGCGCGGCCGCGGCGCGAGCGGGCGCGACGAGAGTGGCACAGGTCAGCAGCATGGCCAGGAGTACCGAGATGGTCCGCCTCATGGCATTTAATTTGGCGATACGCCAAACAAAAGTCAACGACCCACGCGGGCGCCCTGGACCGCGTGAGGGTCTCGTTTACGCGACTGCCTCACTCGGCCTGACATTTCCCGCTATGGTGCCCAAGATCCCGTAAGCCTTGTCACAGGAGTCCCATGTCGCCCGTCGAACCCCTCCGGGAAGGCGACCCCGCTGCCGTAGGGCCCTACCGGCTGATGGGGCGTCTGGGCGCGGGCGGCCAAGGCGTGGTCTACCTGAGCCAGGGGCCCGACGGCAGGCCGGTCGCGGTCAAAGTCCTCCGCGAGGGACTCGCCGACGAGCGCTTCGCCAAGGAGATCGACGCGGCGCGCCGGGTGGAGCCGTTCTGCATCGCTCAGGTGCTCGACGCCTCACTGAGCGACCGGCCGTACATCGTGACCGAGTACGTCGAAGGGCCTTCCCTCCAGCAGGCCGGGCGCCACATCGGGGCCGACCTGCAGCGGCTCGCGGTGGCGACCGCGACCGCGCTGACGGCCATTCATCAGGCCGGCATCGTCCACCGCGACTTCAAGCCCGCCAACGTGCTGCTCGGACGGGGTGGACCCCGGGTGATCGACTTCGGGATCGCCCGGTCTGTCGAAGCGGGGATGACGGCGACCAGCAGCATCGTGGGGACTCCTGCTTACATGGCGCCGGAGCAGCTCGCCGGCGAGCGGATCGGGCCGGCCGTCGACGTGTTCGCGTGGGCATCGGTGATCGTGTTCGCCGCCACCGGGACGCCCCCGTTCGGTGAGGACTCACTGCCCGCGGTGATCAATCGGATCCTGCACAACGAGCCGCAGCTCGGCGACCTGCCGCACCCGTTGCGCGGGATCGTGCTGGGGTGCCTGGCCAAGGATCCGGCGCGCCGGCCGGCCATGCGGGACGTTTTGCTGCAGCTCCTGGGCGGACAGGCCCCGGCTGCTGCGCACAGCGCCGATGGCCGCGGTCCGTCCACCGTTCCCGGGCGGCGCGGGAGCAGGACGGCGCTCGTCGCGGGCATCTCCAGCGTGGGGGCGCTGGCGGTCGCGGCCACCCTCGCCTGGGGGGCCACGATCGTCTGGGGCGTCCCTGGCTCGCAACCGACCAAGCAGCCGCTGGCGTTCACCCCTGCCGCGACGCCGTCCCCCACGAAAACGCGCCAGAGCGCGAAAAGGACCAAACGTCCCTCCACCCCGAAACCGTCGACCACCACGAAGCCGACCGCGACACGGACCACGAAGCCGACGCAGACCGTGAAGCCGACGCAGACCGCTCCCAGCCCGACGAGGTCATCGGCGAAACCCCGATCGGGCAGCGGCTCCTTCCGGATCGTCTGGGTGCGGATCATCGGCCCCAGACATGCCGACACTCCTGACTGCGTGTTCGGCCAGGGCAACCTCTCCGGCCTGGTGGAGGGGACCAAGCTGTCCACCACGTTCCGCTACGAATGGGTCCTGGACGGGCGAGTGGTGCAGCGGTCCGAGTCCGTCATCGCCGACACCTACACCCGGCAGGTCACCGGCCCGCTCGTGGAGTCGGACGGTCCCCATCGGGTCGTCCTCCGCCTCACCTCGCCCCAGACGGTGTCGAAGACGTTCTCGTTCACCATCTGCCCCACGGGGAGCGAATGATGGACCCGCTCCTGCCGGAAGATCCGGCGGCCGTGGGCCCGTACCGGCTGCTGGGGCGTCTGGGCGCGGGCGGCCAAGGGGTGGTCTACCTGGGCCGGGCTCCCGACGGGCGGCCGGTCGCGGTTAAAGTGCTGGCTGACGGCCCGGCCCCTGATCATCGCTTCGCCAAGGAGATCGACGCGGCGCGCCGGGTGGAACCGTTCTGCATCGCCCAGGTGCTCGACGCGTCGCTGAGCGGCCGGCCGTACATCGTGACCGAGTACGTCGAAGGACCCTCGCTCCAGCAGGCGGGCCGTCACGCCGGGGCCGACCTGCAGCGGCTCGCGGTGGCGACCGCGACCGCGCTGGCGGCGATCCACCGGGCCGGGGTGGTGCATCGCGATTTCAAGCCCGCCAACGTGCTGCTCGGGAGGGACGGGCCGCGGGTCATCGACTTCGGCATCGCCCGCGCGTCCGGCCATTCGCTGACCGTGACGAGCAGCATCGTCGGCACGCCCGCCTACATGGCGCCGGAGCAGCTCGCGGGCGCCCCGCTCGGTCCCGCCGTGGACGTCTTCGCGTGGGCGTCGGTGATCGTGTTCGCCGCGACAGGGAGCCCGCCGTTCGGCAACGACTCACTGCCCGCGGTGATCCGCCGCATCCTCCACGACGAGCCGTACCTGGGCGACCTGCCGGGTCCGCTGCGTCCGATCGTACTGTCCTGCCTGGCCAAGGACCCCGCCGCCCGGCCTGCCATGCAGGACGTCCTGCTCCGGCTCATCGGCGCCCCGCCCACCGGCACGCCGGATGCCGCGACAGGCCACGGAGGGAGTACGGCCGGCCACCGAGGCGGTGCGGTGGGTCGTCCCGCGAGGCGCCAGCGCTGGAAGGCACTGCTGGCGGGCGTCGGCGCGTTGGGGGTGTCCGCCGCCCTGGTCGCCGGGGCGATCACGTGGATGCCCGCCCCGGCGACAACGGCCGCGCCCACCCCGTCGGCCCCCACGGACCAGGCCACCATGACCAGCCCACCGGCCAAGAACCTGGACACTGACAAGACCCCCAGCGCGCCGGCCAAGAAGACCCGCCCCACCAGGACCGCCCGCTCCACCCCCACCCCCTCCCGCCGCTCGTCGACGCCCAAACCGACGACGTCCCCGTCGAAACCCGCGACCACGACGGCGGCCGCGGCGACCGTACGCCTGGTGTCGTTGACGCTGGAGGGTCAGCAGGTCGGCGCGGACGGCTGCTGGTCGCCCAGCCTCTTCCCGGTCGCCGCGATCAAGGGTCCGTCGGGCAAGCAGACGGAGTACACCTACCGCTGGGTGGTGGACGGCCAGGACGAGGGACGGCAGACGGGCTGGGTGACCGGCACGACCAAGGACCGGCGCAACCCCTTCGGCGCCTTCGAGCCGGGGTCGCACACTATCGTCTACCACCTGCTGACACCCTCGCGGGCCACCAGGAGAGTGTCGTTCCGGGTGTGCGAGCGATTGTCCTAGCGCACGCCGATGGCCCGCGTGGGCGCCGGCACGTTACGGGAAAGTTACAACTCTCGCCAACCCCTAAACAGCCGCGTTTTCCCACTTCAGAGCACCATGCGGCACTCAGCATGTTTTTTTCCGGGTTATTGACGAAAAACAGCGGCGGTGGGCAGACTCGGCGGTATGTCACAACCCCGTGGCCCCTTGTCACAGTTGCGGCGCGGGCACGAAGAGCTCGTGCTCGGCCTGCTACGCAAGCACGGTCCGCTCAGCCGCGGCGAGCTGGGCAAGCTCTGCAGGCTGTCCCGCACCACCCTGTACGACATCCTCGCCGAGCTCATATCCACCGGCGCCGTCGTCACCGCCACCCAGCAGGACGACATGCCGCGCGGCCGCGGCCGGCCGGCTGAGACGCTGACGCTCAACCCGGACGCAGGCCAGGCCATCGGCATCGACTTCGCCCGCCGCGCGCTGCACGTCGCGGCCATCAACCTGGCGCACGAGATCGTCGGCGCGGCCAGCGAGCCGCACGACGCCGACCTGCCGTGGGAGCAGCGGGTGGACCTGGCCGAGCGGCTCGTCGGCTCCCTCAGCGAAGGCGGCCTGCGGCTGGGCGCGCTCAGCGCGATCGGCGTCGGCGTGGTCGGCCCGGTCGGCGGTCCGGACTCCCCCGAGGACGACGACACCCCGCATCCCGCACAGGTGCTGCTGCGGGAGCGGTTCGGCGTGCCGGTGTTGCTGGACAACAACGCCCGGCTGGCCGCGCTGGGCGAGGCGATCTGGGGCGCGGCCGCGGGCGGCCAGGACGTGCTGTACCTGCGGCTGTCCCACGGCGTCGGCGGCGGGCTGGTGATCGCTGGGTCGCTGCATCGCGGCGCATACGGCCTGTCCGGCGAGTTCGGCCACATCATGGTCGACCCGCAGGGCTCGCCCTGCTCCTGCGGCGGCTCCGGCTGCCTGGAGACCGTGGCCTCGATAAGAGCCGTGCTCGACGCCTACCGTGCCGCCGGCGGCCGGGCCGACGACGTCCCCGAGTTGATCAAGGCCGTCAAGGCAGGCGACGCCACGGCGCTCGGCCTGCTGGAGGGCGTCGGCGCCAACATCGGCGGCGTGCTCGCGGCCCTGTGCAACGCCATAGGCCCCAGCGTCATCGTGATCGGCGGCGAGCTCGCGGAGATCGGCGCCGCGCTGCTGGAGCCGATCGAGCGGACGATGAGCGCGCGCGTCATGCCGATCTCCCGGCACCGGATCACGTTGCGCCGCGCGACGCTCGGCGAGGCCGCGGGCGCGCTCGGCGGCATCGCCCTCGTGCTGCACGAATCCCCCCTGCTCTCCCGCTATCCGGCCGGGCCCGATCTCGCGCAAGAGGAATCCATGAACCATTCGAGGCAGTCATGACCCAGCTCACCGCGCTGGGCAAGTCGGCGGTCGCGCGGCGCGAGCCCAGGCGCTCCAGCCGCGCCCTTACGCTCAACCTGCTCGCCGTCGTCATCGGCCTCGTCGTGTGGACGCTGCTGGCCACGGTCGGCGTGCAGGGCCTGCCGACGCCGCTGGAGGTGGCGGCCAAGGCAGGCGAGCTGATCGCGGACGGCACGCTCCTGGACGACGCGCTCGCCAGCCTGCGCAGGGTGCTGCTGGGTTTCCTGCTCGGCACCCTGCTGGCGATCCCGATCGGCTTCCTGATGGGCTGGTACGCCACCGCGCGCGGCCTGCTGGAGCCGTACGTCCAGTTCTTCCGCACCATCCCGCCCCTGGCGATCATCCCCCTCGCCATCGTGCTGATGGGCATCGGCGAGGTGCCGAAGGTCTTCGTGATCTTCTTGGCGTCGTTCCTGTCCAGCGTCGTGGCGACGTTCCAGGGCGTGGTCGACGTGGACAAGACGCTGATCAACGCCGCTCGCGTGCTCGGCGCGTCCGACCGGACGATCTTCCTCAAGGTCGTGGTGCCGGCGTCCACGCCGTTCATCCTGGTCGGGATGCGGGTCGGGCTCGGCTCGGCCTGGGGCACGCTGGTCGCCGCCGAACTGATCGCCGCCCAGGAGGGCCTGGGCTATCGCATGCAGAACGCCCAGCTCTACTACGACCTGCCCACGATCTTCGTGGGCCTGATCGCCATCGGCGTGCTCGGCCTGCTGATGGACCGGCTGCTGCTGCTGGCCGAGCGCCACCTCACCGACTGGCAGGAGCGACGTTGACCACCAAGATCTCGTTCAGCGACGTCGTCAAGACCTACCCGATGAAGGACGGCACGTTCACCGCGCTGAGCCAGGTGTCGCTGGACATCGCCGACCGGGAGTTCGTCACGGTCGTGGGCCCGTCCGGATGCGGCAAGAGCACCCTCATGAGCATGGCGGCCGGGCTGGTCGAGCCCACCTCGGGCGAGGTGCTGGTGGACGGCGTGCCGGTCACCGGTCCCGGGCCCGAGCGCGGGGTGATCTTCCAGCAGTACGCGTTGTTCCCCTGGCTGACCGTGCGCAAGAACGTCGAGTTCGGGCTGAAGCTGGCCGAGCTCCCGGCCGAGGAGCGCAGGCGGCGGGCGGAGCGGGCGATCGCGCTCGTCGGGTTGTCCGACTTCGCCGACGCGCTGCCCAAGACGTTGTCCGGCGGGATGAAGCAGCGGTGCGCGATCGCCCGCGCGTACGCGGTCAACCCACAGGTCCTGCTCATGGACGAGCCGTTCGGCGCGCTGGACGCGCTGACCCGGGTGCAGCTGCAGGACCAGCTCCTCGACACCTGGAGCCAGGAGCAGCGCACGGTCATGTTCATCACCCACGACGTGGATGAGGCCGTCTACCTGGCCAGGCGCGTGATCGTCATGGCGGCCAGGCCCGGCCGCATCCAGCAGGTCGTCGACGTCGACCTGCCGTACCCAAGGACCGAGGAGATGCGGCTGTCGCCCGAGTTCGGGCGCATCCGCAACGAGGTCTGGCACAGCGTGTACCACCAAGTCCCAGCCGCCTAAACCACCCCCCGGAAAGGACTGATCCGCCATGCGTTCTCTTCGCCGCGCCCTGACGGCCGCCACAGCGGTGAGCCTGCTGACACTGTCCGTGACCGCCTGCTCCGACGACGGCACCACGGTCCGGTTCGGCTACATCAGCGACTACAACGGCGCGAGCCTGCTGGCCATCGCCGACAAGCAGGGCCTCTGGGAGAAGCAGGGGCTCACCCCTGACATCAAGGTCTTCACCAACGGGCCGCTGCAGATCCAGGCGCTCGGCGCCGGCGACCTCGACTTCGGCTACATCGGCCCCGGCGCCATGTGGCTGCCCGCCTCGGGCAAGGCCAAGGTCATCGCGATCAACACGCTCGCGTACGCCGACCGCGTCATCGGCCGCCCCGGCGTCACCTCCATGCAGGCGCTCAAGGGCAAGAAGGTCGGCGTGCCCGAGGGCACCTCCGGCGACATGGTGCTCAACCTGGCGCTGAAGAAGGCCGGGATGACGGCCCAGGACATCCAGAAGGTGCCGATGGACCCGGCCACCGTCGTGTCGGCGTTCTCGTCGGGGCAGATCGACGGGGCCGGCATCTGGTATCCGCTGATCGACACGATCAAGCAGAAGGTGCCCGGCACGGTCGAGCTCGCCAGCACCAAGGAGTTCCCGGACAACTCGTTCCCGACCGCGTTCGTGTCGGGGCCCAAGACGGACCAGGAGCTCACCAACAAGGTGATCAAGGTGCTGCAGGAGGCCAACGACTGGCGGGCCGCGCACCCCGAGGAGTCGATCACCGAGGCGGCCTCGCTGCTCAAGCTCGACCCGGCCAAGGTCAAGGCCGACGCCGCCAACGTCCAGACGATGCCGACGGCCGACCTGGTGGCCAAGACCAAGGACGGCACGGTCGCCAAGTGGCTCAACAGCCTGGGCGACTTCTTCGTCGGCACCGGCCAGCTCAAGTCACGGCCGGACCCGGCCACGTACTACACCGGCGACCTCTACGAAAAGGCCTTCAGCAAGTGAACCTGCTGTTCCTGATGACCGACCAGCACCGCGTCGACACCCTGGGCTGTTACGGCAACCCGCACGTGGCCACGCCCAACCTGGACAGGCTGGCCGCCACCGGCACGCGGTTCGATCGGTTCTACACGCCCACGGCCATCTGCACGCCGGCGCGGGCCAGCCTGCTCACCGGGCAGGCCCCGTTCCGGCATCGGCTGCTGGCGAACTACGAGCGCAACGTCGGCTACCTGGAGGACCTGCGAGAGGACGCGTTCACCTTCCCCGGCGCGCTGCAGGAACGCGGCTACAACCTGGGGCTGATCGGCAAGTGGCACGGCGGCACCAGCCGCAACGCCGCCTCGTACGGCTTCGACGGGCCCGACCTGCCCGGCTGGCACAACCCGGTCGACCATCCCGACTATCTGGCGTACCTGGAGGAGCGGGGGCTGCCGCCGTACCGGATCTCGGACCTGATCCGGGGCACCACCCCCAACGGCAACCAGGGCAATCTGCTCGCGGCGCGGCTGCACCAGCCGGCGGAGGCCACGTTCGAGCACTATCTGGCGACCCGGGCCATCGAGCACCTCGACCGCTACGCCGCCGACGGCCGCCCGTTCTTCCTGGCCACCCACTTCTTCGGGCCGCACCTGCCGTACCTGCTGCCCGACGAGTACTTCGACATGTACGACCCGAGCCTGGTGGAGCTGCCGCCGTCGATCGCCGAGACGTTCGAGGGCAAGCCGCCGGTGCAGCGGAACTACAGCGAGCACTGGACGTTCGACACGATCCCGATCGAGGTCACGCGCAAGCTGATCGCCGTCTACTGGGGCTACGTGACGCTGATCGACCAGCAGCTCGGCCGCATCCTCGACCGGTTGGACGAGCTGGGGCTGACCGACCAGACGTCGGTCTTCTTCACCGCCGACCACGGCGAGTTCACCGGCGCCCACCGCCTGCACGACAAGGGCCCGGCCATGTACGAGGACATCTACCGCATCCCCGGCATCGTCCGCATCCCCAGCTCGCAACCGCAGGTCAGGAACGAGTTCGTGACACTCACCGACTGCACCGCGACCATCCTGGACCTGGCCGGCTGCGACACCAAGCCGGCCGTGGACAGCCGCAGCCTGGTCCCGCTGGTGCGCGGCGAACACCCGGAATGGCCCGCCGAGCTGCTGGCCGAGTTTCACGGCCACCACTTCCCCTATCCGCAGCGGATGATCCGCGACGACCGCTACAAGCTGGTCGTCAACCCGGAGTCCGTCAACGAGCTGTACGACCTGCACGCCGACCCGCACGAGCTCAGCAACCGGTACACCCACCCCGAGCTGGCCCCGGTCCGCCGCCGCCTCATGCGCCGCCTGTACGACCTGCTGCGCGAGCGCGGCGACAACTTCTACCACTGGATGACCCCGATGTACGACATCGGCGCCCTCGACTACGACCCCACGCTGAGCTCCTTCGAGAAAGAGAGCCCATGAAGATCGTCTTAGCCGTCACCGCCCTGCTGTCCGGCCTGTTCACCAATCCCGTTTCGGCAGGCGCGGTCGACAGTCTCCCCGACCCGACGGTGATCCACGCCCGCGACGGGCTCTGGTACGCGTACGGCACCCAGAACCCGGTCTTCAACAGCAAGGGCGAGGCCGGCGAGCGCATGTTGCCGATCCTGCGCTCGAAGGACCTGGTGACCTGGGAGCACGCCGGGGACGTCTTCACCCCGCAGACCAAGCCCGCCTGGCACAACGGCGCCCGCCTCTGGGCGCCCGACATCCGCTACATAGGCGGCACGTACTACCTCTACTACTCCCTCGCCTCCGGCGACATCGGCCTGACCACCGCGCCCACCCCCACGGGGCCATGGACCGACCACGGCGACGTGATCCCGGCCGCGCCCCAGGCCGCATGCCCGACCTTCACCATCGACCAGGCCCAGTTCACCGACGTCGACGGCGCCCACTACCTCTACTGGGGCAGCTATGACACCCTCTGCGTGGCGAGGATGAACGCCGACGCCACCCGCGTCGAAGGCCCGGTGACACAGGTGGCGAGGGGCCGCCGCATGGAGGGCGGCTACGTCGTCCGCCGCGGCGGCTTCTACTACCTGTTCTACTCCGACGCCGGCTGCTGCGACGGCGCCTACAGCGGCTACCAGGTCAAGGTCGGCCGCGCCACCAGCCCGCTGGGCCCGTTCACGGACGACGAGGGCGTGGACCTGATGGCGCTGACCACCAAGGGCGCCATCGTCGTCGGCGCGAACGGCAACCGCTGGGCCGGCCCCGGCCACAGCGGCTTCCTGACCGACCTGTCCGGCCAGGACTGGCTGATCTACCACGCTATCTCGACCGCCGACCCCGACTTCCCGCCGATCGTCAACGGACCGGCCGGCCTGACCAAGCGCCCGCTACTGATCGACCGGCTGGACTGGATCGACGGCTGGCCGGTGGTCCGCGCCGGCGCCGGCCCGTCCGAGGGCCCCCAGCCCGCGCCGGCAGCCTCGTACGACACGGGCGGCACGTTCGGCGAGGGCTCGTTCGCCGGCTGGCAGCCCGGACCCGGCTGGTCGACCAAGACCGACCAGGACGCCCACGGCTACGCCTCCCACACGGGCGGCCTGTCCTACCTGACGTCGGGCAAGAAGACCCCGGGCGCCAACGTCCGAGCCCAAGCCGACCTGCGGGTCGCATCCGGCGCGGCCGGGCTCACGCTCGCCCACGTCAACCGCCTCAACCACGTAACGGCCTGGCTCGACCGCGACCAGGGCGCTCTGGTCACCGACATGCTGATCGGCGGCGTCAGCCGCGGCCGCCAGGTGACGCCGCTGCCCGCCGGATTCGACCTCGGCACCTGGCACACGGTGGTGGCCGAGCTCCGCGGCCTCGACCTGACCGTACAGGTAAGCGGCGACAAGCTGGGCGACCCCGTGGCCGTGCAGACCCGCCGCCTGCCGCCGGCCGCCGCCCGTCCGGGCACGGTCGGCGCGGTCGCCCGCGGGACCGCCGACGCCGACAACGTCGGTGCCGCGAAGCTCTACACGCCGGTCGCCACGCGGGTGCCTGAGCCCGCCCCCGGCGAACTGCTGCCGGAGCACAGCGACGAGTTCAACGGCACGGCCATCGACGCGAGCTGGCAGTGGGTCCGCGGCCCGGCGACGGGCGCGACCGTCTCCGACGGGGCCCTGTCCTGGCCGACCCAGAACGCCGACCTGCACCGAACCACGAACACGGCGTCGGTGCTGCTGCGGGACGCGCCGGAAGGCGACTACACGGTGGAGACGAAGCTCGACTTCGCGCCGACCCAGGGCAACCAGCAGGCCGGCCTCGTGCTGTACGAGAACGACGACCGCTACTTCAAGATGGCTCACTCGGTGCTGCCGCTGGCCCGCGGCAACGGGGCCGTGCTGCAGGTGAGCGAGTTCCTGAAGGAGGGCGAACGGCCGACGACCACCCCACCGACCGCCGTCTTCAACGGGCCGATGTTCGGCGGGCCGGCGGCTTCGACGATGTGGTTGCGGATGTCGTATCACTATGACGCGGCGAACAACGAGGTGGAGGTGCGCGCGGCGACCAGCCGGGACGGCTCGAAGTGGGTCCATAACGGTGTGTGGACGCTTCCTGCGAAGAACCAGCTCAAGATCGGGCTCGTCTCGATGAACCGGTCGGGTGCCGTCGCCAAGTTCGACTACGTCCGGATTTATCGCGACTGAGCCTATCTGGAAGGACGTCCCGATCGAATGGACGACCTACGGCCGCGGCCGCAAGGAGATCCGCACCATCCAGGTGCCACGGGCTCCGGCCAGAACACGATTCCCGGACGTCAAGCACGCGGAGCGGGTCGTATCCCGGCGGGCCAGCAGGACGAGGCCGATGGCCTGCAGGTTCGCGGCAACGAACAGGATGAGCTCCCGGAGAGGAAGCCAGTCGGCGAACCGATGGGGGACACCGGTGGCGCCGCCATCACCGGCCATGAACGACCCCTCACATACTGAGGGTGGACAGCACGGTGAGCGGATACGTCACCCACAAGACGCCCAACAGAACCAGCACCCCGAACTTGATCCGCTCCCGTGGTCAGGGCGGCAGAGGCGCTATGAAACCCAGGAGACCGTGACAGCACCTACCAGTACTACATTCAGAGATCTTGAGGTAGTGGATCTCCGCGTCGGCGGTAGTGGCTGAGCCGGGCGCGGGCCTGGTGGAGGCGGCGGAATGCTGACCAGGCCAGGACGTGCTCGATGGCGCTGGCGGCG